>DJEQ01000056.1:10319-20711 GCA_002431355.1 Oribacterium sp. UBA5894
GATTTTTCCGATCTCGGAGTACTGTGTTTCGGGCAACCCTCTCCGGACCCCGCCACGGCTTCTTTTCAGCCGATGCTTTTATCCGGCTTTACAAAGGCGTATAATGTGGGCATACATCAGATCGGCGTTTCGCCGAAAACTGAAAGGGGAGTTCCTATGAAACGTTTATTGTCTTACATCAAGGACTATCGCATCCGGGCGGTGCTTGCACCGCTTTTTAAGTGCCTCGAGGCCTGCTTCGATCTCTTCGTGCCGCTCGTCATCTCGCGTATGATTGATGACGGTATAAGGCAGAATGACCTCGGCTATGTTTTCCGCATGGGCGGACTCTTGCTTCTGCTGGCAGCCATCGGCCTTCTCTGCTCCTTCACGGCGCAGTTTTTCGCGGCGAAGGTGGCGATTCATACCGGAAAGGGCCTCCGCAATGATCTTTTCCAGCACATCCAGAGCCTCGGCTATCGGGAAATCGATACCCTTGGGACGAGTACGCTGATCACCCGCATGACCTCCGACATCAATGCCGTCGAGAGCGGCGTCAACATGGCGCTTCGTCTTTTCATGCGTTCCCCGTTCATCGTCTTCGGGGCCATGTTCATGGCCTTCACGATCAGCGTGCGCGCGGGGCTCATTTTTCTCGTGACCATCGTGGTCCTCTTCGTGGTCGTGTTCGGCATCATTTTGACGACGGCGCCGATGTACCGCGCGAACCAGGGACAGCTCGACCGGATCATGAAGTCGACCCGTGAAAATCTGCTCGGTGTGCGTGTTGTCCGTGCCTTCAATCGGCAGAACTCCGAAATCGAGGAGTTCCGAAAGGAAAATGAACAGCTGACGGCGATGCAGGTGGGCGTTGGACGGATCTCGGCGCTTTTAAACCCGGTGACCTATGTCATCATTAACCTCGCCGTGGTGTACCTCATTTATCGAGGAGGCGGCTTCGTCTATGACGGCACGCTGACGCAGGGCGGACTGGTCGCGCTGGTCAACTATATGTCGCAGATTCTCGTTGAGCTCATCAAGCTTGCGAACCTCGTGATTCAGATCACGCGTGCGATGGCGAGCATGAACCGGATCGATGGCATCTTTCAGCTGCAGCCGGCCGTGGCAGAGCACGCGGTAAAGGCCAATGCATCCGCATCGCAGTATGTCACGTCGCAGGAGGCGACGACATCCGAAAGCGCATGCGCATCCACGGTCGGGATGGAGCAGGCAACACTGGGGGCGCCGGAGGCTGTGAAACATGGACTCCTCCCGGAGGTTGAATTCCAGCACGTATCCTTCACCTATACGGAGGGCGCAGAGCCGGCACTTCGAGACATTGACTTCCGTGTCCTGCCGGGACAGACCATCGGTGTCATCGGTGGTACCGGCGCCGGAAAGACGACGCTCATTCAGATGATTCCGCGCTTCTATGATGTTTCAGAGGGGCGCGTTCTTGTGGCTGGAAGGGATGTGAAGGACTATTCACTGAAGGCGCTTCGAGAGAAGATCGGTCTCGTACCGCAGCGCTCCGTACTTTTCCGTGGCACGCTCCGCGACAACATGAAGTGGGGAAAGCAGGATGCGACGGATGCGGAAATTGTGGCGGCACTGAAAACCGCACAGGCCTATGATTTCGTGGAAGAGAAGGGCGAGGGCCTGGAGCTTCCGGTGGAGCAGGAGGGACGGAATTTCTCCGGTGGACAGAAGCAGCGACTGGCGATTGCCCGTGCACTGGTGCGCCGCCCGGAGATCCTGATTCTCGATGATTCCGCCTCGGCGCTTGATTTCGCAACGGATGCGGCACTTCGAAGGGCCATTCAGACGGATACCGAAAACATGACGGTCTTTCTGATTTCGCAGCGGGTTTCCACGGTACGGAATTCCGATCAGATCATCGTACTCGATGATGGACAGGTGGCCGGAATCGGCACGCATGACGAGCTTTACCAGCATTGCCCTGTGTACCATGAGATCTGTCTCTCGCAGCTGAGCGCAGCGGAGGCGGAGCGCGGAAGTGCCGCAGCGGCCCGTGAGCAGCGCGCGGATGCCGTAAAGGCAGAAGGCGCGAGAGATACCGAAAACGCACAGAGGAACGGAAAGGAGGTACAGTGATGGCGAAGGGAAAACCAAGAAAAATGACGGCAGAGGATGCACGTACCATCAAGCGTATCCTCCGGTATATTGAGCATTATCGTGGTCATGTGATTCTGAGCGTCGTGCTGGCGGCCGTCACGGTGGTCCTGACCCTGTACATCCCGATTCTGACGGGTCGGGCCGTGGACATGATTGTCGGTGTGGGTGATGTGAACTGGACGGAGCTTCTGTCCTGCCTGAAGCTCATGGGCGTACTGATCCTCCTCACGGCCCTTGCGCAGTGGCTCATGAACCACATCAATAATATCGTGACCTTCCGTGTGGTACAGGATATCCGTACGAAGGCCTTTAACCACCTCGAGGAGCTGCCGGTCGGCTACCTCGATGCGCATCCGGCGGGGGATCTTACAAGCCGTGTCATTACGGACATCGACCAGTTCTCTCAGGGACTTCTGATGGGCTTCACGCAGCTCTTTACGGGGGTTCTCACGATCCTCGGCACCCTCGTGTTCATGTTCTCCATTGAACCGCTGATCACCGTTCTCGTGATTTTACTGACCCCGCTCAGCTTCGTGGTGGCGGGACAGATTGCGAAGCACACCTACAAGCTTTTCCGGCATCAGTCGGAGAGCCGCGGTGAGATCACAGCCTTCACAGAGGAGATGATTGGAAATCTGAAGGTCGTGAAGGCCTTCGGCCATGAGCAGGAGGCACAGAGGGAATTTGAAAAGATCAACGAAACACTGTCGGACTACAGCTTTAAGGCCACCTTTGTTTCCTCCCTTGTGAATCCGGCGACCCGCTGTGTGAACTCGATCGTCTATGCAGCCGTCGGCGTGAGTGGCGCGGTGATGGCGATCCGTTCCTTTATTTCCGTGGGACAGCTCGTATCCTTCCTGAGCTATGCAAACCAGTATACGAAGCCGTTCAATGAAATCTCCGGTGTCGTTACGGAGCTCCAGAATGCCATCGCGTCCGCGAGCCGTGTGTTTGAAATTCTGGATGAACCGGCCATGGAGCCGGATGCACCGGATGCGCTCGTACTGGGCGAAGCCGGAAATGCCTCGGCTGGAAGGGCCGGAGCAAAGGCCACAGAAAGCCGCGCGCAGCACACCGCCACACCATGCGGCGTGCGTGGACAGGTTGACATTGAACACCTCTGGTTCTCGTACGATAAGACGAAGAAGCTTCTTACCGACATCAATGTGCATGTGAAGCCGGGGGAGACCGTCGCCATCGTCGGACCGACGGGCTGCGGAAAGTCGACCCTCATCAATCTTCTGATGCGCTTTTACGAGGCAGATCAGGGTGCGATTCTCGTGGATGGACAGGATAACCGCCATGTGACGCGGGAGAGCCTCCGCGCAAACTTCGGCATGGTGCTCCAGGAGACCTGGCTGAAGTCCGCCTCGATCCGGGATAATATTGCCTACGGGAAGCCGGATGCGACCCTCGAGGAAATCCAGGAGGCCGCACGGCGCGCGCACTGCGACAGCTTTATCCGTCGCATGCCACAGGGCTATGACACGATCCTCGGCGAGGACGGGGGCGCACTCAGCCAGGGCCAGAAGCAGCTTCTCTGCATTGCCCGGCTCATGCTTCGCCTGCCGCCGATGCTCATTCTCGATGAGGCGACCTCCTCGATCGATACCCGTACGGAGCTGCATATTCAGCATGCCTTTGACCGCATGATGGAGGGCCGTACCTCCTTCATCGTGGCGCATCGCCTTTCAACGATTAAGAATGCGGACCTCATCCTCGTGATGAAGGATGGCAATATCATCGAGCAGGGAAAGCACGAGGAGCTCCTCGCACGACAGGGCTTCTACGCGAAGCTGTATAATTCACAGTTCGCGGCGAGCTAAGGGAGGAAGGCACCGGAAGAAAAGGCGTGCGGCCCGGGAGACGAGGCTGTCTGAAACCACACGAAAAGGCCGTGCAAAAATCAAAATCGGACCTCTTAGAAGCACTTGGAGAATTTATCCTTAGCACCCTCTGACAACGTCGCGTTTTCATCAGGAAAACGCGGCGATTGCAGAGGGCCTAGTGCTTCTTAAGGTCCGATTTTAGATTTTTCCGGCCTTCGAGTACTGGTTTCAGACAGCCCCGTCTCCCGGGAGCGCGCCGTGCTTTTCTTGGGTGCCTGAAATATGATAGTATGGTCCGTGAATATGAAATTGAAGGAGTGTTATAGCAAATGAATTCTCGTCATGATCATTTTATACCGATCCGGGAGGCGCTGCGCGATCCGGCGGCCTATATTGCCACTCATAAATATGCCCTCTGGCTTCTCTACCTGCCGGCGTACCTCCTGTACTTCGGGATGCTGCAGCTTCGGAACGTGCCTGCGGAGGCGGTGCACCTCATTGAAACGCCGCTTGACCGGATGATTCCGACGATTCCGGCCTTCTTTGTGCCGTATGCTCTCTGGTGGCTGCTGTTTCCGGGAGCTCTCGTGTTTTTCCTGTTTTACGGAACGAAGCGCGAGTTCCTGAAGCTCTGCTTCATCCTGTTCGGTGGCTATACCATCTGTATGGTGGTGTATACCGTCTTCCCAAACGGCCTTGATTTACGGGAGCCGCTGAGCGGAAATGACGTTTTTTCACAGTGTGTGCAGTGGCTTCGCTCCATTGACCCGCCGCGCAATGTCTGCCCGAGCATGCATGTGTCGAGCACGATCGCCATTGACATCGTCGTGCGACAGTGCAGCGCGATCCGCCTGCGGACAAAAAATCTCGAAACACTCCTTGCGGTGCTGATCTGCATGGCCACGCTGTTTATCCGCCAGCATTCGATCATCGATGTGGTGCTCGGCTTCGGCATGAGCTGGATACTCTATTTTATATGGAAGAAACTGGAAGCGAAGCTTTCGTGACCGGCTCAAACCGATCCCGTCTGGAACCCACCGGCCTCAGGCGGAATTTTGCATCGATGCAGCGATGACTTCGAAAATTATTTTCACATTATTTGAAAAAATGAAAGAAAAATGATAGAATACAGATAGATGAAGGGAAGAATTCACTTCATCAAACAGCATACAGGAGGGCACACGATGAAGATTAATTACATTACAATTTCGAGAGAGTATGGTTCCGGTGGACGTGAGGTTGGCCGCAAGCTCGCGGATAAGCTTGGCATCCCACTGTATGATAAGGAAATCATTGAGCAGACCGCCTTTAAGACGGGCTTCGCAGAGGAATATGTAAAGAAGCAGGGCGAGTATGCCAGTGCCCGGAACTGGATTGAGTATTCCTTCTCGGCACGAAACAGCTATGGCATGAGCCCGGAGGATTATCTCTGGACGAAGCAGCGCGAGGTGATTCTCGACCTGGTAGCGAAGGGACCGTGTGTCATCGTTGGACGCTGCGCCGATTACATCCTTCGGGAGCGTACGGATGTGCTCAATGTCTTCATCCACGCCGACATCGAGAAGCGGAAGAAGAGAATCACCGAGGTTTATAAGGAGCCGGAGAACTCCGATAAGATGCTGAAGGATATGGATAAGAAGCGGAAATTTAATTACCGCTACTATACCGAGCAGGAGTGGGGAAAGTGCCAGAACTATGATCTGACGCTTGACAGTGGATCTCTCGGCATTGACCCTTGCGTGGACATCATCTACCATATCTGCCGCGAGGATGAGCTTGTGAAGAGCCCGAAGTCGGAAGAGGACTAAGGAATCAGCATAGAGACGGACGCCGAACGGGCCGCTGCCGGAGAAGATGACGGGAGCACGGGATCTCGGCCTGAAAACCTGAAATAGAATGAAGTGAGCTGCTGCATGACAGGATGTGGCAGCTCTTTTTTTGGTGAGCAGCTCTTGTTTCTACTTGTGAACTTGCATTTCTTTTTGTAGAATGTTATATAACTAAAGTTAAAATTTTAAAGTACGTTCTTAACTTATTAAATAGGAGGACTCGTTATGACGATCGAACAGTGCTATGCCGACATGGGTGCGGATTACAATGATGTTTCACACCGTATCCCGAACGCGGCGCTGATTAAGAAATTTGCCCTGAAGTTTTTGGATGATCAGAGCATGGAGCAGCTGACCGCTGCACTGAAGGAGGGCGATGTGGAAACCGCCTTCCGCGCAGCGCATACCCTGAAGGGACTCTGCCTCACCCTGGGATTCTCGAAGCTTGCGAAGCCGGCCATCGAGCTCACAGAGCTTTTACGTGGTCGTCGCATGGACGGCTATGAGTCACTGTACCAGGAGGTACGCACCAGCTACGATGAGACGGTCGCACTCTTAAAACAGGTCGACTGAGAAGGAAACTAAAGCAGGTCGATGGAGACGTCGACCACTTCCACCGGCAGAAACGAAGGATGCGCTTCCGGGATGGATATAGAACGAGATGCGATCATGGAATGAAGCATCATAACATAAAGGAGAACATATGACGGCAGCAACCCAGTTTTTTGCAACCTTAGGCAGCCATTTTTTTCTGATTCTTTTCGGCGGCCTGGAGCTGGTAGCGGCCGTTATTTTAATTGGCGCGCTTCCGAAGCGCAGCCTTCATGAGAGGGAAGATGAAAAGAGTGACCGAGGAAGATCCTCGAGGCGTCGTACTCGAGCGGAGGGCTTCGGTGCGATCCTTGAGGATGGACTCGCCATGGATGGAGAGCATGTCTCCATCATCTATGATCGTGGGCTGCAGTTTCCCTGCTACGCCTATGGCAATGTCGAGAAGCTCCTTGGTGTATCACTTTCACGTCTCCAGGAGGATGTCGAGACGGTGCTTCCTTTCTTTCAGTCACCGGAAGAGCTGAAACACTTCTGGAAGCAGTACCTGAAATGGGATGGAGCGGCAGAGCTTTCCACGGAGATTCAGCGAAAGGATGGCCGTTACTACCGGGTGCTTGTCCATCGCTGCGGGGAAAAAGACTACGATATCTTTGTTTTTCAGAACATTACAGAGCTTCGGCAGCGGGAGCTGATCTATAAGGAGAAGATGCATGAGGCAGAGGAGGCCAGTCAGTTTAAGACGAGCTTCCTGTTTCGTATGTCCCATGAAATTCGAACGCCGATGAATGGCATCATCGGTATGCTGACGCTTGCGAAGGGAAAGCTTCCGGAGCATCATCCGGCGATGCAGTATCTTGCGAAGGCGGATACCCTGTCGGATCAGCTCTTAAGCCTCATCAATGATATCCTCGATATGTCCCGGATCGAAGCTGGAAAGGTTGAACTCGAGCAGCGACCGTTCAGCCTGAAGGCCTTCCAGACAAAGCTCTATGACATGTTTGCGAAGACCCTTGAGCAGAAGGGCATTCACTATACCGTGGAGGCTGAGGACCTGACGGTGGACTGGGTCATCGGAGACGAACTTCGTGTGAGTCAGGTCATCATCAATTTTCTTTCCAATGCCTCGAAATTCACAGAAAAGGGCGAAATTTCCGTTCGCTTCCATCAGATGCTGCTGAAGGACGGACAGGTGGACCTCGCCATGAAGGTGCATGATACCGGCATTGGCATGCAGCCGGAGTTCCTGGATCGTATTTTCCGTCCGTTTGAGCAGGAGGATGCGAGCACCACGCGGCGCTATGGCGGCACGGGACTTGGCATGGCGATTTCCGATCAGCTCGTGAAGCTGATGGGCGGTCATATCATGGTAGAAAGTGTACCGGGACGTGGCTCGGACTTCACTGTCTACCTCAGCTTCCCGATCGCGACGGAAGCAGCACAGGAAGCGGAGCAGACGAGCGAGGGAGCGGGCGCTCCAGTGACGACGTCCGTCGCCTGCCATATCCTGATGGCCGAGGACAATGAGGTCAATGCGATGATTGCGACCGAGATCCTGCAGGAGAAGGGCGCAACCATCGAAACCGTGAGGGATGGTCAGGCCGCCGTCGATGCCTTTACGGCCCATCCGGCGCATTTCTATGACCTCCTCCTCATGGATGTACAGATGCCGGTGATGGATGGACGTACCGCGGCACGCACGATTCGCGCCCTTGAGAGAGCGGATGCGAAGAGCATCCCGATCATTGCACTTTCGGCAGATGCCTTTATCGAGGATGTTCGCCTCTCGAAGGAAAGCGGCATGAATGATCATGTGGCGAAGCCGATTGATTTTGATGCACTCTGGAGTCTCATCCAGACGACCCTTTCGCATACAGTCTAAGTAAGGAGAACGGCATGAAGCCGAAGCGTTCAACGATTATTCTGATATCTTCTCTGACCATTACGGTGGCCGCAGGTACAGCCTATGGGGTTTATGCCTACCAGAAGGGCACACGTTTTCAGCCCTTCTCGTCGAGCCGTGCCCTCCGAAATGATCAGCTGCTGTTCCCGGACAATGAGGACAGTGCGCTCGAAAAAACACAGGACGAAGAGAAGAACGACGACTCCTTCTGGGAGCAGGATGCCGAGGAAACGACCGGCGCACAGGCAGAATCCGACGCCGCAAACTACCTCTTTGAAAACCAGCAGCCGCTTTCAACGGATAACCTGGAAGACGTGGACATGCCAACGAAGGATATTCAGCTCGGTGCAGTGGACAGCGCACAGGCGTCCGATTCACCGGTAGAGAAACTGCCGGGAATGGAGAACAGCTATCAGATCACGGCCGATCATGACGGATCGACCGATCTTGTTGTACGTGAAAACGGCGAGACGACGCTGACGGGAAAGCCAGGAAGCAGCAGCTCCGGCGGGAGTGGCAGCGCCGGTGGCTCGGGTTCTGGCAGTACGGGCGGTTCCGGTGCCGGTGGCGGCGCCAGTGCAGGCGGCACCTCGGGTGGTGCCAATGCAGGCGGCGGCAGTGCAGGTGGCACTACAGGCGGCACGGGCACCGGTGGAACAGAGGACGCCGGTGGTACCGGGACTGGAACTGGCACGGATGAAGACATAAAGTATAATCATTTCGCAGAGAGTGTGAAGGACCCGGAGACGGAGAAGGACGTGCCAAACTATGCCCTTGGCATTCCGACCCCGATTGGACCGGGGGCACCAATGCCAGATGGCAAGAATACGAATCTGTACATTCGATCAAAAATTGATGAATACCTGTATGCAGGACAGGAAGTTACGGATCGAACGCTGTTCCGTGCGCTTGATACGTATATTATGGAGATTGGAGCGGATGGCGAATTTGCACATTACTGGTCGGATGAGCATTACGGTCAGGAAAAGCTCTTTTACATCGATGCGGTTTCCTTTGATGGTGGCGAGAGCTTCCGCTCGGATTTTCCATTGACGATTCCGGCGGGCCTTCAGGATGGACAGATGAAGATCCGCTGCCACTGGCGCATCCGTACGAAGGATGCCTGGAATGAGGAAATCGTTGATTATCAGCCGGTAGATACGCGCTTTTATGTGCTGAATAAGGCCCTGGAAGGGAAAAATCAGCAGCTGAAGAGTGGAGATGTGCTGAATACAGATAAGACGTCACCGGACGTGGATACGACGACGAATCTGTATACGTTCCAGAAAGGAGTCCTTCCAGATCCAGACCTGGGCACATCCCTGGATGCTTTATTCCCGGGCTGGACTGAATATGGGAAAAAGGTGCCCTTCATCTATACGATTACGACCGGGCGTCATGTGCTGGAACCGCTTCCGATGGAGCACTATGATACTGCACGCTTTGACGTGCGTTCCGTCTGGTTCTGGGTCAATGCAGCGTACGTTACCACACGTGCCGGAGATTATTCGGACATTAACGATCAGGAGTTCTGCGTGCTGCAGACCCTGACCGAAGTCGATCCGGAGAAGCATTCGTCCCTTCTTTCAAGGGTGCGTGAAGCGCTTCACAGCCTGCTGCCGGATACCCTGACGGGAGAAGGTACGGAAGAGGCTGCCGTGCAGGAAGAGCGGCTCGAGGTGCCGGAAAACGTGCAGGCGGTCGACTTCCGGAATGCGGAAGCGCCGGTCACGGTGCAGGAGCTGAAGCTCCCGGATTCGGTCATTTATCTGAATGGCGAGGATCCGAAGCTGACGGTGGAAGAGCGCTATACTGTGGCAGACGGAAATCCACGCTATGCATCGCAGGATGGCATTCTTTATAATGCGGAAAAAACGGAGCTTCTCGGCGTGCCGAGTCTTCGCACGGAGCTTTCGGTGCCGTCTGGCGTACAGAAAATTCAGCTTCCGAACAAGAACCAGCTGCAGACCCTGATTCTTCACAGTAAAAATGCGGAGGATATCCCGGAAATCAATTTTGAGGCGCTTTCGGATGGCAGTACGATCGTGCTGCCGCAGGCAGTGATTGCAGCCTTTATCGAGAAGGAGCAGGAGGTGCTGCGAAACCGGGACTTCTATATCATGCCGCTGGAGGATCAGGAGCACGCCTATACGATTGAAAATGGCAC
>DJEQ01000056.1:20848-23692 GCA_002431355.1 Oribacterium sp. UBA5894
CGAAGCGCATCGCAAAGAACGCACTGCTGAGCCATGCGGATGCGACGACTCTGATTCTCCCAGCCGATGGAAATGCGGTGGAGCTTCGAGAGGCCCTTGTGGGTAGTGGCATTCAGCAGGTGTACTGCTATACGGAAGCACAGCAGAAGACCATGGAGACGGCGCTGGCCGGTACGAACATCCATGTGTCGATGCTCACGAAAACGAAGAATGGTTATACCTACTACGCGACGGATGCAGGACTCGTGCTGGTGCATGCCCCATCTGACCTTACGCGTTTTGATGGCTCCATCTCAGATGTGAGCCGGACGGATGCGGAGCTGCCACTCCTTGGAATCGCGGATGGCGCCTTTGCAGGCAGTGCGACACTTCAGTGGGTGTGGTTGCCGGAAACGGTACGGCACATCGGTGCACAGAGCTTTTTCCACTGTGAGGCGCTCGAAGGAATTCTCATTGATTCCCGGGAGGATATTACAGTCGGAAAGGATGCATTTGAGAAGAGCCCGGCCCTCCGCTTTGTGGCTTCCAATGCGAAGACGGCGACGTTTTTAAACGATTACGCACCGACGCTGGAGACGAAGCTGCCCCTGATCGATCGAAACGTCACGGAAAGCTTTCTCTTCTGCCTCGACGGCGCGGAGGTGGAGGGGTATCCAGAGAACTGGAATCATTTCACACAGTTTTTCGATGAATCTTCCTTCCAGGCAGAGGATATTGACCACTTTGAGCTTCGGGATGTCGGAGATGAGCATTATGTGCTCTTCGGCGTAGGAGCGGACGACGGCATTGCAGAAGGCGCCTGGATTGCTCTCCGGGCTGGAAAGACGATGCCGAAGGAGGTGACGCTTCCAGAAAGCTGCTACTATTTTTATTACGCCTCCTTTATGGATACGGCTTCCGAGAGCCCGGATGGCTATACGATGACAATCGACTCAGGGGACGTTCTGTATCGAGATTTTATGAGTGCCGCGTTTTACAATTCAGCACTGTCTGGAGATTTTTACTGTGACGGCTTCGGTATGATCGGTGATGTGGCCTTTGCGAAGTGTGCGAAGCTTCGCACGGTGAAGCTTGATATGGGCATTTTTAATCTCGGCACCGGTGCGTTCCGGGAGGATTCCGCTCTCACAGAGATGACACTGGGGAACGATGAGATGGGGATTACGGCAACCCTCGATAATCACCTGTTCTATGGCTGTCCGAAGCTACAGAATATTTACATCAATTCAACGACGCCACCAACGCTCTCGATCTTTGACATTAGCGATAACTACAGCTTCTATGCCGGAGAGGAAGGGCAGGATCTCCATATCACGGTCCCGGAGGGCTGTGAGGAGGCGTACCGTACGGCCTGGCTCGATGCCTTTATGGGGACGAGTGGAACGGAAGATGCGACGGCGTATCACATTCTTCGCGAGACGCTGGTCAATCAGTACCCGTTCAGCACGACGGCAGAGATTGATGAGATGCTGTTTGAACGCCGCGTCGATGCAGAAAATGAAATCCGCACCTTGCTCGGGATGGAGACCATCAAGGGAGAAGATCTCAGCTTCTGTAACACACAGTTAAACAGATTTACGGGCATCCTCAGCCTGACATCGGTGTACAGCCCGGAAACCGTGCTCACGCTGGATGCGCCGACACTCGGCTTCCCGGAGGGCTGGTACCTGGATGCGATCGGAGAGGAAGTCTTCCAACATGCACCGAATCTGAAGAATCTGTATGTGGAGGATACCTTAAGCATCATCAAGAGTGGGGCTTTCCGTGGTGAAGATCATGACATCACGCTTCATATTTCAAAGGCGGGAGAGAACGGCGCTGTTCCGACCCTTGAACTCGGCATCGATGACAGCTGGGATTGGATCCCGTTTGACTTCGATGGCCTCACAGCGGTGGATGTGCCAGATGGAGAGGAAGAGGCCTATCTTCAGGCCTGGACCTTCCCGGCCGCGGGCTATGCCAGTGCGGAAGAGATGTATTTCACGCTTCTCTGGCAGCTCATCGATGATGATGACATTGACGAAAATGGACAGCTATCAGAGGAAGCGGAGGAACGCATTCTTTCCAGGATGGCAGAGATTCTGCTTCCATATGAAAATAAGGTACGGGCGCTTCTCGGTATGGAGGAAACGGATACCCTGACGATTTCGTTGACAGACGAGCAGGAACCGGAACACCCAGACCTTTCGGAGGTCAGCACTCCATCCGAGCTTCCGAAGAAAGACACGGTCAGCACGTCCTCAGAGATTTCGAAAACGGACGAGAACAGCGCTTCGAAGCAGGAGAACGAGGAGGAGCAAACGAGCTCTGAGGATCGACGAGAAGAGGAGAACGATTCGGAGACGCCGAAGGAGACGGATGCACTTGCCTCCCCATCGGAACTCACGCGGGAAGAGGACGATGCCCGCACGGCGAAAAGAACGAAGCAGGCGAAGAAACGGCGAAGCGAGGAAGACGCGGAGCCGATAAAAGTTGAAAGCATGGAACGCAGTATCCCATCGGAGATCCGAAAACGACGGACGGCGTCCAGAGAGGAAAAAGACACATGATTATAGAACAGTCGAGACAGATCGTGGCGGAGGTGAAAAAGGCCTTCATCGGAAAGGATGAGATCATTGAGAAGGTCCTGATGGCCATCTATGCCGGTGGTCATGTCCTTCTGGAGGACTGCCCAGGTGTCGGAAAGACGACATTGGCTCTGTCCTTTTCGAAGGTTCTGGGACTTCAGTATAAGCGGATCCAGTTTACACCAGATACGCTGCCATCGGATATCACGGGCTTTACGATGTTTAACCGGGAAACGAATGCCTTCGAATACCGGGAGGGCGCGGTCAACTGTCAGCT
>DJEQ01000056.1:23840-34151 GCA_002431355.1 Oribacterium sp. UBA5894
TGCATTGCAACGGAGAACCCGCTCGGGGCGGCCGGTACACAGCCGCTGCCGGAGTCACAGCTCGATCGTTTCATGATCTGTCTGTCCATCGGCTATCCGAGTGTCGAGGATCAGGTAAAGATTCTGCAGGTACAGCGCTACCAGAATCCGCTCGAGGAGCTTCAGTGCATCGCAACGCCGGAGAGCCTTCTGGAGGTGCAGAAGTACCTGTCGTCCGTGAAGGCGACGGAGGCGATTCTGACCTATGCGGCTCGGCTTGCGCAGGCGACGCGCGAGCATCCGCTGGTGGAGCTTGGCGCATCCCCACGTGCCGTTCTGGCGCTCGTCCGTATGGCGCGTGCGCATGCGGTGCTGGAGGAGCGGAATTATGTGACACCGGAGGATATCCGAAGTGTGTTCATTGACGTCTGTGCCCATCGTCTCGTGCTTCGTCCGCAGGCGCGCATCGATGGTGTTCATGCTGCGGATGTGCTGACGGAGATTTTACGGAATACACTGTCGGATGCAGAGGCAGGTGCACGATGAGTGCCGAAAAACGGCATGGACTCGAGCTTCTGCTGACGGTACTGACGCTCCTGCTTTTCAGCTTTCTTTTCAGCGGACGCTATGCGGCCATGCTGCTTTGCGTTTTAGCTGTATGGATCCTGGCGCTTCGCCTCTGCCTCCAGAGAGAAGCCTCCTATGTGGGGCTCGAGCTCCGGCTGCCACGCAGTGGCAGGGTTGGACAGGAGATGACCCTTGAGCTTGTGGGAAATACGAAGCGCCCGGTTTTTGCCGTCGGTGCGATGAGAGTGGAAATCGAGGTGCGGCATACCATGTTTGGCATCACGAGTCTACAGCACATCGAGTTTCCGATTCAGAATGGACAGCATGGTCAGAAAATCCGCTTCCATGTGCCACTCGCAGGGGAGGTGCAGTTCCACTGTCGTGCAGTGAAGCTTGTGGACTTGATGGGACTGTTTTCCGTGAAGGGCGTCGCCTTTCGACCGGTGTGCACCCTGATCTATCCGGAGGAGACGAAGCTGGAGCTGACGCTTTCAGGTATTTCAGTTGGCACGCTGGATCGCGAGGGCTTTCAGCAGAATCGGGCGGGAAATGACCGAAGCGAGGTCTTCGATCTTCGAAGCTATCAGCCGGGCGATGACCTCCGTGCCGTTCACTGGAAGCTTTCCTCGAAGCTGGAGGAGCTGATTCTTCGACAGGCGAGCCATCCGGCGTACTATGAGCTTGCCCTGATGCCGGATTTTGGGGAGGATTCCTCGCTGGCTGAGCGGAATCGCGCCATCAGTCTGACGCGTGCACTGGGCGAACGGCTTCTTCGGATGGGCCTCCCGTTCTGCTTCCTTCTGCTGACGACCGAGGGTATGAGCGTGCAGGAGATCCGCGACCTGAGACAGTGGGCGCAGCAGATGGAAAAGTGGATGCGGACCCGGGCGTCGCTCGAGCGTGGGCGAAGTCTCCGCAGCTTTTCGGCGGAACAGATGGCGCGCTGCTTTACGCGCCTGTTTATTCTGGCGGATGGCACATATTCCGAGGATCTCCGGCCCCTGGAGGGAGAGATCGACGTGACAGTGCTTTCGGCGGAGGATGCCGTACAGCAGGTACAGTACAGGAAGCTTGGAATCGCGTGCACGGAGGTGCGCGTACCCGCAGAGCAGACAGCGGATCACACGGTTCAGCTTCATGATTAAGCTTAAAAAAACAGGAGAGAGCCATGCCAGAACCGATGGTAATCGAACTCAAACTGAATAAAGAGGCAACGAGGGTCCGATTTTCGATCTGGTCGACGGTGATCCTTCTCCTTCTGGCCCTTTCTGCCAGCTGGATGCTGACGACGCCACTCGCGGGCATCGCCTCGTCGGAGCCGACGGCCCTCGCTTTTCCGTGGGTGATTCCGGCGGCGCTTGGCACGAGCCTTTTCTTTGTGCTGACGTCCGGCCTCGAGAACACCCTTCTTCGACGCGGACTTCGGACCCTTCTGTGGGGGCTGGCGCTGCTCGTGCTTACCCCACAGGCGCTCATACAGGGCGTCCTTCTCTGGATGGATATTCTGATTACACGTTGGAATTCCGTGTATGAGGGCGGGCTCGCGCTCCTGTCCGTTCCAGGACTCGAAGAGGAGAGTCTGACAATGCTGTCTGCCCTTTTCGATGGGCAGCTTCATGCCTCACCAGAGCTTCTGTCGAGTCTGCAGGCCGTTCTTATTCTGCTTGCCATGAGCTTCAGCGGGATCTTCGCGGAGATTGTCCGGGATCGGCATCGTACGGCAGGGATTGTCCTCGGGCTTCTCCTCCTGCTTCTCCAGTATCTCTTTTCCTGGGTGAACCCGTGGGCGGATACGCTGTATTCCTGTGCCGTGATCGGTCTCAGCATTCTGACAGAGCAGGCGAAGCTGAGCCGCCATGCACGCTTCTTTTTTGCGGTCGCGGTGCTTTCCATCAGTGGGATGACGGCCCTTCTGCCAGCGAGCGAGTGGACGGCGATGTCTGCACTCCGCGCATGGAGTCAGCAGGAGCTCCAGCTGATCCGCTATGGGGAAAAGCGTCTGCCGGAGGGAGCACTTGCGGAAGAGGCAATGCTTCATACGGATACTGACACCCTGCTACGGGTACAGAGCGAACAGCAGAAGAACCTCTACCTTCGGGGCTTCGTCGGTGCAGCGTATCAGGATGGCTGCTGGATCCCGTTTTCAGATGCAGCCTATGGTGGAAGCTATGCGGGACTTCTGTCCTGGCTGGAGACGCAGGGCTTCGACCCGCTCACCGAAAGCGCACAGTATTATGCCCTCTCGGATCCAACGGATGCACCACTGGAAAACCATCTTCTGATTCAGAATGTCGGCACATCCCGGGACTATTTCTATATCCCGGTTTCCACGAAGAAGATTGGCATCAGCCGCGCGAACGAGAAGCAGGATCAGCGCTTTACGGTGACGGGACTCTATGGAAGCGATGCCTATACAGTGGCGGAACGCTCCAGTGAGAAGCCGTCGGAGCTCACGGTCCGTGCAGCCTGGGTGCAGCACCCGGAAACGGAGGCACAGGAGCAGTATGCCTCGGCGGAGGCCGTCTACCGAAGCTTTGTCTACGACCGCTATACCGTGGTGCCGGACGAAATGAAGCCGCTCCTGGAGCAGCGGTTCTGGTCCGACGAGGTACACGAGAAGGACAGCATCTATGCGGCGATTGACCATGTACGGGAGGTGCTTAGCACGAGCATGAAGTACACGCGAGATCCTGCTCTCTCAGCGACGGATGCAGGTGAGAGCAGCGCCGAGGAAACGGCGGGAGATCGCCGCTTCCGCGCCTTCCTTCGTGGTGAAGAGGCGGGCAATGCAGTGATGTATGCGTCCGCAGCAGCCGAGGCGCTGCGGCTGCAGGGCATTGCCACCCGCTATGTCGAGGGCTACTATGTACCGGGCGAACGTCTGGGTGCCTCCGAAAATGGAAGCGTCGATGTGAATGGGCAGGATACCCACGCCTGGATTGAGGTGTATTTTGATGGCATTGGCTGGCTGCCGGTGGATGTGACCCCAGGGTACTACTACGATGCCGTACAGCTGCAGGAAATGGTGTCCCTTCCGGAGACACCGAAGAAAACCGCCATGCTGGAGGACAGTGATACAGGGGCGGATCCCCTGTCCCAGGAGGGCGAGAGCAGTGCGCAGCAGGAGGTGCCCCTTCCGCAGCGGGTGCTTGAAAGCATCGGACGCATCTGTCTCGGTGTCGTGAGCGCGCTTCTTATTTTTCTTTTCATCGCCTTCCTCCTTCTCGAGCTGCTTCGCTTCGCTTCAGAGTGGAACGCCCGCCGCCGCTTCCAGAAGGCGGATCCGAAAACGAGGATTGCGCTTCGCCGAAGATGGCTGTATCATCTGCTGATGCTTCGTGACATCGACGCGCATTTTGCCGTTGACACCGAGAAAGTTGACGAAAGCGTGACAAAACAGCTAGCCGATGTGAACGAAGGGGATTATACTAGAGTTGTATACCTGTTTGAAAAAGCCATCTATGGGGAGGAGGCGCTCGAGCGCTATGAGCTTCGCACCATCGACCTTTTCATGGATAAGCTTCAGACGGTGGAGCGTCCGATTGCGAGTCGCCTGTACTGGAGACTGCGTTATGCAAGACTGCTTCCAGATACGGAAGGAAGCAGGACCGGACGGAGACATTGACCGGCGAAGCTTCCAGATACGGAAGAAAGCAGGACCGGACAGAGACATTGACCGACGAAGCCGCACGGACGAAATCCCGGGCGGCGGGCCGGCGAAGATCATAGATGTATGTAAAGGAGTAATTACTTCATGAATCGACAGACCATTCTGATTGTTGACGATGCGGAAATGAACCGCATGATGCTGATCGATATGCTGGGCGACCAGTATAATTATGTGGAGGCATCGAATGGACGTGAGGCACTTTGCATACTGGAGAAGCGTCTCGACATTGACCTCATGCTCCTTGATGTGAATATGCCGGAGCTCAATGGCTTCCAGGTGCTGGAGGAGATGAACCGCTTCCACTGGATTCGGGAGGTGCCGGTCATCATGATTACCGCGGAGGAATCCGTGGAATCGATGGAGCATGCCTATGATCTTGGGGTTACGGACTACATTCCGCGTCCGTTCAATATCTACATTGTACGCCGCAGAGTTGAAAATACGCTGAATCTTTATGTAAATCAGAAGCGACTCATGAAGGTGGTGTCGGATCAGATTGCGGAGAAGGAGGAGAATAACACCATCATGGTGAATATCCTCAGCAATGTCGTCGAGCTCCGAAACCATGAGAGCGGCGATCATATCCGAAACATTCGAAACATCACGGAGCTGCTGCTTCATCAGCTCGTACAGAAGACGCAGGAGTATCACCTGACCGAGGAAGACATTGCCCTCATCAAGACGGCATCCTCGCTTCATGACATCGGAAAGATCACGATTCCAGAGGAAATCCTGAATAAGCCGGGAAAGCTCACGAAGGAAGAGTTCGAGATCATGAAGACGCACTCGGCGGCCGGTGCCCACATCCTGGAGGAGACCAATGTCGGAAAGGACAAGCCGCTGTACCGTTATGCCCTCGAAATCTGTCGCTGGCATCATGAGCGCTGGGATGGGCACGGCTACCCGGATGGACTGATTGGAGAGCAGATTCCGATTGCGGCGCAGATCGTGGCGCTCGCGGATGTTTACGATGCACTGACCAGTGAGCGCTGCTATAAGAAGGCCTTCGACCATGAAACGGCAATCCATATGATTCTGAACGGAGAGTGCGGGGCGTTTAATCCCCTGCTGCTCGAGTGTCTGCTCGATACGGCGCCGCAGCTTCGCATTGCAACGGGACGGGACGCAGACGCAACGCCATATCGTATGGATATCAAGCACCTGTCGGATGAAATTCTCGCGCATGCGGAGATTCAGAACAATGATCGCGCCCAGAACATCCTTGACCTCATGCAGGAGCGCGTGGACTTCTTCGCCTCGATGAACGGAGGCATTCAGTTTGAGTATGATGCGCTTTCAAAGCTCGTCAACATTACAAACTGGAATGAGCCACTGCAGTATCGGCACAGCGTGAAGAATGTAAGCCATCCGGACTGCTTCCAGTCCCTGAGTGAGGCTGATTTCAAGCGTCTTCAGGAGGCCATGGATGCCACGACCCGGAAGACCCCGGAGTTTTCCATGAGCATTCTTTTCCCATGTGGAGATGAATTCCACTGGTGCGACCTTCGCGTGCGCACCCTCTGGTCTGACCGGCAGCCGGAGCACTACATCGGGGCCGTCGGGCAGATGACCGATCCGCAGAGTGCAGCCGATAAGGGAGAGCTGCTTCTTCATGATCGGGAGAAGGGGGCCTCGGCGCTTCTTGAGAATGTGAAGCTGCTGAAGTCCGTATTTGATGTCGTGCGTCTCGTGGATCCAACGAACCTTGAGGTGCTGGAGCTGGATGAGAAGGGCGTTCTTCGCCACTCGGATCAGCACTGTGCGGCATTCTGGGGCAATGCAGGCGCCTGCGCAAACTGCACCTCGAGTCGTGCACTGCAGCAGAAGACGAGCCTCAATAAGCTGGAATTTACGAGTACCGATATTTATTTCGTGCTTTCAAAATATGTAAACCTGAATGGCAATGCCTGCGTTCTGGAGATGCTGAGCAAGATGAGCGATGGCCGCTGGATTGATGCCAATGGCACCCGCTTCCTTCTTGACCGAAGCCAGGGCGAAAACATGGAATTCTTCATTGACCCTGTGACGAATGCCTATTCACGGCGATACTTTGAAAACTACCGCGCGCACCTTGAAGGCATGGAATGCGTGATGGTCATTGATGCAGATCATTTTAAGAAGGTCAATGATACCTTCGGACATATTGCCGGTGATGCGGTGCTGCGCAGCATTGCAAGCACCATTATGGACTGCACCAGAAAGAGCGATATCCTCATTCGTTATGGTGGGGATGAATTCCTCCTCCTGTTCCCACAGATCGAGGAGGAGGAAATGCAGAAGAAGATGCAGGAAATTGAAAACGCGGTGAAAAGCATTCATCTCCAGGACTATCCGGAGCTGCAGCTTTCCGTCTCCATCGGAGGCGTCGTTGGGGTGCACCCGATTGCGGAGGCCATTCGTAAGGCGGATCTTCGCATGTATCAGGAGAAGGGAAAAAAGGAAGGACCCGAGCTGAGAAGGACCTGACATAGCGACTTCAGGCTGAGACGGGCCCGGCGGTTCGCCCTGGAATATGAAATGGACCGCCGGTCGAAGACAAATGAAGGATCCGGGCCACCGTGGATTGAAATCAGAAAGGAAACCATGAGAAAGAAAACCACCGTGCTGCTTGCACTGCTGCTGAGCGCGGCAACGCTGATGGGCTGTGCGCGGCAGAAGACAACACAGACGACGGAAGCATTGCCCACCCTTATCATCGGGAGCGACACCTATCCGCCCTTCACCTACCTCGATGAAAACGGGGATCCGACCGGCATTGACGTTGAGATCGGCGAGGAGGCCTTTCGACGGATGGGCTATCAGGCAGATTTTCAGATTATCAACTGGGCGGAGAAGAACCAGCTTCTGGAGGACCAGAAGATTGACTGTATCTGGGGCTGTTTTTCCATGAATGGACGAGAGGACCAGTACCGCTGGGCCGGTCCCTATATGGTGAGCCGTCAGGTGATCGCCGTCGATGAGGACAGCGATATCGAGAGTGTGAAGGACCTTGGGGGCAGGACCATCGCCGTGCAGACCACGACGAAGCCGGAGGAGCTGCTGCTGAACCATGTGGATCCAGAGATTCCACCGCTTGGGGATGTGGTCAGTGTGGAGAACCGGAGCCTTCAGTATGCGGCACTGGACTGTGGCTATGTGGATGCGCTGGCAGCACATGAAACCGCGATTCTCCAGTATATGAAGGACTACGATGCGCATTTTCGCATCCTGCCGGAGCCACTGCTTACGACGGGACTCGGCGTAGCGTTCCGTCTCGATGATTCGCGTGGGCTCGATCAGGAGCTCAACCGAACCCTGAAGGAAATGCGTGAGGATGGAACGATGGAAGAGATCATCGGACGCTATCTGGACAACCCGAAAAGCTATCTGGAGGTAGACGGACTTGAAGGATGATACGCCTATGAAGAATATGAAGCATCCGAAGGAGACGAGTGCTCCGGCCAACGCGGAGCGAGGCACGGAAGCGGCCAGGAAGGAAAAGACCGGTGACATGCTGAGGGCAAAAGATAAGCGTGCATTAAAAAAGAAGGGGAGCGACCGCAGCCTGCCGACGAGCGCCTTCCTGCTGATCTGCACCATGTTCGGCATCGTCCTGCTCACGCTTGTATTCAGCATTTCACGGCGGCAGGATGAGCTTGAAAGCCAGGAGCGTATGGCCGCCACCTTTGCTTTCTTTAAGAAGCAGACCACGGCCTATGAGCAGTACAACGATACGGCAGCAGCGAAAAGCCTCGTTCGAGAGTCTGCAGCGGTAAATGCACTTGTGGACTGCAGTGTGCATGCAACGCCGGAGGAGCTCCGGAAGGAGGCAGAGAAGCTGTGGATGACGGGCATTTCCGTCCTGAATCCGGAGGGCGAGCTGCTCTCAGAGTATACCGAGGATGGCGTCGGCTACGATGCGGTTCGGGGGGATCTGCTGGAAATCGCGGATCTTTCGCTTGTAGAGTATCCAGAAAAGACCTATGTGAAGCGGGTGGAGCTCGAGGATGGCTCCTTTACGGATCTCGCCATGCATGCCCTTCGCTCGGGGGAGGGCATCGTGATGGCCTACCGGCATACCGATGCCGCCTTTGCGGATAAATCGAAGCTTACGATGCAGACTCTGATGAATGGCTACGATGCGAATCAGATGGGTACCTTCGTGCTCGTGCGGCAGGGCGTGGTCGATGCGTCGAACGATACCTCCCTGATTGGACAGGAAATTTCATCGCTCAGCATGCTGCAGGCCATCCGCGCTACAAATCAGGCCGAGAAGATTGCCAGCGTGCGGGATATTCGGAGTCGAAGCCGCTACTATGGCATGTATGTGCAGGGACGGAATTATACCCTCTATGGCTATGTGCCGATGAGCATGTTCTATAATTCAACGATGGCGAATCTGATGACGGTCATGTTCTGCTACTTCCTCGTGGTGGCGCTGATCCAGGGCCTTCGCTGGAATGCGGATAAGCGCTATAAGAAGAGAGAAGAGCTGGCTGCGAAATCGTATCAGGAGGCACTGGAAAAGAAAAACCAGGAGCTGGAAATCGCAGTTCGTCAGGAGGCGGCTGCCAACCGGGCGAAGCGCGAATTCCTCTTCAATATGTCCCACGACATCCGGACGCCGATGAATGCAATCATTGGCTACACCTCGCTGGCGGCTACGCACATTGATCATCCGGAGCAGGTGGTGGATTATCTCAAGAAGATTTCGACGGCGAGTCAGCATCTCCTGTCCCTCATCAATGATGTGCTCGACATGAGCCGCATCGAGAGTGGCAAGGTATCGCTCGAGCTGAAGCAGATGAATCTTCCGGATATCGTCCACGATATCCGTGACATTATCCAGTCGAACATTGCCTCGAAACGGCTGTCGCTGTTCATTGATACGATGGATGTGACGGATGAAAACATCATTGGCGATCCACTCAGACTGAATCAGGTGCTGCTGAACATTCTGTCCAATGCAGTGAAATTCACGCCGACGGGTGGCATGATCACACTTCGCATCGTGCAGAAGAATACCTCGCCGACGGGCTTTGCCGACTACGAGTTCCATATTCGGGACAATGGAATCGGCATGAGTGAGGAATTCCAGAAGCATATTTTCGAGCAGTTCTCCCGGGAGCAGAGTGCAACCGTCAGTCGGATCCAGGGCACTGGACTCGGCATGGCGATCACGAAGCGCCTCGTCGACATGATGAACGGTACGATTACCGTGCAGAGTGAAGTGGGGAAGGGATCGGAATTCACGGTCAGCCTGCGCTTCCCACTGGGAAAGGAGCAGCAGAGCCTGAAGGCCATTCCGGAGCTCGAGGGACTTCGTGCACTGGTGGCGGATGACGATACGGATACCTGCCTCAATATTTCGAAGATGCTTCGCTCCATTGGCATGCGGCCAGACTGGACGATTTCCGGTAAGGAGGCAGTGATTCGCGCGAAGGATGCCTATGAGCAGAATGACTCCTTCAGTGCGTATATCATTGACTGGCTGATTCCGGATATGAATGGCATCGAGGTGGTGCGGCAGGTACGACGCGTGATCGGTGATGATACTCCGATTATCATCCTGACAGCGTATGACTGGACAGACATCGAGCTGGAGGCCCGTGCCGCGGGCGTTACCGCCTTCTGCGCGAAGCCGCTCTTCATGTCGGAGCTTCGCACGGTGCTGAGCCATGCTTTCCGGGGCGACAGCGCACAGTCAAAGCCCGTGGAGGAGCCGGATTTTGCAGGCACGAAGGTGCTCGTCGTCGAGGACAATGAGCTGAATCTCGAAATCACATCCACGGTGCTGCAGGAAGCTGGCTTCCTGGTCGATTCGGCAGAAAATGGCGAGGTGGCGCTTCAGAAGATGGAAGCGGCCACGCCGGACCAGTATGACCTGATCCTCATGGATATTCAGATGCCGGTCATGGATGGCTATGAAGCCACCCGCCGCATCCGGGCCCTTTCGGATCCGGTGAAAGCACAGATCCCGATCCTCGCCATGACCGCAAACGCCTTCGCCGAGGATAAGGAAAATGCCCTTGCCGCCGGCATGAATGGCCACATCGCAAAGCCATTTGACATCCACGCCTTACTGTGGAAGCTTGCGGAAGTGCTGAAGAAGTGAG
>DJEQ01000056.1:34372-34633 GCA_002431355.1 Oribacterium sp. UBA5894
TATGCCCTATTTTCAGAAATTTTAATAGTGACGATAGCGTCCCTGCCCCTTTGTGGAGGCAGGGACTTTTTGTTGCCTTTCTCCAGTGCCAAGCAAGGGAGGAAGAGCGTGCCCAGGGCAGGTCGGCTCGTCCTCTGGGGTGCTGGCACCACATAGTCACGAAAAAGCAAGGGAGGAAGAGTATGCCCAGGGCAGGTTGGCGCGTCCTCTTGGGTGCTGGCACCGCATAGTCACGAAGAGGCAAGGATGGAAGAGCGTGCC
>DJEQ01000056.1:34704-34973 GCA_002431355.1 Oribacterium sp. UBA5894
GTGCCCAGGGCAGGTCGGCGCGTCCTGAGCACAGCTGGCTCCACATAGTCACGAAAAAGCAAGGATGGAAGAGTGTGCCCAGGGCAGGTCGGCGCGTCCTGAGTACAGCTGGCACCACATAGTCACGAAAAAGCAAGGATGGAAGAACATGCCTGTGTATTCACAGTATTCATGTGGCATGAAAGGCAGACTATAGGCATGTTCAGGCCGAAAAATTGGTGGTGTGCCTATGCATTTTCAAAATTCCATAGGCATGATGCCGCGGACTG
>DJEQ01000003.1 GCA_002431355.1 Oribacterium sp. UBA5894
CGCTGCGAGGCGGTAATCATACTTGCGAAAAGGATCATTGCGGCGGCGGCAATCAATACCGAAACGAGCGTTTCCGTAATGGTTTCACCATTTTCACTTTTCAGCTTTTTTTTAATCCGTCCAAACATCTGTACTTGTGTCCTTCGTAATCACTGGATTTCCCCAGCTCACATAGCTGTGGCGGGTTGTCGTCGTCGTGGTTTCCGTCTTCTTTTCTTTTCCGTCTTCACTCGTTGAATTCTGCGAGTCTGGATCAGTTGTTTTTTGTACTGAGCCTTCCTTCGCATCCATCGTGAGCATCAGACGGTAATCATTGCCCTGTTTCTTCGTACCTGCTTCACTGTGATTTTTAAAATAGGCGGTAATGCTTCCTTGCCCATTCATCCGGAAGCAGACATCCACAGAAGGGACGCTGACACTTCCAGCGCCAGTGCCAGTGCCAGACTTCAGCGTCATCGTAAACCTGCGCTCATAGACATTGTCCGAGCCATTCAGAAGTGGTGTCAGGAAGGCATCCTGGCCATCCTCGAAGCTTCGGGAAACAGGGTCTGCAAGGTCTGTTTTCGTATTGGCGTCAGATGCGGATGCTGCACTGCTTGTACTGCCATCCGAAGTTTCGTCTACATTCGTAAGGGAGCCTTTTGCTCCTGCCCCATTTGGCTTCTTCGCTACATTCTTCTTCAGTGCATCGAGAAGCAGAAACGTATCCGATGAATGGAATGCTGTAAATGTCGTCGTATCCGTGATTGCCGTCCCGGTCGTCCCAACCGGGTACTCCCATACTGGCGTGGAATACGTATACTTCGTGGTTTCCGTCGTCTCCGTGGTTTTCACGCCGTCCTTGTCGGTCGTTTCCTTTTCCGTCTCAGTGACGGTCTTCGTTTCCGTCTGTCCGACGGCGATCGTCTGGCCGTTCAGCTCATCCCGGACGAGCTGGGCCGCGGAGAGGACGGCATAGTAATTCTGATCACTCGCTTTCATTTCTGCGAGGCGTCCGGAGCTGGTGGTCGCCGCGGCGAGAATCACGGATCCTGCGGCGGCGCACATGATAAAGAAAAGGAGCGCCACGGTGAGGGTCGCGCCGCTTCGATCTTTCAATTTCTGCTGCACTTCACTCATCGGCACTCCTTTCCTTCTGCTACATCCTGATTGAGGGGCCTCTCCGCTTCTTGGTGGGAGAAGCTTCTCTTCGTTCATTTTCGAATCCTATGCATATGTTGCCAGCCATCAGATCATCCACACTTCATCCTTAACGATCCTGGTGTTGAAAGCCTTCCGGCAATCCACACGTCATCCCCAAAGGCTTTAGTAGCCTGCGGCGGATGCGATCTGATCCGCAGCATTGCCCGCCAGGGATTCGGCCATCGTCTCAAGGTCGCTCTGTGCAAGATCAAGGGAGGAGCTTGCCAGTCCGCCACTCGACTGCACGGCGGAGCCATCGCTTGTGGTGAGGCCGTTCGTCGTGGTGGCTCCATTCAGTGTCTCGTAGAAGGTGACGCTCATGCTGCCACTGATCGTGGCATTGGCGAGGTTCGGGTACTGGGACATCTTGTCTCCAGCCTCGGCACCGCCGTTTTCGTCGGCGCTCACGCTGATGTCCGTAATGAGACAGCGGTACGCGCAGTCATGCACCTGCTGAATGATGCGACGCGCGATCTGATAGTTCGTCGCGGTAAAGCTGATGTTGATGGTTCGGCGTACGGCGTCATCCGTCGCAACCGGCTGCTCAAAGCTGAAGTTAAAGCTCGTCGCCTCCGAAAAGATGGTATTGAGCGCGGCGGACTCTGCCTTCAGGTTATCATAGGAGGCAACGATGCCCGTCACATCCTTCTTTCCAGCCTCAATGTCCTCCTGCATCTGTTTGATGATGCTGGCCTTCTGCTGTTCTGCACTCATCTGCTGCTCGAGGAGCGTCGTATCCGCGGCGGCGATCCGATCCTGGACCGGGAGCCGCACGAAGCGGTAATACACGAGTCCCAGTAGAATCATGACCAGGGCGAGCAGAAGAACCTTCTCTCGTTTCGTAAAAGCTCTGTTTAACATGCTGTCCTCCCTAGCCTAATGGGCTTCCGCCCTGAATCGTGATATCGCCACCGGTAAATGGATTGGTATTCGGTGTGTCAATGTTCGCGGCCTGCTGCTGTACGGCCACGGTCTGCGGTACGCTGGCCTGCTGCTGTTGCTGGGCAGCCTGCGCGGCCTGACGCTGGGCCGCCTCCTGTGCGGCACGCTGCGCAGCGGCCTGCTCGGCACTTGCCTTCGAGCCCGAGTTCGCGGAGCTCGTATTCGAGGATGCTACCGTAGAAGAAGCGGCACTGCTCGACGGTGCACTTGACGCAGCCGTCTCCGGCTGATCCTTCTCGATATCCGGACGCTCATTCGTGATCGTCGGGATGTAGGCATTGGCGCCGGTTGCATTGCCCGATTCTCCCGCATCGAGGGCCTGATCATCTGCGGCGACCTGTCCAGAGGTCACGGCATCCTGCACCTCCTGTGGAGTACGGAAATAGATCGTCAGCTGCGCCGTTACGAAAAGCGGTGCCACCGGGGTACCCTCCGCCGAGAGCTGATAATCGTCATCGTCGGTTGCCGCCGTCTGTGCGGTCACGTAATTCACGTACTCGGAGCCCTCCAGTGAGAGGATAATGTCCGGGATCCGCTGGGAATCGGTCACGCCGACCGTGATCACCGCGATGTTGTTCTGAATCTGAATAGACTGAATGCCTCCGGCCGCATGCACGCGTTCGTCAATGACATTCAGCATTGTGACACGGTCCTGCCGCGACAGCTCATCGCTGTTCAGATAGCCGTTGCCATAGTGTGAATAGTCCGCACGCACATCCGCGTACTGTGCATTGGCCTCCTTCATCTTGTTGAGTTCCTCTTCCATCCGCGTGTAGTTCGCCTCCGCGGCATCGGCACGCGCGAGCTGGGCTGCAACGCCATAGCGCGAGAAGAAATAGAGGAAAATCATGAAAATGCCGAAGAGCACGATCGTGAAGATGCGGTCCTGCGTGTCGTGCTCGCGATACATCAGGTTGATGCTTTTCTTTGTCGGGTACTTACTGCTCCGACCGATTTGCACCTTTCCAAGTTCTTTTAAGCCTGCCACGCTGCTACCTCCTCCTCACTCAGTGGGTGCACCTTCGCCTCCGGATCCAGCGCGAGCCCGTAGCTCTGCGGGCTCAGCAGAAGCTCCGGAACGAGGTCCTTCTCGACGTAGGGCATGAGCTCCGTGAGCGGCTTCATCGGAAGATTCATCGTGCTTTCAATGGTCTCGAGCAGTGCATGATAATTCGAGGCACCGCCGCAGTAGTACAGGGTGTCGATCGTATTGTTCGTATTGCTGTAGCTGTAGAAGTTCATCGCACGCATGATCTGCACGGCGCTGCTCTCATAGAGGGCACGCATGTTCTCATGGGCGAGTATATCGTCCTGATCGGCCTCTGCCGCGAGCTGGCCAATGTGGGCATCGGTACCGCGGACCTCTGCCGCAATCTCACCGATGCGTTTCGCACCGGGCTCCAGTGGACGCGTAACCTCATAGACACCATGGCGGAAGAAATGAAGCTTAAAGCTTCGGTCGCCCATGTCGAGGATCGCATAGTCCTTCTCAGCTGGTACGCTGAAGAGCGTATCATAGCGGTGAAGAATCCGCTGGAAGCCGAGCACGTCCGGCAGAAGTCCCACCGGATTCAGCTTCGCGCGCTTCGCAAGGGCACGATAGCGATGGATCAGATCCTCACTGCAGGCCACGGCGAGCAGCTTCATGCTCTTCTCCCGCTCCTCAAGTACCGCATAATCATAAAAATATTTTTCCGTCGCATCGCTGATATAGTCATGGAACTCAAACGGCAGGTTCAGTGCGAGCTGCTTCACGGTCATGCGTGGAAGCTCGACCGTCCGCATATAGACGCCACTGGACGGAACCGTAAATGCGACATTGCGGCAGCGAAGGCCATGTCCCTGCAGGCTTTCCTTCAGGAAGTCTGCCATCGCGTCCCAGTACTGGATCATGCCATCCTTTACGATATTATCCGGGAGCGGGTCCACGAACACATCCTTCAGCTCACCCTTTACGATATACGAAATCTTCATGCGGTTGTTGCCAATGTCAACACCGATTAATTTACTGATTTTCATTGATACCTCAATGCTTCTATGTTAAAGATGTCCCCCAGATGACCTTCCAGAACGCTTTCGGTGTCCTGCGCCTGCAGGTGTCTGGGCTGTTCTTTCGGCACCTCCGCTCTGAGAGGTTTTGCACGCCCTATACTAAAGGGCCCACTCCGAGCTTTCATGATGCTAGAATATGAGGCTAGTATACCACGCGACAAATTCACTTCCAAATAAAATAGAAAAAAATGTGGCAAGGGAAATCGACGGACCAAATGGGAGCTTCTCCTTCTTCAGTCCGAGCGCAAAAAAGAGCCCGACAAGGCAGCTGAGTATGAGATTAAAGAGCGCCACGCCTGGACGAAGGTAAAGACCGATCATGAAGAAGAGCTTGATGTCACCGCCGCCGAGGCTTTCTTTTCCTGTAAGCTTTTCGAACAGGAGGGATAAAAGCAGCATAAAAAGCCCGATCCCGAGGGCGCTGACGAGTCCCCACTGGAGGTCTGTCAGCATCCATTGGACAGGCGGCAGGGACAATGCTGTACCTGAGGTGGCCTGCGACATCGCGGCAGTTGCCTGCGCAGAGGCCGACGTTGCGATGATTCTCCCGAGTCCATCCTGAAGGCCAGGTGCATTGCCGAGCGGGAGCTTCGCTCCTGTCGTTGAGAGCGCGGCCGTGAGGCCCTGTCCCTTCGTATACGCGATGAGCGGCAGCGTGAAAAGCCACCAGAGGATCCCGGCGACATGAAAGCGGTCCGGAATCAGATAGGTTTTCTGATCGACGAGGCTCAGGCCCATGAGGATCACCAGAAGGCCAAGGTAGCGAAGTGCCACAAAGGATACATCATATTTATAGACGAGGACAGCGAAACCGAGTCCGAGTGCAAGCTCTACAAAGCTCGATTCTGGACTGATTTTTGCGCCGCAGTAGCGGCAGTGTCCCCTCGAACGAAGGTAAGAAATGATGGGGATGAGATCTCCAGCCCCTAGTGGATGTCCACAGGCATCGCAGTGCGAGCGCCCCCGTGCGACCGGCTCCTGATGCACAAGCCGCCAGGCCACGCAGTCAATATAGCTTCCGAACACCGCACCGAAAAGGAATGCGAAGAGGAGGATATAAAGAGTCAGAGTTAAGGTTGTTTGAGCCATAGGAGGTCGCCTGCTTTCATTTGATTCATAGGAAATCTGCGATTTTCAGCCACACCTGCCAACGACCTGTCCGCATATGCGAGGTACATTCGCTGTAAATCGGCTCGATTATAGCATGCCGGTGACAGCTTGAAAAGGAAGCAAGGAAGCTTCCCTTCTTGA
>DJEQ01000043.1 GCA_002431355.1 Oribacterium sp. UBA5894
TGCGTACGGAGGTCTTTCCGTGCGTGAATGAATGCATCCTGACCGAGCTGATGACGGAAATCACGAACCACATCATCGACGTCGACGTGATTACGCGGACGGTGGAGCAGCGCAGAGCCTTAGCCTGGTATGATGAGGTGAAGTGCTACTACGAGGGTATCCTTCAGGTGGCGAAGATGCAGGCATTTTTCCTGGAGCATTCTGTCGGATTCCACACGGTAGAGGCACGGAAGATCTGGAAGGAATATACCGAAGATTATTACCACATGGATACCTATTATCGTCAGTACCACCTGGCGTTTGGAAAGAGCCTGACCGTGGGCAATGATCATCTGGAGGATCTTTTTAAGCAGGTGACGGAGAAGGTCGAGGGGCTGTATACGCACTGGTTCCTTGGGGAGCTTGGCAAGAACTGGTCCGATGCCTGCGCGGCGGAGCTCGCGCAGTATGGCCGGGTGCTGGAGGTGCCGCAGCAGGTAGATTTCTATAGCCAGAGGGTACAGACTGCGGATAACCGGATCTTTGTGATCATTTCCGATGCCTTCCGCTATGAGGTGGCGGCTACGCTCGCAGAGCAGCTTCGTCAGGAAACGCAGAGCAAGGTGTCGCTTGGCGCCTGCGCAGGCATTTTCCCGACCATCACCAAGTTCGGGATGGCCGCGCTGCTGCCGCACAAGGCATTGACCGTGGCCGAACGAAGCAGTGGCGACCTGCAGGTTCTCGCCGATGGCATGTCCACCGAGGCGGGCAGCCGTGATAAGGTGCTGAAGGCCGCAAATATTCATAGTGTGGCACTGAAGTATAAAGACATCGCCCCGATGAAGCGGGCGGAGAGAAGTGCCCTGGTAAAGGGAATGGACGTCGTCTATATCTATCATGATAAAGTGGATGAAGCGAGCCATACCTCGGACAGCATGGTGTTCCCGGCCTGTGAGGATGCCATCGAGGAAATCAAGAACATCGTTCGTATCATTCGAAATGAGTTCAGCGGAACGCGTGTCTATATTACGGCAGATCATGGCTTCCTTTATACCTACAGTCCACTCTCAGAGGATGCCAAGGTGGACAAGACCACACCGAGTGCGCAGGATGTGGAGATCGATCGTCGGTATCTGATCACCCGGAAGGGCGCGAAACCGGAATATCTTCTTCCGGTGAAGTTTATCGATGAGCATTACGATGCCTTTGCGCCGAGAGAAAGCGTTCGTATCCGGAAAAAAGGAGGCGGACTTAATTTCGTGCATGGTGGCATCAGCCTGCAGGAGATGGTGGTTCCGGTGATTGAGTACCATTATCTTCGGAATGATTCGATGGCGTATCAGAAAAATAAGGAAAAGTATGATACGAAGCCGGTCGAGGTCGGGCTTCTTTCGGCAAGCCGGAAGATCAGCAACATGATCTTTTCGCTGAATTTTTACCAGAAGGATGCCATAGGCGACAATCGCAGTGCTGCAAACTATCTGCTGTATTTTGTCGATTCGAATGGGAAGCAGATCAGTGATACGGTGAAGCTGATTGCAGATAAGACCAGTCCGAACGGTCAGGAGCGCATTTTCCGCTGCAGCTTTAACCTGAAGTCGCAGAAATATGATCCGCGCGCAGTCTATGATCTCGTGATCGCCGATGAAGCCGGTCTCCAGCTGCCACAAAAGGAGGAGTTCCAGATTGACATCGCCTTCGCGGTCGATGAATTTGACTTTTTCAGCTGATACTGTAAATGAGTGACTTAAGCCGAGAAATCCAGTCACAGATAGAGGTCTTGAAGCAGCAGATTGCAAAGTTACCTGCTGGTTCTATTACCAAAAAGACAGTCCATAACAAGGTCTACTTCTACCATCGGTGGACAGAAAATAAGTATGGTTTGACGGCGATCAAGCCTATAAGGAGAAAACAGTATGATTCGTATACTTTTCGTCTGCCACGGCAATATCTGTCGCAGCGTATCCGCACAGTATATTCTGCAGAATATGATAAGCCAGCGTGGGTTAGCTTCTTTGTTTCTGATTGATTCTGCTGCGACATCCACGGAGGAGATCGGAAATGCGATCTACCCGCCGATGCGAGCAGCACTTGAGCGGATGGATGTACCAGTCGGAACGCATCGTGCACGGCAGCTGAAGCCGTCGGATTATGCGAATTATGATGTACTCATTGGCATGGATGAAGAAAACATGTATTATATGAAGCGAATCCTCGGGACGGACCCCGAGGGTGAAATTCATTATCTGATGGAGTACACGGATCGGCCGGATGAAATCATCGAGGATCCGTGGTATACGCGGAAGTTTGATGCCTGTGCAGAACAGATCCGAGAGGGCTGCGAAGGCTTCCTTACATACGCCATGAACAGTAGCCTCTCAGAATAAACCTGCCGCATGGCTTTCAGCGAATGTACCCCGAGTCATGAAGGAGATAATACAAATGCAATCCATCATAAAATATGAGCTGGTGATCAATGAAGCTCTCCGTTCTGCACTGAAATATGATGACCCGGACCAGCAGATCCAGGAGTTCATCAGCTTCTTCGGCAAGCA
>DJEQ01000020.1:0-12831 GCA_002431355.1 Oribacterium sp. UBA5894
GAAATGCCCTCATCGAAGAGCTCCTTCGGATTCTCGTTCGTGACATCCTTACCATTCATCAGCACCTGGCCACCCGTTGCCTTACCAAGCCCCGTCAGAATCTCGACGAGCTGCGACTGGCCATTGCCATCGATACCCGCAAGACCCAGGATCTCTCCGGCATGCGCCTCGAGGTTGAGTCCCTTCAGGACCTCGACTCCACGGTAATCGTTCGCATGCAGATCCTTGACCTCGATGACCACCTTGCCCGGCTCCATCTCCTTCTTCTCCACCTTGTTCGTCACCTGACGTCCGACCATCATGGCGGCGAGGTCATCCTCGCTCACATCCGCCACACGCACGGTGTCAATGTACTTGCCACGACGAATGATCGTACAGTTATCCGACGACGCCTTGATTTCCTTCAGCTTATGGGTAATCAGGATGATCGACTTGCCTGCAGCGGTCAGATTATGGATGATGTCCATGAGCTCCGTAATCTCCTGCGGCGTCAGCGAAGCTGTCGGCTCATCGAGAATCAGGAGATCCGCACCACGATACAGCACCTTCAGAATTTCGACACGCTGCTGCATGCCGACGGAAATGTCCTCGATCTTCGCATCCGGATCGATCGCGAGCCCATACTTCTCACTGAGCTCCACAATCTTCTGCCGTGCCGTCTTGAGATCGACCGTCAGTCCCTTTCTCGGCTCTGCGCCGAGAATAATGTTTTCTGTCACCGTAAATGGCTGTACCAGCATGAAGTGCTGGTGCACCATACCGATGCCCAGTGCAATCGCCTTCTCCGGATTATCAATGGAAACTTCCTTTCCATTAATAAAGATCTGCCCGGAGGTCGGACGGTACATGCCGTACAGTACGTTCATGAGTGTTGACTTACCAGCACCATTTTCACCGAGGATTGCGTGAACCTCACCCTTGTGCACCGTGAGGTTGATGTGGTCATTCGCCGTGAAGTTTCCGAACTTCTTGACGATGTCCTTCATCTCAATGACCACAGTGCGTTCATCCATGTTGCTTTTCATTGCATTGTGTCCCTTCTTTAATGTATTTCGAGCAGTGTGTCCATGACGCTCAACGTCCACCGTTTACTGCTGATTGACACGCCCCGTCTCTGTCGGAAAAGCAGAACAGACACAGGTTTTTCACTCTACTAGTACCTTCTAGAATAGCATAAATCGCGACAATTTTACATAGCTTTCATATGAGAAGACACGCCTCCTACACATCCGTAAATCTGTATCTTCCAGCGCCAAGTCCTTTTACCTTTTCTACTATGCCTGCCATCTTTAATGCATTCATAATGTTCGTTGCTTTAGATTTAGAACACTCAAGCCACACCATTACATCCGCCTGCCTGAATGGTATGTCTGTGCCACAATGCTGATATACCATTCTTATATTATTTATATATATATCCGTTACATCTGCTGATTTCAGCAGTGTCATGTACCTATCAAATGTATTCCCCGAATCTTTTGGTTCACTGCTTACTTTTTCACTCGCACTGCTTACTTTTTCACTCGTACTGCTTACTTTTTCACTCGCACTGCTTACTTTTTCACTCGCACTGCCTGTTTTTCTAAAAAGAGTCACCTTAAATCCATCACCAAATTCTTCAAACAGCGGCGCTGGCAGACCATATTCCCTACATCTGTTAATAATTCTTGGAATTCCAGTTCCCCAGGCTTCCACAATATGCATATAGTGAAAGGCTTCCGCAATGGCTTCATTTCTGCATGTTGATTTTCCTGTTTGGGCTGTTTCTATATCCAACCCACCATATAGCATGCCTGGTGAAGAAACCTCAAATCTATCGTCAAAAATACATATCTGCACACAGGATCTATCTAAATAGCTTCTATGTAAAACAGCATTTGCTATGGTCTCTCTGATCGCCGATATCGGAAGCTCATACATGTCTTTTCTATATTCCCCATCAATCTGTGCTCCCATATCAATATGCCTTAAGACAAAATTATATGCATCATCAATTTGTTCATAAATTGGTCCTGAAAATTCTTTTCGGTCAATGAATACATCTCTTACTTTGCCTTTAAATAAAGCGCACTGTATCTTTGCTGCCTTATTGCAATTATCTGTTAACAAATCAAATGCATGTGTAGGATATAGATTTCTTCCAACTTTACATAACAGTCCAAAATCCTGTAATTTTGCGATGGTCATATCTTTTATAGCCAGTTTATCTTCTTCTGTTTCACAGGCTTTCAAAGCAATCTTTTTCATAGTTGCACATAATTCCATTGCTTTATGCTCATCATATTCCCGGCCAATATCCTGAAGAGAATCATAGGATATATTTTGCCCTTCCAATTCCAGCTCCTGTAATTTTCGTACATCTGCCGGTCTACTTGTCCCATTTATTCTGATATAAGAAGAAGTTTTCTTATCTTTATTGGCTAAATAATAGGGTCTGAATTTCCCTGGTGCAACATCTATTACAAGTACTGTTTTCCCTTCTATTGTCTGTATCGAAATATCCGGTTCTATCTGAGGCGTGCATGCGTCAGAAATCATATTAGAGATTGCATCTGATAACTTAAATGGACTTTGTTCACCAATCCCATAGACAATGCAGCTTTCATCTTCAATTCCGATAATAACCTTGCCTCCAGTAGTATTTGAAAATGCTATGATGTCTTTCAAAAATTTCTCATGTTTACTTGGAATTTCTCTTTTGAATTCTACATTCTTGGATTCTCCAAAAAATTTTTTACTAACCACTTAACCACCTGCTTTCAGTCGATGCTTCCTATGTATTACTCAACCTTATCACAGTCTCAGCACGCAGGGAAAGAAATTCCTTCTTCTGTTTTAAATTTTGTTGTTCTTTCCATCCACCTGAGTTGCTGTTCACTCATAACCTTATAAGAGCATAGGCGGACGAGCTCTCAAACGATTCCCGGAAAACTCATCTTAAAATGTCCGCTGAACAGTAACGCACCCGGGTCACCTGTGTATATCTTACAAAACACCTCCTGTAGCCTTTGGGATGTAGAATCTTCCATGGTATAATACGTTTGATTCTATTTTAACATTTACATCAGGTGATAAAGCATGAACATTTTAGAAAGATATTCGGGAGAAAATGCGCGTAGTTATGCAGTGCGCGTTTTACGTTCGAACATACTCTCTCTTGAACTACCGCCGGGGAATATCGTGAGTGAGAATGAAGTTGCTGCAGCATTGAACCTTTCCCGTACGCCGATTCGAGAAGCTCTTATCGAGCTTTCGCGGAACCGCCTAGTGGAGGTACTTCCACAGAAAGGCAGCTATGTAACAAAAATCGACTACGATCTGGTGGAGGAATCCCGCTTTTTACGTTGTGTTGTAGAGACTGCCGTTTTTCGACAGGCTGCCCAGCTGGAACTTTCAGATATTTTCTTTCGAGCCATGGCCGATAATATCGCGCAGTTGAAGCTTGCCTATGCTTCAGGGGACGGAAATCGGGCGCTTGATCTTGATAATGAATTTCACGAAATGGTTTACAAGGCCGCAGGGAAAACGTGGACGTTTGGCATTATAAAAGAGCAGATGGTACACTATGATCGCCTGCGTTCGCTGAATATTCGTGTGGATGAACCTGCAAATACCATTAAGGACCACGAAGAGTTGCAATATGCTCTGGAGAAACATGATCCGGATTTATGTGATTTCCTTTTGAACCGCCACCTTAATCGCTATCAGCTGGTAAAACATGCACTTCTTGAAAAGTATCCAGACTACTTTGTGAAGTGAACAGCTTTGTCTATCATCTACAGCTTCTGTACTTTATGGATTCGTGCATTTATAGATCTTGGAAAGTTGAATGCTCCACAATGCCTGATACAAATGCATACACAAGAGGGCTGTCGCATACAGATGTAATATCTGCGTGCGACAGCCCTCTTGCTTTAAGAAGGATATGCGATAAATACGTAATGAAATCCAAGACGTACGCTGTCCTGTCAGCCACTCTCCATTTAACCGCCAACGAAGAAATTCATTGGAACACTTACAAGTGGCGGGAAAAGTACCAGCATCAGAAGGATAATAGCTTCAGCGAGAAGGAATGGCCATACTGCCTTGACAATACGTTCCATATTGATCTTACCTGCACCACAGGCAACATTCAGTACAGTACCAACTGGTGGCGTAAGGAGTCCCATGACGGTGACCATAATAAATACAACTCCGAAGTAGGCTGGATCGATTCCTGCCTGCTTGATGGCCGGGAGCAGCACCGGGGTCAGAATCATGATCGTTGGCGTAACATCCATCGAGGTTCCAACGAGCAGAACAAGTACGCAGATGATGAGCATCAGTACCGTTGGATGTGCAATGAACGGAGTCAGAATTGCAGTTACAAGTGTTGGAATATTTGCGACTGTCATAACCCAGGAAGAAACCATTGCGCCTGCTGCAAGGAACATGATCACGGAAGAAGACTTCGCTGCAGAAGTAAGGCATGCAAGCAGATCGGATGGCTTCAATTCACGATAAACAAACATACCGACTACCATGGCATATACAACGCAGATCACACCAGCCTCTGTAGCTGTGAATTTACCACTTCGAAGACCGACCAGAATAAACAACGGAAGGAGCAGTGCCCAGATACCGTCACGGATGGAGTGGAGAATTTCACGCTTGGACTTACGTGGAGCCGTTGGAAGATTATCTTTCTTTGCAACGAAAAACCAAATCACACAAAGCGCAAGAGACATGTACACCGCTGGTGCAATACCACCCATGAACAGCTTGGTTACGGACACACCGGCCTGTACACCAAAAATAATCATTGGAACGGAAGGTGGCATGATCGGCGAAAGGATATTACCTGCCGCAATGAGACCCGTACTACGGTCGCGATTATAACCAGCCTTTACCATCATTGGAATCAGAATGGCGCCCAGTGCCGCGGTTGATGCAACGGCGGAGCCTACCATGGAAGCGAAAAGCAGAATTGCGATAATAGAAACATAACCGAGTCCACCACGCACGTGTCCAACCAAGGCATTGGCAAAATTCACGATACGCTTCGTAATGCCGCCACGATTCATGAACTCACCTGCGAGTACGAAAAATGGGACAGCCATCATCGAGAACGAATCCGCGCCCGAAAACAGATTCATGGATAGGATCATGGAGTTAAAACCATTAAGGGCAAGCATCATACATACGCCGCTGAAAAGGAGCGCAAAGCAAATAGGCAAACCAATAAGAATGCTGCCGATAAGTGCAACCAGGAAAACGACCAGGATCATTCTTTCGTACCTCCATTTTCGATATTATTGAGCATCGCACGATACTCTTCGTCACTCATGTTTTCTGCATTGGCTGCTTCTTCCAGAAGCTCCTCATCCTCTGTGCTGACTGTAACAATTTCTGAAATCTCCGATGGATGTGTAATGGCATAAACCATATTGGCCAGTGCCAGAATGCAAATGGCCACACCGGTTATAATGCCGAGCGCATACAAAAGTGCATAAGGGATGCCCAGCGCAGCTGTACGAGAGGCTGTGTTCTGAAGAATCATATTGTAGGAGCCGTGTACCAGAATCAGCATAAGGACAGCGATCAGCCCCTGCGAAATAAGATAGAATGCCATCTGCAAAGGTGCCTTTACTCTCGAAATAAGAATGTCCACTGTCATATGGCTATTGGAGCGCATCGCGCTGATGGCGCCAATATAGGTGACCGATACGAAAAGATAACGCGCAAGCTCTTCCGACCAGGTCAGGCCAGAATTAAACAGCATACGAAGCACCACATTCAGGAAAACAAAAAGTACCATTGCTCCTGTCAGAAGACCTGTGAAGATATCGATGGCTGCGAAAACTTTATCCAGAATCTTATTCATGATGTCCTCCCTTATTCTATAGAATTAACCAAGTTCAAAACCTCATCGACCCAATCATACTGACCGCGCAGATAGTCGTATACCGGTTCTACCGCAGCCTTCAGCTTTTCGCGATCCTCGTCTGTTGGATCTGTTACAGTAAGGCCCTCATCCTTCATAAACTGGATATCTTCGTCCAGGCTCTGCTTGTAAAGGTCCCAAGAGTAGCTTGCGGCATCCTGTGCTGCTGTGCGGAAGGCTTCCTGATCTTCCTCAGACATACCCGCAAGGAAATCATCATTTGCAAAAAGTTCAAGCGATGCAATGATGTGGTTCGTATTGTAAATATATTTCTGAACCTCATACCAGCCTTCGTTACGTACTGTGGAAAGCGGGTTATCCTGTCCATCCACAACGCCCTGTTCAAGAGAGGTAAACACCTCCCCCATGTCCATGATGACAACATTGGCTCCGAGGCTCTCTGCCAGACGTACATGGATCGGGTTGTTCGGCATACGAAGCTTCTGGCCCTTAAAATCTTCAATGCTTGTTAATTTTTTATTAGAAGAAAACGCACGCACGCCGTTTGGCATCCAGGCCAGGAGCTTCAGTGGCTGTGTGGATTCAATTTCTTCACGAAGATAGTCGCCGAATGCGCCCTGATAGCAGCGGCTTGCATGATCGACATCCTTAAACATAAACGGGAAGTCCGGTGAAGACATCTTCGGCGTTTCAGACCACATACCCGTACCAACAACACTCATTTCGACTATGCCACTCTTCGTATAGTCATAGGTGACCTTTTCACTTCCTAAAACACCTGAAGGATAGAGCTGAATTTTATATCGTCCTTCCGTTGCCTTCTCGACTTCCGGAACAAACACTTCCTTCAATGCCTGTACGGCCGGTGTAGTGTCAGATACACAGATGGCGACCTTCACGAGTTTTCCGTTCGATGCGGAATCTGCGTTTGTAGTACCGCTTCCGCAAGCACTTAAGGAAGCTGCAGTGAGGATCGCTGCCATCACGGTAGCTACACGGATGAACCTACTACGTTTCATATAAGAATCTCCTTTCATTTCATACATTCCTTCTTCATGCCCCGTCTAGCCAACAATCTCCTGGGCCATTTAAAAATAGAAGGCATATGGCGCATAGCGCAACTGCATCAAAAGTACTTGTATATTAGTATATCTTTCTTGGAAAATCATCTGACATAAAAGCTAAATAATATGTAAATTTATTGTGCATAATGCCGTTTTTGATGTTGAAATTGCCTTTAGTATTGACTAATTATTTTCTCGGAAGTACCTTAGTTTCAAGCTTGTATGTAAGTTGCGTATTGAAATAGCGCCTAGAATGCGAAGGAAATACGCACTTCTTTTTCACATGAGCAGAATTTTATGCGTCAGTTTTTAAGTGAAGTACAAAACAGTTCAATGTAGGAGGTAACTTGTATGAAAGCCGTTCAGGTTGTAAAGCCAAATGATCTTCGTATTATAGATATGGAGAAACCGCATATTGATGAAAAAAACAATGTTCTTGTAAAAATCGCAGCTTCGGGTATCTGCGGATCTGATGTAGGAATTTACCTTGGCACAAATGCCGCCGCAACCTATCCTCGCATCATCGGTCACGAAATTGTGGGATACGTTGTAGAAGCCGGTCCGAATGCAAAAAAAGTAAAGGTAGGCGACCGTGTCATTATTGACCAGGTCGTACCATGCGGGCACTGTTATGCATGCCGCAAGGGTCGTCCGAATGTTTGCGGCGATCTGCATGTACGTGGTGTCCATATTGATGGTGGCTATCGCGAGTACATGGCTGTACCAGACACGGACTGCTATCTGGTACCAGACATGTTAACGGATGAAGAAGCAGTAATGATCGAGCCGACTACCATCGCCGTACAGTGCTGCTCGCGCGCACAGATTGAAGACATTGACGATGTCATGATCATTGGCTGCGGCGCTTTAGGAAGCAGCATTCTGCGTATTGTAAAGCTTTTCCATCCTCATAGCATTATCGTAAGTGATATTGATGATGCAAAATTGCAAGAGGCGCTGGATAACGGTGCAACCTATGCAATCAACAGCCTGAAGGAAGATGTTCCAGCAAAAGCACATGAGCTTACGGATGGTTATGGCCCAACACTGACGATCGATTCCGCCTGTGTAAAGGGAAGTCTTCTAACCGCATTACAGTCTACTGGCAATGCCGGCCGCGTTATCACCATGGGCTTCACAACACGTCCTGACGAAGTGAATCAGTTTGTGATCACCTCCAAGGAGCTGGATGTTCGAGGCAGCCGCCTGCAGAACCGTAAGTTCCAGGAAGTTATTGATATGATCAATGATGGGAAAATCGACCTGCGTGGATGTATCTCCCATACATGGCCGATGGAAAAAGCCCAGGAAGCGTTTGACTTTGTCACCAGCCATGACCCGTCTTATCGAAAAGGCGTGCTGACTTTCGGTAAATAAGGGATTCAACACTTATACCGCACATCAATCCATACTCAGGAAACAAGCTGCCGAGGTCAGGAGGGGGCGGCACCCGAAGTCAGTACTTCAGGTGCCACCCCTCCTGACCTCGGTCCTGCCACGTTTTCATCGCCGGAAGCTGCCTAGATGATCACGATATCCGTCATGCCTTCGGCGCGGGCGAGGTCTGCGAGATGCTCGAGCCAGTCGTCGGTCGGCGGGGTGAAGCTCCGATACTGCTCCCGCACGCCGAATGGCCGGTACTTGATGATCTTATAGCGGATGCTCTCTCCTTCGCTTTTCGGCCAATGCTTCGGGCGCGCAAGATACGGCTTCAGCGCACGTGCCGTGTCCACGATGGTCTTTTCGGTGTCGAAGAGCTCTGGCACGACGACGGTCCGCACCTCATAGAGCTGGCCACGATCGGCGAGGAGCTGCATGTTTTTCAGGACGATGGCATTGTCCACATCCGTGACGGCATGATGATCCGCTGCGCTGTAGGCCTTGATATCGAGCATCACACCATCGATCACCGACAGAAGGTCCGCCGGATCCGCTTCGAAGTCATAGGTGCCGTTCGAATCCAGCAGGAAGCCGAGGCCATCCTTCTTCGCAAGCACTGCAAGGTCATGGAGAAACGTCGGATAGAAGGTGCATTCGCCGCCGGACACGGTCACGCCACGGATAAATGGTACATTCTTCCGCACCTCCGCGTAGACCTCCGCCGGATTCATGTAGCGGATACGCGGACTGGCGTCATGGGTGCAGGTGTGAATGCAGGTATCGCAGGCCACGCACTTCACCGGATCGAAGCACACGAAGCCGTCCGCGGACATCGAGAGTGCGCCTGCTGGGCACTTCGAGACACACGCACCGCAGTTGATGCAGACCGCGCGGGTCTCCGGATTATGGCAGTAGTGGCAGTTGAAGTTACAGCCCTGCACGAAGACGGCCGTACGGTTGCCTGGTCCATCGACCGAGCTGAATGGAATGATTTTATTTACAGGCACGCGGCCACCCGCGCGCCGAGGATCGTTTTTCATTTAAATTTCTCCCTGAAAATTCAGAACAGTGCCGTCTTCGCTAAAGACTGTCTTCTGTTCTGAGCCCTTTCCTTCATGAATGTCAGAAAGGAGAGCGAGGCCCACCGGCTGCTCTCCTTCTGCTTACTGTCTTCTATTTCACATTCCCAGTGAAGAGTGCGATGGTTCGTCTGCACTAAGAACGCATTTACCGCACCTTGCGCTCGAGGATGTGGCCATTCTGCTTCGCACCGAGGCCGAGTGCCGTCGTATCGTGCTTTACATTCTGTCCCTTCTCGAGCTTCTCGATCTCCGACTTCTTGACGAGATAGCCGGTCACACGGATGACATCCGAGTCGCTTGCATAGAAGCTTAAGTACCGCAGGTTCTTCTGGAAGGAGCCCTTGATGATGTCGAGGACATAATCCGGGTTCTTGTGCACGGTCATATCAATCGGGAAGATGTCGCCCGTGCCCGATGGGAAGTAGTGATGGAAGTGCGACAGAACATTCAGCTGATCCACCAGATTCTCCGGCTCCTCACCGATCGGAATACGCGTGCCCGGGGTCACCTTGATATCGGAGGCAATGCCAACCTGTGCATGCAGCAGGAAATGTCCGCCGGTCGCCTCACAGTATGGATTAAAGTGGTGATCGTTGAAATCCTTGATCACATCCATAATGCGGACACCAAGCTTCGTCGCCTCCTCGTCGCGGCCGAAGCGCCACTCCGGATGGCCCTCCTTCTCAAGCAGGATATCCACGGCATCTGCGAGACCTACCAGACCAAACATCGCGGTGAAGAGGTCACGACGGATGAGCCCCTCCTTCGCCAGGAAGTTGTTCTCAAAGAAGCCGGACTCCTCGACGATGAATTTGATCCGGGCATCCATGTAGCGAGCCTGAATATCCATCACATATGGAAGCTGATTCTTCAGGAAGTCCTCTGTATCCTTCGCGCGCTTTGCGATATTTCCGAGAATGAGACGCACAAGGGTGTAGGAGCCACCGCCATACTTGAGACCATTGTAGCAGGAGGCGATCACGTAGTCCTCGCCAAGCTCCGACTTGAACATCGCATGGTTGCCGAAGGACGGCTTCGCGGAAGCCAGCGCCGCACGGACGCACTCGAGGCCGAAATCATCCGGGGTGATCGTCGGATCATACTTCATGGTGATGTTCGGCACCGCATCCTTCGTTGCCTCAATCGCCTTCAGGATGAGACGTCCGGCCTTCGTATCGCGTGGGCCAATGTTTCCATGCGAGAAGGAATCAAGGATGGTGCGGTCCATATTGATGAAGAACAGCGTAATGATCTTCTCTGCAAGCGCCTCATCCATATCCTGTACGAACGGATCCAGCAGCTCATCGAGCTGTCCCACATACACCGGGAAGTTGGTAACGGACGGAACATGACGATAGATGATTTCGAGTGCATTGATCGCCTCAAAAAGATCCTTCGGCGGCTCCAGATTCAGGAAGCGGGAGCCCTCCTTCATGAACTTCGAATAGTTCGGAATGATGTAGCGCGGACGAAGCGGCGCGTGGCCCTCACTCAGATCACAGATGCACTGCGTCTCAATCGGCTGATTCAGAAGCTCATCGAGTCCCTCTGGAAGATCCAGCACCTCCAGTAAGGAGTCCGCCTGATTCGCCATCGCTGCTACCTTCTGCTCGTGGGTCAATGTGGCCGACTTGACGGTCTCGAGCATCGCGTCGCGTGTTGCATTGACACGCTCCATGGAAATATCTCTCATATACCTTTACCTCTTTTATATACTATGGGAAAGCAAAAATGATAATGCTTCGCAATTTCTTTACATCCCTATCTTATACTAGATCCGATGGAAATGCTATCGCTTTTTTCGCATTCACCGATCTTCTGTGTTCTCCTTCACGGCATCAAAAAACCGAGTGGCTGCTGCCACTCGGTCTATATACTTCTGGTTCACAGTCTCCATGCCTTGATCTTCGCAGGATCCTGAAGAAGTACAGCTCGTGTCCCCTTTTACGCGTTTTTCAACATCGTGCAAGGCTCCGTGCTGTACGATTCCAGATTAGTCGAGCTCGTAGATGTCGCCGTACTTGGCCTCAAACTCGTCCTTTGTCTTCGGAACGGTGATCTCGCCATCCACGATCTTCTTCTTGATGTCCTGAACCTCAGAAAGAATCTCAGGGTCAATGTTGTCGGTCGTAGGAGCGATATCAACACCATCATCTGCAAGGCTGTAGGTCTTCACACCTGCCTCCACAGTACCATCAACAGTTGCCTTTGCAATATCGTATACGGCATTATCTACACGCTTCAGAGCAGAAGTAAGAATGGTCTCTGGAGCAATGGAGGACTGATCCGAGTCTACACCGATGGCCCAGATGCCGGCTTCCTTACAGCCATCGATAACGCCAAGGCCGGTACCACCAGCGGCATGGAAGATGACGTCTGCGCCCTGTGCAACCATGTTGTTGGCAGCGGTCTTACCAGCAGCGGTATCTGCGAAGGAGTTTGCATTGTTCTGAAGAACCTTGCAATCCGGATTTGCATCTACGGCACCGGCAACATAGCCATAACCGAACTCGTTCATGATATCGGTCGACATACCAAGAACGATACCAATGGTGTTGGTCTTGGTGGTCTTACCAGCAACATAGCCTACCAGGTAGGAAGCCTGAGACTGCTCGAACATAAGGGAAGTTACGTTTGGAGAATCTGCAAGAGATGCATCATCTACGATGGCGAACTTCATATCTGGATTTACAGCGCTCTCATCCTTCAGGGCATCTGCAAGTGCATAGCCGATGCAGATGATCATGTCATAGTCCTCATCGACGAAGGTCTCGATGTTTGGCTTATAGTCTGCGTCGGTGTGAGACTCAAGGTAAGAAGCCTGGATGCCGAGATCCTCCTGTGCCTTCGTAAGGCCTGCCCATGCGGACTGGTTGAAGGAACCATCGTTTACACCGCCGACATCGGTGATGATACCGATCTTCACATCAGAAGCATCCTTTCCAGCGGCCTCAGCAGCCTTGGTGGTCTCTTCTGCGGCTGCCTCGGTAGCGGCAGCGGTCTGATCCTCTGCTGCGGCTGCAGTCGTTGCTGCGGTGCTGCTGCTTGAAGATCCACATGCGGCAAGTGAAGATACCATGGATGCGGCCACCAGTGCTGCAATCATTCTCTTTTTCATAATAATTTTTTCCTCCTATTGATCGGCCCACAGGGCCGAAACCCATTCTTGCCTTCCCTTACAGAAAGCACAGAGCCATTATAAATGTTTTACCTGTGCTTTACAAGGTGGAATCCCCGTGCAAAAGCTTTCAGATTTCTGAAGGAGGGCGGGCAAGCCCCGCGGCGGGGTTCGGAGGCAGACACTGGGCGGCCCCGGAGGGCAGGCTCCTGAAGCCAGTACTTCGAGACCGGAAAAATCTGGAATCGGACCTCAAGAAGCACTAGACCCTCTGCAATCGTCGCGTTTTCCTGATGAAAACGC
>DJEQ01000020.1:12889-23745 GCA_002431355.1 Oribacterium sp. UBA5894
AAAAATTCTTCAAGTGCTTCTATGAGGTCCGATTCTGATTTTTCAACGGTCTCTGCGTATGGCTTCGGGAGCCTGCCCTCCGGGGCCGCCCATTCGCAGCTCTACAGGCTTCCGTCGCGGTCATGCCTTCGGTGCGAAGAATTCGATGATCTTCTGGATGGCGAAGTCCATGTACTTCGGGTTGCTGAAGGGGTGATCGGCATTTTCCACCTCGATGAGCTCGATGACATTGTCATCGGAGAACTTCCGGGAGACATCAATCGGGGCCATCTCATCCTTCGTGCCATGGATCATGAGGATGCTGTCCGCATCATCGAGATAATCGTACTGGCTCACGTCGTGGGCCTTCAGATCGTCGAAAAACTCCTGGGAGAGCTTGATCTTCCGGTCGAAGCCGCGGAGGATTTCCTTTCCCTTCCGGAGCTTGTCCCAGTCGTCGTCCGAGACACCGGCTGCAATCGAGTCGTACATCCGAATCGCCGGGCAGCGGAAGGCGATCCGCTTAAATGGGTTCTCGCCGTTCGCTGCGAGAGAACGGAGCGTCACATACGCGCCGAAGCTCGAGGAATAGTTGTAGACGTCCTCCGCATGGAGCGTATCCTTTACATAGCGCGTCACAAGATCGAGATAGGTACAGCACTCGTCCAGGATCAGCTTATTGCGCGCATCCTTCCCGTGGCAGGGCCAGTCGAAGCAGACGACGCCATAGCCGTGGTACTTCGTGGTGAGTCGCTCTGCAAATTTCTCCACGGCCTTGTTGTCCATGTTGCCGCCGAAGCCATAGGTTGCGATCACGATGTGCGGAAGCGCATGAAGGTCCTTCTGATAATACAGCTTACAGCGAATGCTGAAGCCATCTTCATTAATGTCAAAATATTTCTGCATGATGGATTTTCCTTCTTTCACTCAATTTCATACCAGACCGGATCGTCCCAGGGCATCTCTGCCTCTGGTTCAATGCCACAGAGTCCATCTTCGAGCCCCCTGGTGATCCGCGGTCCGGTGCCGAACTCCGCGTCTCCTCTACGCGAGCTCCGTCTTCTTACTCCACCTTATAAAGAAGTACAGGGTTTCGAGGATGCAGCAGGTCGTCCAGCCGACCGGATAGCCGAAGCCGACGGTCGCCGGGGTGTTCGCGATGAAGCGGGTCATGATGAAGAGGTAGACCTGTCGCACAGCCACGAAGCTCAGAAGCATGATGATCATCGGGCCGGTCGAGTCGCCGCGGCCACGAAGTGCACCGGCAAGCACGTGGTTTACACTGTTAAATAAGAGGAAAAACACATTCTGTCGGATGAAGAGGACGCCGAAGGTGATGACCTCCGGGTCCGGGGTAAACAGGCCGACCGCAATCGGAGCGAAGGCCCAGAGCAGGACGGCAAGGGTGCCGTTCAGAAGAAGCGTCATCACCACCGACAGCACGGTGCCTTCATTGGCCCGCTTCAGCTTCTGGGCGCCAATGTTCTGGGATACGAAGGTCGTCGCCGCCATCGCCATGCTCTGAATGAAGAGCATGATGAACTGGTCGAGCTTGTTGTAGCTGGCCCAGCCGGCCATGCAGGCGGAGCCGAAATTGTTGATGTAGGCCTGCACGAAAACGTTCGAAAAGGCCGTGATGATGGACTGGATGCCCGCTGGCAGGCCGACCGCGAAGATCTGGCCGAGCATGGCCGGGTCAATGCGGCAGTCGTGCAGCGTCAGCTTATAGATGTCGTTCGTTTTCAGAAGCAGGATCAGCGTCAGAATCGCCGAAATAAACTGCGAAAGAATCGTCGCGAGCGCCACACCGAAGATGCCAAGGTGGAAGCCGAGCACGAACAGAAGGTCGAGGCCGATGTTCAGAAGGCTCGTCAGCACCAGGAAGAACAGCGGCCGCCGCGTATCACCGACGGCGCGCAGGATGCCGGAGCCCATATTATAGATCAGCAGGCCCGCAATGCCCGCAAAATACGTGCGAAGGTAGGTGCTGGCATCGGCCATGACATCCTCCGGCGTCGACATGAAATTCAGCATCATCGGAACCGCAAGCATGCCCACAATCGTGAACAGCACGCAGAACACAAAGGTCGCCGCCATCGTCGTCTCGATGGAATCATGCAGGCGATCCATGTTTTTCGCACCGAAGTAGCGGCCAATGATGACACCGGCACCGACCGAAAAGCCATTGAAAAAGAAGACGGCCATGTTCACGATCATCGTCGTGGCACCGACTGCCGCAAGGGCCTGCGTACTCACATAGTTTCCGACGACGATGGAGTCGACGGTGTTGTACAGCATCTGGAAAATATTTCCGAACATGAGCGGCAGCGCAAACAGCATGATCTCCTTCGCACTGTTGCCCGTCGTCATATCCCGGGTGGTTGTTTTTTTCTTTGCAATCATACTCTGCTCCATAAAACCTCCAAACAAAAAGCATGCATATCTATTTTTCAATAGATATGCATCCCTCTTTACAAATCCTCCTGAAGCTTCAGCATATCGCCATCCGACATGCATTCCCGAAGGGCCTGCACCATCCGTTCCTCGTCGAGCGGCTTTGCGAGATGCTTGTTCATCCCTGCGAGGCGGCAGTTGATGATGTCGTCGGCGAAGGCATTGGCCGACATGGCAATGATCGGAATCGTACGCGCGTCGCGCCGCTTCAGTGCGCGGATCGCCCGCGTCGCTTCGAGTCCGCCGAGACGTGGCATCATGAGATCCATGTAGATGACACTGAAATAGCCCGGTGCGGACTTTTCGAAGATTTCAAGCGCCTCCTGTCCGTCGGCCGCCTCGGTCACCTCCATATGCGCATTTTCCAGCATACTGGTGGCGATTTCCATATTGAGCTCATTGTCCTCCACTACCAGCGCACGCAGTCCCTCCACGGAGACCTGTTCGATATCCTTCGCTTCACGGCGAATCTGTGTCTGCTCGCCCATGGCAAATGGCAGGTCGACGAGCACCGTCGTGCCGATACCGACCGCACTCTCGATGTGAAGGGTTCCACCCATGCGATCGACCAGCTTCTTTACGATGGCGAGTCCGAGACCTGTCCCTTCATACTGCGTGCGGCTCGACATGCTCTCCTGTGTGAACAGCATGCCGACCCGATGAAGGGTCTCCTCGGTCATGCCACAGCCCTGATCCACGCACATAAAGCGCAGCCATACTTTACCGTCCCTTACCTCGCGTTCCTGGCAGGACACACGAATGTAGCTCCCCGGCGTACTGAACTTGATGGCATTGTCCGTGATATTGTTGAGTACACGCCCGAGATAGACTGGATTTCCACGAAGAAGCGCATGCTCGATTTTCCCGCACTCCCACGCGACTTCATAGCGAATCTTTTTCTGGCTTGCCTGCTGCTGTGCCTTCTGATTGAGCTCCTGCAGCACCTCGGCAAGATCGAAGTTCAGCTCCCGTTCCTCGATTTCTCCACTCTCGAGCTTATTCATGTCGAGGATGTCATTGACGAGGGATACGAGATACTGAAGGGTTTCCTTCTCCTTCGTACGGATTTTCGTCAGCATCTCGAGGTTTTCCGGATACTGACTGGCGAGGTTGACGAGGCCAATGACGCCATTGAGCGGCGTCCGGATGTCATGGCTCATATTCGAGAGGAAGCGAGACTTCATATTGCTCTCCTGCTTCGCAGCATCTGCCATATACACGAGGTTCAGCTCTCGCCGTTTCGTTTCACTGATGCTTCGTATCGCACACACAACATGCGTCACATGACCTGCCTCATCCCGCTTCTTCACCAGGAAGGACAGACGATGCCAGTGCCCATCCGTCATCTTATACTCTGTATCGAGCACCTCTTCCTTCTCCAGTCGTGCGGCGAGGGTCGACAGGTCCATAAAGGTCCGCACGGCCATCTGGTATTCTGGTGCCACGGTAAGATCCACAAGATACTGAAGCACCCGTGAGGCACGGTTTTCTCCCTTGACGAAGTCCCGTACGAAATCCTCTCCCGCGATGACCTCCGTAAAATCTCTCGGAAGATCGATCCGAAGGATCGTCGTATAGGCCTTTGCAATGGCGGAAATGATCTCATAGCGAAGCTGGGCCTCATCGAGTGCGGCCTTCAGCTCATTCTGCATCTCGACCTCGCGCTCCATGATCTCATCGATGCAGCGGAAGCCGATCAGGGCATACATCCGACCATCCTTTCCATAGGTACGAACGACCTGCGCCTCGAAGTAGCGCTGCCCATTCGGGGTCGGTACGCTCTCGTAATGGTCCACGAGCCGTTCCTTCGTTTTCAGCGCCTCTCGAAGATGCGCGACGCGAAGCCAGTTTCGGAAGGACTCTCGTGCCTCTGGGTAAAAGTAGGCATCCAGATAGGCGTCCGAAAAATCATCAAAGCTCTGATGATTCTGTCCGACGATGCGGCGTGCATTCGAGCTTCCGGCTACGTACCATACCTGAAAGCTGCCTGTGTCAAGGTCGACATAGTAGACCGCCGTATAATCTGTGCACAGCTGGTCCAGCACCTTTCGTTCATCGGAAAGCTGCTGATACGCGGCCTGCAGCTCCCGGTTTTTCCGCTCCTTCTCGGCAAGCTCTGTCTGAATATCGTAGAGAATGCACATGCAGTAGCCGGTTTTTCCGGTCGGCAGTGCCTCCACCCGGAGAACCCGACCGGCCTCCTCCAGCATCACATCGAAGCTCTCATAGCTTCCCTCGTACGCGGCCTTATAGTAGTGCGGTGCGCGTTCGATGCTCCTGCTGTTCGGAAAGCGCTCGAAATAGCGCGTGCCCTGAAGCTCCTCCGGGGTCGAGCCAAACATCCGGGCAAGCGACGGATTACAGTACTCGAAGCTCCAGTCATAAGGCTTTCCCTCTGCATTCAGCAGCACATGGATCACACAGATCCCATGCGGGCTGCAGTCATTGATACTGATCGACCACGGCGACGGCGTCGCGGTGAGTCCCCCAAGCGTCGCCGCCGGAAACGGCTGCGCTCCTCCATCCACATTTCCCGATGGTATCTCCCCCGCTCCAGCCTCAGCACCTGCCGATGACGCAGACGACACTGCCTGCACATTCTTCTCTATCGTGTTTCTGTTTTCATCATTCATCATGATTCTTCACTCTACAAGTCTGTAACTATGAAAAAGAGCCATCTTTCGTCTTCATGGCTCTGAAATCCGTTTTATATCCACATCATAGTGCAGCGAAAATGCCATGTCAAACCTGCATGAAATTTTAAGATTTCATACAGATTTCTTGCCATTTCGAGCAAGACCCCGCATAATAGCTGGAAAGAATCTGCACGTGAGGATCCACTATGAAAAAAATACTCCTATGCATCAACCCGAAGGCGGGTGCTGGAAAATCGAAAAGCCGTCTGTTTGATATCGTGAATGCCTTAAACAACATGGATTGTGAGGTCACGGTTTATACCATCGTGCCGGGGCTTCGTTCCGTCGAGGACATCCTCGCCGCGCACCCGGACGGGTATGACGTCTACGCCTGCTGCGGTGGTGATGGAACGCTGAACCGTTTTATCAATGCCTGCAAGGCGCAGAAGATCACCCACCCGATCGGCTACTATCCACTCGGCAGCACGAATGATTTCGCGCGCACCATCTGGAAGAAGCCGAGTCTCACGAACATCAGCAGCTCGATCGCCCGTGGCACCGGCTTCCACTACGATCTCGGAAGCTTCAATGGCCGCTACTTCAACTACATCGCGGCCTTCGGAGCGTTCACGGATGTGAGCTACAGCACCGAGCAGCGCTTCAAGGACGCGCTCGGCTACCTCGCCTATGTGCTGAATGGCCTCACAAATCTGCCGCAGAATCTGAATCAGAACATCGAGCTTCGCTACACCGTCGATGGCGTCGAGCACGAGGGTAACTACATCTTCGGCTCGGTATCGAACACCACCTCCATCGGCGGCTTCAGCTCGCCCCTCATGCGGCAGGTGAAGCTGAACGACGGCCTCTTCGAGGTGATCCTCATCAAGGCCCCGCTCCGGGTCTATGAGCTCGGCGAGCTCGCGGCCGCCCTCTCAAAGGGCAATGTCAACGACCGCTGCATCGATGTCTTCCAGACCGATCACATCGACTTCCACTTCACGGAGCCCGTACGCTGGACCCTCGACGGCGAGGAAAGCGCGCCGGAAAGCGAGGTCAACATCCACGTCGAGCCGAACGCCATGTGCCTCATGGTATAAAGAAAAAACTCGCCCTAAGGCGAGTTTTTTTGATAGCTGCAGGCCATTATAGGCATGATGGAGCCCCAAATGGGCACCTGTGCCTATGGAATTTTCGAATTGTCCAGGCACGTTCATGGAGAAATCCTCCATCATGCCTATGCTTCGTTTCCGATTTTTCATGTTTCTATAGGCACATTCGCATTATGAAGCGCTTACAGTGCCTATGGTATCGTTTTCATCTCAGGATCGAAACATCATCCCGCGTAGATCACGCCGTCAAACAGCTGATCCACGGCCTCGCCGTTCACGAGGTTCGGCCAGTCGGAGTGATCCACCGTCACGCGATAGATCGGCTTCGTAAGGTCCGCCTGGACATCGCTTCCGTCCTTCACCGTGAAGCTGCTCCAGCCGTCGCCCTCCTCGATGTTCAGCTCCGACGCATCGATCAGCTGCAGATCCTCGATCTGATCCGCATCGCTGCGAATGCCGATGAGGTACGTGCCCGCCGGGATCGTTTCTGTCCCGGTCTTCTCGCCCTTCGCATCGACCGTATCGAGCGTCATCTCCTTCTTCGTCCGGATCGCATAGCTCAGCGGAAGCGTGTAATACGCATCGTCACTTTCCGGATAGCCATCCGCTCCGACATGATAGCTCCGACGGCCACTGGTCGTGCCCAGCACCTCCATCCGCCGCTCGAGCACCATGTGCTCCGGGTTCGTGAAGGCCGCGCCTCCAGTGCTTCGCATGTCGTAGTCGCCCTCCTCACTCCAGCTGAAGATCGGCCGGTACAGGCTCGCATTGACGCTGCGCCCCTCCTCAAGGGACTTCTTCTCCACATCCACGACCTCGAGCGACATGTAGTCATTGTCCGAAGAAGAGAAGGAATAGATGTAATGCTCGCCGCCCGCGTAGACGATGTAGTTTTCCGCCGAATAGCAGTAGTTCTCGGAGTGGAGACTGGTATTGCCAATGCTGTAGGCGCAGGTGTAGGTGTCACTCACACCGTCGCTGGAAAGCTCCACGGAAACCGCCACCGGCTTCCCGTCGCCGAGCGCGAGCTCATACGTACGTGCATCCACGAGTGGAATGACATAGGCGTCGCAGGTTTCGAGGTACTTCACGCTGAAAAGCTCTGGAGCCTCCGTAAAGGCAATGCTCAGGTCCTGTGCACCGGCGGCATACGGACCGAGCGTATACTGTGGGAAGTAAAGCGTGAGGCCTTCGGAATCCATGGTCCACGGCGTCGCCTCGTAATCCGAATCACTGAGGGTGGCCAGGTAGTCGGCAGCATTGGTCAGCGCATCGCCGAACTCCGCTGTCGTATACTTCTCTGAAAACTTCTCGCGTACAAGCGTCGTGAGCTTCTCCCGATCCGGCACCACGTCCGAAAGCTTCAGCTCCCTTCCACTCGCCGGATCGTAGTTCCGGCCCTCGGTCCAGTAATCGCCATGTGCGCCACCACTATAGGCCTCGCCCTCGCAGAGAATGCTGAGGATATTCGCATCGGCGCGCATGACCTTCGGCTTCAGCTTCTCCGTGAGCGTACTGTCAAAATCGCTGCTGTACTCCGCGATGTCCTGAAACTCCGCCGCCAGCTCGAGGATTTTATCCTGTGCCTTCGCCGCATCGTCCTTCGCCTTCTCGTCGAGCGTCGTGGCAAGCGCCGGATACTCCTTCGCCGCCTCCTCCGGAAGCGCGAGCGTAAAGTAATCCGCCTCGGCCACGAGCGCCTGTGTATCCGATGCATAGGAGGTAAGCGCCCGCTCCTCGACCGTGACCGGAATGTGCGCGAGCCCCTCCGGCTCGACCTCATTGGCCGCCGCCGAGCTTTCCTCTTCACTCGACGTCTCGGACACCGCCTCCGTCGTGGCCGTCCCGGCCGTGGTTTCCTCCGCGGCTGTCTCCGCGCTGTCCTTCGCCCCGGAGCACGCCGTGAGCCCGAGACCAAGCGCCATCAGCCCCGCGCATAATGCAATATGTTTCTTCATCCTTACCTCCCTATACTCTTTTTTATGTACTTATTCTTTCGTCCAGTCTTCCACTTCCAGATCTTCCACCCGAAAAAATTCTCTCGTATTATTTGTCACAAGGATCAGTCCCTTTGATCTTGCATGGCCCGCAATCAGCATATCCATCGGTCCAATCGGTGTTCCCTTTCGCTCTAACGCTGCACGCACTTTTCCGTACTCTTCTGCGGCATACTGATCAAACGGAAGGATCGAAATCGCCGACAGAAACAACGTGAGGGCTACACGATTGCGTTCTACGGCCTGGCTCTTTTCCACACCATGCATCAGTTCTCCGTAGGTGATGGAGGAAATGCATAGATCGTCTGGATCATGCTTCAGAAAATTCTTTATGACTTCAGGTGGCTTATGCTTGATGGCATAGATACAGATATTCGTGTCCAGCATATACTTCATAAAGCTTCCCGCTCCTGTACCACAGGCTGCTCTCTGCCCTCTCTCATGAAGTCATCCGAGAACAGCTCCAGACTGCTCAGGAGCCCAGCCCACTTGTGATCCTTTGGCATCAAAATCACAATGTCCCCAAGCTTGTTAATCGATACCTCATCCCCATTAAACCGGCACTCCTTCGGAAGTCGAACTGCCTGGCTTCGTCCATTTTCAAACAGCTTTGCGGTCATCATCACCTGCACCTCCTTCTACCAGGCAGTATATATCAAGATATATATCTCATCAAGCCTTTTTGCCAGCACGACAAAAGGGCCGCCGCACATTGGAGTGCGACAGCCCCTTTTCTATGTCTGCTTTTCTTAGAGATAGTACTCCATCGGATAGGTGAGGTATGCGTTCGGCTCGAGCTGATCGGCCGTTACGTAGCCGCTCGGTGCATGGAGCAGCTGCGGGATACGATTCACGATGGTCGCGCAGGTGTGCTCGACGGTTGCCGGCTTCACCACATGGAACTCCGTATCCGGCTCTCCAGTCAGCCACCAGTCACACATATCGCCATCCTCTGGTCCATACACCTTACCGATGGTCTCCTCCTCGACCGTGATGCCCTGCATCGTCTCGATCGTTACCACGGCCGACATGCCGATGCATCTGCCTGCCTCAATGGTCTTTCCCAGCGTCTCCGAATAGAGATCATGGTCAATGATGTATGGCACATGCTTCTGGGTGATCGACTTGATCGTGAGCCCCAGCTTATTGCAGATCGCCTCACTGGAATTCCATGCATACGATGGCTCAAACTCGGTCGGATGTGCGATCTGCTGCTCGAACTCCTCCTTCGTGAGGTCGCAGCCATGCGCCTTCGCGAGCGCCAGACCATACTCATCGACATTGTAGCTGTACGCGCCCTTGATCTTCGTAATCTTATTCATGCCACCTGCGACGAGGCCGACGATATTGATCCAGAAGATATCCTGCATGCCGCTGCCCGTGATGGTGCAGCCCGTCTCCTTCGCAAGTGCATCCAGACGATTGATCTGTGCCGCAGACGTCGTCCACGGATAGATGGCCTCCTCACAGGTCGTGATGACATTGATGCCACGCGATACGCACTTCTCGACATGATCATAGATGTGGTTCACGAAGCTGAACAGGGTCACAATGGCTACATCCGCATCGCACTCATCGAGCACCTTATCGGCATCCTTCTGGATAGTGACGCCAGTCTTTACACCCAAGCCTGCAAAATCACCGATGTCCATCCCAACCACCGCCGGATTCACATCAATCGCACCTACAACCTGTGCGCCATGCTCATAGAGATAACGAATGATGTACTTCGCCATCTTACCACAACCATACTGAACAACCTTGATCTTCTCCATCGCTTCCTCCATTCCAGGCCCCTCGGGCCTCTGTCTTTCTGATGGTTCCACTCTACGCCCTCTTCCCGGATGAGAGTCAAGGAAAATTGTTCGTTAATTATCAAACAGCCTTATGGGAGGCCAATGCCTCCGTCCGCGCCCTCCTCACGAAAACCGTACCGGCACCTGCAGCCGCAGGAACATGCTTCGCTTCTCGCTGTCGAAGACATTGAACTCCGTAATAATCTCGCAGATGTAGTCCCCCGCGAGCTGCCAGCCCTGCGCCCGGCAGTACTCGAGCAGCTTCGACGCATAGTCCTGCTCCTTCTCAAAGGCATCGATGTACATGCACGCATACATGCCACTGTCGAGAATCCGCACCCCTTCCACCCGCTCCTGGTCCTTATGATCCACGAACACGAAGCTGTACTCTGGAACGAAGATGCCCTGCTCGAAGTTCGTCATCGAAATCGAGGTGCCAACATTGTACGAATGCACATGGAGGAAGCCCTTCTCCAGCAGCGCCTGCCGAAGCCCCATGAGCTCCTCCTCGAAGGAATCTCCATCGTCCTCATAGAAATTGTGGCGACACGGCTGCCCATAGGCGTAGCGGCGATCAATGTACTCGAGTGCGACCGTCCCACTGGTCGGTGACTTCCGATACTTCTCGATGGACGAAATCGCGCGCTCGACGGCATTCTGCCTCGATCGAAGCTCCCGCATCTCCTGATAAAGCTGCTCATTCTTCTTCACCAGCAGTGTCTCAATGAGCGTGATATCCTCCTTCTCGAGAATGTGCTGGATCTCCGCAAGGCTCATCCCAAGCTCCTTCATATAGGCAATCATGTCGAGCCGCGCATTCTGCGAAATATCATAATAGCGATAGCCCGTCTTCGGATCGGTCCGCCGCGGCTTCAGAAGATTCAT
>DJEQ01000020.1:23872-27971 GCA_002431355.1 Oribacterium sp. UBA5894
CCTGTTTTCTCTGGCCCCGTAAGACCTCGCTGATTCCACCTCTGTCTCAGGCTTCCACCATGCCGGATCTCCTCACTCGGGGGAAGCGAAACTCTGATCCAGGATGAGAGTTTTGTCTCGTCGCCTGTCCTGTACGGGTCATGCTTTCCGCTGCCTCCGATGACTTCTGCGCTCCATGAGACTTCCAGCGCCTCAGCTCAGCTCCACCTCGATCCCATACCGCACGAGAAGCGACGCAAAGGTGCGCCCATTCAGGAGGAGGATGCCATTCTCCTCGGCCTTTATCTTCGCCTCATCTGAAAATGCATCCGTCAGATTGATCACCATGAGCACCGCATTCTTTTCAGGAATGCGCTCCTCCATCTTCACAAGCTGCTCCACACCCACGAGGTCACCGCTATCTTTCCCTGTCTTCTTTTTTGCCTGCACATAGATATGCGGCATCTTCACATCACAGATTTCAAAAATGTTGTGCATCAGCGTGTTCTGGCGAAAGCTTTCGAACACAAGGTCTACATCGCCGCCCTCCCGGTCATACCAGTTCTGGTCCGTCTTCGTATAGCCATTCTTCTGAAACAGCTCGTCAATGATCTCCTCAAACTTATGATTGTCGAGCTTCTGGAGCGCAGCTACAATCTCCTCCAGGTACTGATTTCGTGCGGATGTCGTCGCACTGCTGACCATGGAAATCAGGTCCGTGCTGCCCTTTTCAAACTCCTGCGGCTGATCTTTGTGAAGACGCACGAGCTCCTCCACCGATGCGATGAAGGAGGCATTGCGCACACGATTCAGCGGCGACTGGTAGGCGATGAACTTACTCTTGATGTTCTGCGCCTGCAGATTCTTATCATAGCTGCAGCTGAACACATCCTCCACCTCAAGGATATGCCCGAAATCCTCCGCCTCCGGCAGCACCTCGAAGCGGTACTTTTCCTTACATCGGGCAATGACGAAGCTTCGACACACCTGCTCCTCCGCGACACTCACCTTCGGCACGATGAGGTAATCCCCCGGCTCAATGTCCAGCATGATGGACAGATTGTTGTAGCGTGCCCGCATCGTCTCATCCGAAAGATCCTTCTCCCACTCCGCCTGCCACCCCGCCTTAAAGGCATCATAGGAAGCATTGACCGCCATCCCGTACGTACCCCAGCCCTGCCGAAGAAGATGCTTGTTCAGCAGCTCCTTTCGAAGCAGCGGAAAGTGCTCTCCATAATTGATTCGGAAAACGTAGTAATTGCTCATGCGTCCGGCTCCTTATTTCGTATCTACTGTTTCTTTATCTTTCTTTGTTTTCTTCACGACTCTCCGCACCTCTTCCCGTAGAAGTGCGTATTCAATCAACCTATATATAAAGTTTGCTGTTTCTGGATTATCCAGATAGAGCAGCTTATTTATATGCAGTACGCCGAGTTCAATGCTTCCATCTGTCACCTTCACGCAATCTCCGTTTTTCTCGACCATGTCGATAACATCGGTACATTTGAAGCTTCCGATTCTTCCACTATGCAGGAACTTTATTATGCCATTCGGGTAGGCCCACGCATAACGGTCGACATTGTACTGCAATGCATTATGGCTCGTCTTAAATCGGTCAATGGCAACGACAAGTGACGTATAGCTCCCTCTCGGCTCTCCACGAAATTGTGCATCTGTGCCAAAGATGGACACGGATACCATCTGTGCTTCATTACATCGATCCTTAACAAGGAAAGAGCGATAAACACCCACATAATGACCGCCGCCTGCATTGCTATAATCCATAAAGCGAAGGCCACAATCCTCCTGCATCTCAAAGGTTTTAAATTTCTTTGCAGGAAGTCGATGATCCGTATCCAGTAACGCCTGGTAAAAATTAACCGCAAAGCTTCTGACTCTTGGTCCCGAATCTTCACCGAAGATCCACTCACTCTGCTCGTTATACGTCCATAGCAGGCCCTGGTTTTTTAAATCCTTGGTACTAAAACGCTGAAGCTTCTCGTCCGTATATTTAGGAAGCTCTGGCTTATCATTCAGCATTTGTCGATAGGACAGAATCTCCTCCATACGAGCGTAGGCGTCCTTCTCCTCGTGGTACGCGTACATCCTCATATCAATGCCATTCGTAATCACAAAGTATTGCCCACACAAGACATCGCAATAGCGCATGGCCTGATCGACCACACGATCCGTCAAGAAAACATCTTCCTTCTTACATTCAATAATAGCAAGCGGATAGAAGCTGTCCGTGTCCTTCTCATATCCGTGAATCACGATATCCGCTCTGCCGACAGCTCCTTCCACATAGTTTGACAGAGGCGCTTCCAGTACGATCATCTCATGCGGTACACCACATACCTGTTCAAAATATGCGGCTACTCTCTGGCGAACCGTTTCCTCTGGCGTGATCTCAATCAACTTTTTCCGGTAGGGATCGTAGTAGCAATCCTTCCCTTCACGCTTATAAATCGTAGGCAATGGGAGGGATTTTAATTCCTTTTCCACTTTCACGTTCACCACCTTATTCTTTTTCAACAATAATAGAATCTTCAGCTGATGACATCCTCCACAGATTTGTCTGCAGAGTGGTCTTCAACCAGTTCTGGCTCCGTATCCAGCAGTATCTCAACCAGAACCTTATAATCCAGATACTGTATGTCATAGAGGCCTTCATAGATCTTCTGTGCCAGTTTGCTGTGATAATATACATCCATCGCCTGTTCCAACGAATAATTTTTAACTTTTGCCAGATGCGCGATCAATCGCTCCTCTAGGCCTTCACGGTAAAACTTCTCTAATGCTTCTGGGTTCGTCAGAGGAGAACCACTGGCATTTTCTTTCAGATCAATGCTCACGCTACCACCTCTCGCGCCTTCAGGTATTCCTCGATGTCCTGTACTATGTAATTCGTGCCTTGCGTATGAAGAATGTCATAGTTTGGAATAAGGTACTGGTCCAGGCATCCGCTTTTCTTTAATGCGAAGTAGACTCTACTCGGCGCTATATTCCAGCGATCCGCACAGGCATGAATCATATAGATGATAAATGAAAAGCCGTCTTCGGTCATATATGTCCCTCTCTCATTTGAACTTTCTAAAAATCCCATTCATCCACTTCTGGCTTCTTCGGTCCGCGCGTACATCCTCGGAGATCCAGCATTCTGCAATCTGTACGCCTTCTACGCATTGGGCGAGTGTTTCAATCCTCTGTTCTGTCATATCGCAGAAGAGGCGACCGCTGGTAGCTTCCGTGCGTTCCGTTTCGCCATACTTCCAGGAGGCGTAGAGCACGCCGCCTGGAGTGAGGGCATGGATGAGTCGCTGGAGCACCTCGGCCTGCTGCCTTTCCGGTACGTGAAGGAGCGAGGCGCAGGCCCAGATGCCGAAAAAGACTTCTTTATAGTCCAGCTCCTGGAAGGTTAGCTGCCGTACATCCTGCTGCAGAAGCTTCGAGGCATAGGCGCACATTTCCTTCGAGGCATCGATGGCGGTCACGGCGTAGCCCATCTTCATAAAGTGCAGGCTGTCCCGGCCACTACCGCATCCGGCATCCAGCACTGCCACACCGGGTGTAAGGTACTTCTGAAAACGCGTGTAGATTGCACTCATGTCGGCATGCACCGTCAGATCGGCATAGGCGTTGTGTGGATCGTCGTAATAGGCGATCGTTTTATTTTTCATTTTTCCACATTTTCTCAATGCAATACCACATAGTCGGTGTATTTCCACATCCCATAGCCCTGCAGCTTCGCAGCGTCGTACACCGGACGCAGGTTATGCTCGAGGATGTTTGTGAACTGCTCTTCGGTATTGCCTCTTATATAGAGGTTCTCGACTGCCCACAGGGCATTCAGGTTATCTCGACGACACTTTTCAAAGGTCTTCTGGAGCTTCTCATGGCTGAAAACCGCTTCATACATCTTATACTGGAGTGCGGCCAGATTGCCGAAATAGAGATCCCACTCCGGGAGGCGATTGCTCTTACTGGAATTCAGCCGACGCTCCATCGGGATCAGGTCCCACAGCTCATCATTGGCGACGAAGGACCAAGGCACGAAGTGATCAAGATCACTCTTTCGAACGTCGAGCTCCTGACCAGAATAGATGTCATGAATCGGCGT
>DJEQ01000002.1:0-1749 GCA_002431355.1 Oribacterium sp. UBA5894
CAGCGGCGAATGTCGGCGACCTGATAGAGGGAACCGAAGCAGAGGGTGATGGTGCCGATGCTGGAAGCAGCGGCTTTTGCGCAATCTGTGTGTACAGAGCATATGCTGGAAGTGCTCGAAGTACCGGGAGCAGCTGCATCCTCTGCCGGATGCTCTCGGTTTTCTGTCCGTGCGATTTCCATCGCGCGCTGCACGGCCGCGGTGACGGATTCGGCGGTTTCCACAGGGCCATCGAAATACGTGCGGATCTCGGCCTTCAGGGCTTCCGGGTCCAGCGCACGCTTCGTGTCTGGGAGTTCTGTGATGAAGCGTGCCGCATACGGTGCGATGAGACGGAGCATGGTGTGGTAATCCTTGTCTCGCATGACACCCATCACGAAATTGATTTTCTGATTCGGGAAATAGGCACGGATGGTTTCGACGAGCGCCTCCACACCATTTGGATTATGCGCCCCATCCACGATGAGAAGCGGATCTCGGGAGAGAACCTCGAAGCGGCCTGGCCAGCGGGCTTCGGCAAGACCCGCTTGAATCGCGTCCTCTGAAATCTGAAAGCCCCTGCGAATCAGGCAGTCCATGAGGTCGAGGACCACCATGGCATTTTCCATCTGATAATTTCCAAGCAGCCGGATCCGAAGCGCATGACGGCCTCGATAGTCGAAGAGCTGTCCGTCGATCGTTCGTGCATAGACTGTAAAGGCGGTTGGATCGGTCGGGATGAGCCGGGCTGCGTATGAGCAGGAGTTCTCGTCTGACATCCTTGCTTCTTCAGCGTCACGACCAGGCTCTGTCTGGCCCATGCAGACCTCCGCGTCGCGCGTGTTTCCAGAACCCGTTCGTGCTCTACTTGACGTTCTATCCACCATGCAGACCTCCGCGGCGGAAGTATCCACCGTGTTCACCTCCGCGAAGCGCCTCTCGACGACTGCCATCACGCTCGGCAGCTGGTGATACAGAACGCAGTCGCTTCCTGCTTTTAAAATCCCGGCCTTCTCCGCCGCCACCTTTTCCACCGTGTCCCCGAGAAATTCCGTATGATCGAGCCCGATATGCATAATCGCCGCCACCTCTGGTGGGGCAATGACATTGGTCGCATCGAGGCGGCCACCCATGCCGACCTCGAGCACCACAAAATCACAGTGCTGCTCCTCGAAGTAGCAGAACGCCAGCGCCGTGATCATCTCAAAATCCGTCGGCTCCTCACCGAGCGCCTCGGCAGCATGACGCACACGCGTGGCCAGACGCCGAAGATCCCCATCTGAAATCATCTCCCCATCAATGGAAATCCGTTCATTAAACTGATCGAGATGCGGTGAAATATAGAGCCCGGTCCGGAAACCCGCGGCGGTGAGGATCGACTGCGTCATCGCGCAGGCCGACCCCTTCCCATTCGTCCCCGCGATATGCACATAACGGAGCCGATCCTGCGGATCCCCCAGCGCATGCATTACCTCGCGCATCCGCTCAAGCCCAATCTTCGTATGCTTCCAGTTCGCCCCATGCAGGAGTGAAATTGCCTCATTCCAGTCCATAATTTCTTCTTTCCTAGTATCATTTAAGTATAGTGGAAGCACCACACAGAGATCGTATCCTTACAGTTGTTCCGATTTGGATGCGTTCTCTGGCGGCTGTGCTACTTAGGAAGTGGACTGGGATGGACTTTAGAAGCTATACGTAAAGGTCGTAGTAAAATCCAAATCGGACCTTTTAGAAGCACTTGAAGAATTTTTCCTTAGCACCCTCTGTCAA
>DJEQ01000002.1:1852-7777 GCA_002431355.1 Oribacterium sp. UBA5894
AGGTCCGATTTGTGATTTTTCCGACCTTGAAGTACTTGCTTCTACAGTCCATCCCAGTCCACTTCTCTGCCTGCGATGAGAATCGCACTACGCCGCGAGCACCTGCTGCACATCCCGGCGCCGAAGCACCCCGGCCAGTGTCAGTACGACAGCAATCTGAATCGGCGCGGTGATCGCTGCCTGCATCACGCGCGTTGCCAGAAGTCCCGCGAAGCTGGACCCGTACAGCATGGAGATCCAGAGCGTGTTCATGAGAAGGCTGAGCACCAGCTGATTAAAGAGCACCGCGAACGTTGCGCGAAGTGGCAGCGGCAGTGCGGCATGGAGGATGGCAGACAGATCGGCGTCCATGACACCATCGGCGGAGTGCGCCCCCTTCGGGTCGCCTGCATTGGCTTCCCGTGCACGAAGCGGCTTCCGATACAGCGCGAGACCGAAGGAAAGCCCCATCAGCACCTGTGTGAGCGTAAAGCCTGGAAAATACGAGCCGGTCGGAAAAGCAATGGCACCGATCAGATCCCCGAGTCCCCCGACGAGGGCGGCCGCGACCGGACCATGGAAAATCGCTGCAATGACAAGTGCTGTAAAGCCGAAGCCAATCCGGACGTTCCAGGCACTGAAGGAACAGAATCTTGTCAGAATTACCTGAAGGGCGACAAGAACTGAAAGGGATACGATGGCTTTTGTACTGAATTTCTTCATAAAAATACCTCCTTTGCAGTCCCTGACTACAAAGAAGGTTCACACGAATCTTCACTGCAGCGGGATGCGACCCTCGAACCGCGCCGAAGATCGGCTTCGTCCTCCCGACAAACTCCCCGTTCGGAAGGCACTGTACGCTCGTAGGTCTACTCTGCGAAACATGATGTGGGCGGGACGCTGTGATTCCGTACAAGGTGGATGCGGCGTACGGTGCCTGTCATAGAAGCGCGGTCACCTACGCATGCCGGAATCGCTGTGTCCAACCATTTACTCCGCAACTATAGACCAGATCTCACACGACGTAAAGTGGATATTTCGACAGCTTTCTGCTAAAATAGTTCTAATTTTTGTACATCATCCGTGCAGAACCAAGGAAGATGTGACAGGACCGTTCAGAACGCCACTCATCCTCGGGCGGGGAACGAGACGATGAACGGAAGACAAGCTGCCGAAGCGTGGCTGTTCAGCAGCATTGTGCGGCCCTGGCAAAGGCAAATGAAGAATTTCAATCAAGGAGCGTAGGAGAGCGATGGCATTACGTGAAAATCTGGAAAAAGAAAAGAAAAAGCTTCAACGTCTGAGCTTCCGCGAGAAGCTGCAGTATATTTTTGATTATTATAAGTTCTGGTTTTTGGGCATTGCGGCTTTTCTCGGACTCGTGTGGGCGGTTGGTTCGACCATGCTTCATAACAAGCCGACGGGCTTCTATGCGATGCTGCTCAATGCCGGCGGCTCCGATCTGAGCGGAGAGGCAGATCAGGCCGCAAGTGCAGCATTTGCGGCGGCAGCCGGACTCAACGACGAAAACGAAAAAATCATCGTCGACACCTCTGCAACCTTCAATCCGAACGACCAGAGTCAGTTTTCCATGGCACAGAATGCGAAAATCGGCGCACTCTACCAGTCGCATGACCTCGACGTCATGGTGGCGGACCCGAGTGTTTTTACCTACTATGCCCTGAATGGCTCCTTTGTGGATCTGCGCGAGGTACTGGATGATGCAAGTCTTTCGGATTATGAAGCCGCCGGGAAGCTGTATTATATTGATCAGCACGTGCAGGAGCTCCTCGATCAGACGGATTACGGAGACCTGGAGGACGTGAGCCTCGGCGCAGACGAAACCATTGCGAACAGTGATACGCTGAAGCAGACCGCCGCTTCTTCTGGCGGTCCGGACGAAGCCGATGCAGCGGAAGCACCCACGGCGGATGGAAATGCGACCGAAAAAGAGACAAAGGAAGAAAATGCTGTAGAGACGGGAAGCAGCAACGCTTCAACGACCGGCGAAGAGACCGACACCTCGGAAACCCTCGATGAGATGTCTGCCTTCGCAGCAAACCTCATGGGACTCACGACCGTGCAGTCACGCGAAGACTTCGTACTCCCGGATCCTGATAAAATGCAGACCCCGATTCCGGTCGGCATCGTACTCGACGAGGCCGCCTGGCTCGAGGAGCAGAAGCTCTACCAGAACACCACCCCGATCTTCGGCTTCGCCACACAGTCCGAGCGGCAGGACGCCGCAAAGCAGTTTCTTCAGTTCCTGACGAAATGATAAAAACTCGCCATTCGGCGAGTTTTTTTACCTTATCATGTACGTCCATTTAAATTGTAAAGAAGATGTGCTTCTGTGGAAGCAGGCTGGGACTGGATGTAGGCATGGTCAAGCCGGAATTGAGCTCACATGCCTATGGCATTTTCAAAAACCATAGGCACATTTATGATGAATTGTTTCAATGTGCCTGGGGAGCATCCATTGAGTTCTCTATTTCTATAGGCACATGCGCATTTTAAAGCGCTTACAGTGCCTATAGTTCCATCGCTTCATTTTCGCTGGTATAGGCATTCCACCTTATGTATTGAAAAAGGTGCGTATAGCGGGAAGGTTTTCCGTGCCTGAACAGAGCTGAGAACACAAGAATAGCGCAGTTCTCTACCTATTGGTGAACCTTCACACGTCATGATGAGCGAACCGACCGTGTCACTCCAGCGTTCCATGCTCCGCGAAATACGCAAGCATCAGGTCCGTCACATGTCCATAGCTTGCGGTGCCCGCGGTCTGACCCTGGGCCTTCAGGTAGGCATCATTGACCTTCTCATGCACTTCCGCTGGCTTCCCTTCAAACTGCTGCCAGTACTGATTGTTGTAGAGCAGATCCTGCCGGGTACGGGCATTGAGCGCCCCATAGAGCGAGGCGAAGGCATCCGCATCGACACGGGCGAGTGCATTGCCCGCATAGACCCAGGCGGAAACATAGCCGGAATAGTTGTAGTATGCGTCGTCGGCACCGATCGTGGCGAGCACGGCAATGAAATTCGCTTCCTCCTCCTGCATGTAGCCGCGAAGATGCGAGAGCTCATGGCAGATAGTGAATGGAAGATCGTAGTACGGGATGTCCCGATTGTAGTTTGCCTCTACCGTGAAGGGAGAGTAGACGCCGGTCGTCTGCTGCACGCTGAGGATCCAGCTGTTGAGAATCGGCTTCGGAAACGGATAGTGCCCAGCGAGGCGAGGATAGCGTTGCCCGAGCTTCTCCATCGCGCGCTGTCCGGCGTGCCCGGCCTGGAAGAGCCACTGCATGGAGGGCTTCGGCGTCTCTTTGGTCTGGCCAATGCAGGCGCCCTCTACGGTGAGCACGGAATCGGGAGTGCGTTCTGCCGCTGGGCCGCTGGAACTGCTGGCCACTGCATCCGTTTCATTGACGTCCGATGTACGGGAAAGAGGTGCCGCTGCAGCACTTTCTGTGCTGCTCATGGCCGATGCTTCGAATGCCGCCTCACGCTGATTGATTTCTGAAACCAGATAACGGCAGAGCGCGACGAGCTCCTCCGTCTGATCGACCATCCCATCGTCGTTTGCTCCTGTGGCCGTGTCGGTGCGCTGGCTCATCCCGGGTTCTGCATCGGTTCCTGCCCCGAGTGTCCTTTCCGTCCCGATGGTGACCGAAAGCCCGGCCTCCTCCGAGAAGCTCGTGCGGTGGTAGTTCATGCCACAGAGGAAGACGTAGAGCACGAAGAGTGCGGAACCCAGAAGAAACACATGCCGGACGAAGACGAGAAGCGGAGCACCGACATGCATCCCCTCCCGCACACTTCGATACAGCGCACGAAGAAAATCAAAAACCAGGAAGAGGACGAGCCCGTAGAGCAGAAGCTCCACCACGGAGAAGGGCACGAGTCCCATTACGGAGCCGATGCCGAGGCTCAGAAGGCGATAAATGTGGTGGGCGTAGGCATTGGCAAAGGCCGTGGAGCGAACCGTCAGCTGATCTGCGGCGAGCGCAAGGAGATCGAGCAGCAGTGCGACGACATAGCGACGGGAAAATCTGGCACGGCGGGGCGACGCTCCCTTCGGTGAAGACGTTTGAGAAAAAAATCGGAGCATAGAGGGTCCTTTCGTGGGGCTGGTATGAATACAGCTGACCATTTATTTTAAGTAAATTGACCATTCACATATCATCAGAAATCGGTATAATTATACTCGTTTGAGTAAAATTTTGCAGGATGAAAACGCAGCAGAGGATGGAAAAACGCCCATCGGAAGTATCTGCGCTCATGGCCTGACAGGCTTTGAAAAGGGGATCAGGAAAAATGATAAAGAAAAAATCGATCATTGCGTGTGCGATGGCGATGACCATGATGGTCAGTGCACCGGCCTGTGCCGAAACGATTGCATCCGGCGTGACGCCGATTGTGACCACTGGGAGCAGTGAAGTAACGCAGAGTGCACAGAACGGAACCGCAGCGGAGACCACGGCAGCAGAGAAAAGCACCGGGATTGTGGAGGCAACGGGCGTCTTAGCGGGGAGCACGACAGAGACGAGTGCTGCTGGTACTGGAAGCAGTACCGCGCAGACAGGCAGCAGCGCATCGGCAGGCGGTAACGTCACGACCATCTTCGCAAGCATGAACCAGACAGGAAATTCGGCATCGACGGGAAGCGGCTCTACGGGACCGACCGCTGGCAGCTCCCAGACGTCGCTGAGCAGCAGCGGCAGCACCACGGGCGCTGCGGGCACCAGCATTGGCACAGGCAGCAGCGGTCCGACGGTACCGGGGAGCACCAATCTCACGAATTTCTTCGGAACCGGCTCGAGCAGCAGCAGCGCGTCCAATGCGCTCGGCGCACTCAGTACCATTCCGCTTCCGGCGGGCTATTACTGCAGCAATGTGGGCACCTATACCTATGAGGAAATGCTCATGGATCTCAATACGCTGAAGGCAAACTATCCATCGATGCAGATGGATGTGCTGGCCACAACGGTTGATGGTCGTCAGCTCTACCATGTGGTGGTCGGAAATCCTTCCGCTCCACACAAGATCCTCGTGCACGGTGGCATTCACGCACGGGAGTACATCAGCTCACAGGTCGTGATGCGGGAAATCGTATCGCTCCTTGAAATGCAGAAGAGCGGGCTCCTGTATCATGGACAGTCCATGGCGACTCTCCTGCAGAACACCTGCATTCACTTCGTGCCAATGGTGAATCCGGATGGCATTGCCCTTGAGCAGGGCGGCATTGACGCGCTGAATACGCAGGCGGCGAAGACCATGGTCATGAGCATGGCCGCACAGGATGGCATCACGGATCTTTCCGGCTACCTTCGGAAGTGGAAAAACAACGTGAACGGTGTCAACCTGAATCGAAACTTCGATGCCTACTGGCAGGAGGCGGCCGCCAAGATCGACCACCCGTCCAATACCCTTTATAAGGGCACGGCACCAGAAAGTGAGATTGAGTCGAAGGCGCTTGCGAATCTCTGCCGTAGGATCATGCCGGACTATACGATCAGCTACCACACGCAGGGGCGCGTCATCTACTGGTATTTCGGTGAGACCGGAAGCTATAAGGCGAAGGGACAGTATCTCGCCAATGTCGTCCATCAGAACACGGGGTATACCATCTCGAACACCTGGTCGCAGACGGATGCCGCCGGCTTTAAGGACTGGGCGGTCATGAAGCTGGACATCCCATCCGTCACGATTGAAGTCGGACGTGGCACCTCCCCGGTGGAGGAAACACAGATCACCCAGATCTGGGAAGAAAACGAAGGCATCCTGCCAGACCTCCTGGTCGGCATGGGGGCCTGATTATAATCAAAAAGCAGGGCTGTCGCAGAGAAGCGACGGCCCTGCTTTTTCTGTTTCCAACCTTGAAGTACTTGCCTTCTACGGGCCACCCCCTCCCGGACGTTCCACAGGTTACTGTTCACTCATAATCCT
>DJEQ01000001.1 GCA_002431355.1 Oribacterium sp. UBA5894
GCTGCACATATATACAATTTCTAAAAAGGACGCTTTGTATATATAAAACTCGGAAATTCACTCTAAATCCATCAAAATTTGTATATATGATTTTTAAAAAAGGCCATTCGTATATATCGTCATGGTCTTAACAAGTCGTAATGTAGAAAATTCTATATACGGAACACGTTTTTCAAAAATCATATATATTTCTCTCTGCGCGCTGCTACGCTCCCAACGCCTTCGGTGGTATTGCAATCAGCTTGAAAATCGGGTTGCCCTTCGCAGAGAACTTCTCCTCATATTCTGTCATGATGTTGCCCTCATTCATGGAGGCATCGTGATGAAGATCCCGTGTCACGGCGGTCAGCTGCCAGCCTGCCTCTGGAATGGATTCGAGGGAATAGTCGAAGAGGCCTTCATTGTCCGTCTTGAATTCGAGGTCGCCGTCCGACTTCAGGAACTGCTGATAGACCTTCATGAAGACCGGGCTCGTGAGTCGGCGGTTTGCCTGACGATCCTTCGGCCACGGATCGGAGAAATTCAGGTAGATGCGTGCCACCTCGCCTGCTTCAAATACATCCGCGAGAAGTCGCGCATCGATAGAGAGAAAGGTCAGGTTCTGAAGCGTTGCTCCCTCTGCCATCAGCGCTTCTCTCTTCTTCAGCGCCTTCAGGAGCACCGTATCATAGCGCTCGATGCCAATGTAATTGATGTCCGGATGCTGTAGTGCCATCTGCTCGATAAACTGGCCCTTGCCCATGCCAATCTCGACGTGAATCGGATGATCATTTCCAAAAAAGGCCTGCCACTGTCCCTTCTTCTGCTCTGGCTCATGCACCACAAAGGAGGACTTCGCTACATACTCCTCCGAGCCGGTAATGTGTCTTAATCTCATAATTCTTCACTTTCTGTTTCTTTGTTTCCTTCGTGGCAGAATGCTTCCGCCCGCAGGGGATCGCAGAGCTCCGCTCCACAATCGTACAATGCTTTCTGAATTTACATTTGTCGCAGTGTACCATACATTTTGAAGCGCCGCAAGCATGGCGGACGTGGGCGCCTTGCGCATGATCTGTTCACCTATGCGTGAACGCTCTCACCGGCATTGACAACGATGCTTTTCCCTTGAAGTGATTTTGGAAATTATGTATACTTTATGAAAGAAAAATACGTTGGATTTCCGGCGTTTAGACAGGTTTCCGTCAAGGAGGTTTTCTGATGCCAACACCAAGAGAAGCTAGTATCTGGGGCAAAATTCGTTCTGATTTAAATCAGTCACAGCAGGACATTTTAAACGGCCGTTATCAGGATGCCATGATTCTGAATCGTGACATTCTGAAAAGAATCGTCCGCATGCAGATCGATAAGGCCGTTCTTGTTTCCAATAATCTCGAAAACGATATCAACCAGTTATTTGAAAATCGTCTGATCACTCCCGCTACACGCGATCAGTATCATGCCATCCGCAGCTATGCAGAGCAGGCCGAGAGCGGTGCTGCGCCGACGGCGCAGGCGGCCAATGACTCCTTCGCGTTGCTGAAGGATGCACTGAGTGATTACGTCGATGCAAATGAAAAGCACCGCAGCAGCTCCTACGAGCCGCAGCGTTTTCAGTTTTCCAGCGGCTATACCGGACCAGGCGCCCGTACCGGGCAGGGGAGCGATGCCGCGCCGGAGGAGGCCGCCTGCACGGAAGCCCCTGTCTCCAGTGAAGCATCGGACGCTTCCGCGGACACCGCGGAGTCTACGGACGGCGTCCGTGCTGCCGCGCCGACGACTCGTCGTGCAAGCTACGATGCGAGCGGGGTCAACCTTCCATTAGGAAATACGCCACGCCGAAGCAGTACGGTCCGTCATACCTCGAATCGCACGAGCGGTCAGCGGCCAACGCGACCACTTCGTGATTCCGAGCGGGTTTCCAGCCGAAATGGAAACCGCCGTGCAGGCGCAGCACAGCGCACAACGAACAGCGCCGTCCGTCGGAACAGCACTAGTCCGAAAAAGCGGCAGAGCGCACAGACGAAGGAGCTGGACCTCTATTCCATCCTGAAGTATGCGATTCCGGTACTCTGCCTCGTGCTCTTCGTGATCCTGATTCGTGTCCTCATGAACGGCTCGAATGCATCCACGATTGAAACCACCCCGGCTGTAACGGAAGCCATGACAGAAACCGCCGCAGAGCTCGCACCAACCGTTCCGGAAACGACAGCTCCTGCAGAAACCGCAGCCGCGGTCTACATGACAACGACCGGCGTCAAGGTTCGTACCGAGCCGAATACTGACTGTCGTGTCCTCGATGTTCTGGATGCTGGCACCCAGGTCACCTACAAGGGTGAAGCCGACGGCTGGATCAACATCGACTACAACGGCCAGGACGGCTACATCAAGAGCGATTACGTACAGCCGGTCGCTGCTGAAACCGACGCTGCTGAAACGCCGGCTGCATAGTGAATTGTCAATCGAACGTTTCATGATAAATATTCATTTGACATCTTTACCAGGCGGCACATGAACTACGCCAAACAGTTCCCGAAGGGACATGCACCGGAAGCCACACGGAGAGACCGTTGCAAAATCCAAATCGGACCTTGTAGAAGCACTTGAAGAATTTTCCTTAGCACCCTCTGACAACG
>DJEQ01000088.1 GCA_002431355.1 Oribacterium sp. UBA5894
TGTGCAGCTTATTTCTAAGCTCAGCGGAGGCAATTTTATATATATGATTTCCAGAAAAGCCCTTGCGTATATACTTTTAGAGGCTAAACATCCTTTTTGAGCCCAAAAGCATATGTACGATTTTGAAAAACACATGATTGTATATAGGTGGTCCAGGTTTGAATCATTCTGTGCTATACTGTTCGTGCGATCGTGGAGAACCTGCTCGCCGTCCCGTAAGTCTGAGTGTGAGTGAACAGTAACGCAGTGTAAAAAATAGGCCTCGAAAAAAATAAAAAAGTTTCAAAAAACCTGTTGACAATCCCGAGTACGTTTTGTATATTATACGAGCGTCGTGAGAGCGACCGGACAAATGCACCTTTAGCTCAGTTGGTAGAGCAGCGGACTCTTAATCCGTTTGTCCAGGGTTCAAGTCCCTGAAGGTGCATTTTTCTTTGCCTGAAAAGCCCGAAGGAAACCAGCCATGCGCCATGCACAGAAGGTTTCCTCCGGGCTTTTCTGCAGGGAATGCGTGAGAACGACACCGCCATATCGTAAGAGAATTTTAAAAGAACGCGGCCCTCGGCATGCTATAATCAGCTTTTATAGAATACAATGACTTAAAATGGATGGGCTGTACAGTAACGTTGGAATCCGCGTGTGCGATCGACTTTGCTCTGCTTGCCCGAGACGATGTCCTGTAGAAAGGTTATAAAAAACATATGTTGAATCGAACATTTACGCGCCTGACCGCGCTGATGCTGGCGGGGAGCATGCTGCTTCTGACCGGCTGTCAGCAGCAGATCGGAACGACACAGGAGGCCACAGAATCGGAAATTGTGGTGACGACAGCGGAGGAATCGCAGTCCGTAGAGGCGGTCGCTGCACTGGGGATCAATTCGAATGTACTCCCGTCCATTGAGGGCGTTACCGTCGATGCTTCTGCAGAGGATCTCGCACCGGTGAACCTGACGGTTGGTGTCATCAACTCGGTTGTTTCAGATCTTCAGCAGCGCCTCATGGATCTCGGCTTCATGGATGCCGATGAACCGACGACCTACTATGGAGATGCGACCGCACAGGCCGTAAAGTATTTCCAGCGACAGGCCGGGATGACCCAGGATGGCATCTGTGGTGTGGAAACCTGGGATGCGATCATGAGCGACAGTGCACCGCACTATGCATTGAAGCTCGGCTTCCAGGGCACCGATGTTACAAATGCCCAGTATCGTCTGTACAACTTGGGCTATCTGTACCATGCCTCCGATGTCAATGGCACCTACGATGAGACCACGATGGAGGCTGTGAAGAAGCTGCAGTCCCAGAATGGACTCAATGCAGACGGCGTGTATGGATCGGCCACCTACAACCTCCTCTATTCCGATGAGGTCAAGGCCAATATTGTCGCCCTCGGTGAGCAGTCAGACCTTGTCAAGAAGTACCAGCAGTACCTCATCAATCTCGGATATCTCAGTGGCGAAGCGGATGGTAATTTCGGACAGTCCACACAGAATGCCATCAAGGCCTTCCAGGCACGAAACGACCAGATCGTCGATGGCTACCTCGGACCGGATACCCGTGCAGCCCTCGAAAATCCGAATGCCATGCCATATGCGATGCGCCTCGGTGAGCAGTCAGACTCTGTAAGAAGCCTGCAGGAGTATCTTGCGAAGTACGGCTACCTCGATAAGAGCAATGTTACCGGCTATTATGGTGAGGTGACGAAGGAAGCCGTTGCAAACTTCCAGAAGGTGAATGGCCTCACGCAGGATGGTGCCGCCGGTGTTCAGACGATGTACCTCTTCTATACAGGAAGCGCGAAATCGAAGCCGAAGACAAGCTCCAGCAGTAAGAACAATAAGAGTAACAGCAGCTCCAGCAAGAACAGCTCGAGCAGCAAGAAGAACAACAGCAGCAGTGCACAGGTGAGCGGCAATGCAGGCGGCGGCGCAACCGTTTCCGGCTCCGCATCGGCACTGATCTCCATTGCATCCTCGAAGATCGGATGCCCATACGTATGGGGCTCCAAGGGACCGAACAGCTTCGACTGCTCCGGCTTCGTTTACTGGTGCCTCAATCAGGCAGGCGTCGGCGTATCCTATATGACCTCCTCCGGCTGGAGAAATCCGGGACGTTTCCGTCGCGTATCGTACAATGAGCTGCAGGCGGGCGATATCATCGTCGTTTCCGGTCACGTCGGCATCTGCGCCGGTGGCGGAACGGTCATCGATGCATCCTCCTCAAACGGCCGTGTCGTTCACCGTTCGCTCGGCTCCTGGTGGGCAAACCACTTCATCGCCGGCTGGAGAATCTTCAGCTGATGACGCCCGTGGGGTGACGGAAGGTATCCTCCTCATCGCGTGAAAAAGCTCCGGAGGCGTACCGGACAGAAGTCAGTACTCCGCAATCGGTAAAATCAAAAAATCGGACCTTAAGAAACACTAGACCCTCTGCAATAGCTGAGTTTTCTGGATGAAAACTCAGCTTTGACAGAGGGTGCTGAGGAAAAACTATTCTAAGGAGACGATGCCATTAGGTGCGCCTACGGCGCAGGCATCGTCGTTTGATTTTGCCACATACGTGGCAAAACGGCCTCGCCGCCCGGGGGCATCCATGTGCCTATGGCACATGGATCATCTTCAAGTGTTTCTATAAGGTCCGATTTTGATTTTGCAACGATTGCTACGTATTCCTTCTGTCCGGTATGCCTCCGGAGCTTTTGATGTGAAGCTGTTTGGATACCTTCCGGCACCCCTCCGGGGCTTTTGCTGTCCTTTCACGGCGCTGCGTCAGCGCTTGAGCTTGATGAACTCCTGGAGCAGCGTCTCCGCGGCCGTCGAGAGCGAGCGGGTGTTGTCCACGACGGCGCAGAACGTGCGGTCCGGCAGCGGGTCCGTGAGCTGGATCCGGTAGACCTCCCCACGCATCAGGGCGTCGCGTGCGAGCTCCTCCGGATAAAAGCCAATGCCGAGATCATAGGCGACCATGGGAAGAATCTGATCGGTCGAAGAGGCCTCGAGCTCTGGAGAAAAGCTCAGCTGGTGATTGAGAAAATACTGTACATAGAGCTCGCGCGTTCCCGTCTCGCGCCCCACGCTGATCAGCGGATACTCATCGAGCTCCCGCAGCGACATGGGTTTCATCGCAAGATGACGAAGACCCGGCCCCACAATGGGAATTTCCTTAAAGGTGAAGAGTGGCTCCATCGCAAAGGTGCCATGGAGCGCAAGCGGTGTCGTTACGAGCGCAATGTCCGCGAGTCCGTTCTGCAGCGCCTTCAGCGCGCGTGGAGTTGAGTGATTCGAAATACTGATGCTGATCTCCGGAAAGCGCTTTTTGAAATCCCGAAGCACCGGGAGGAGGACGAGACGGAGGGCATTCTCAGAGGCTGCGATCGTCACATGACCGCTTTCCATATTGATATCCTCTCGAAGCTCCTGCTCCCCATAGCTCAGCTGCTCATAGGCGATGGAAACATGCTCATAGAGCTTCTGGCCCACCTGCGTGAGCGTAATGCCACGTTTTCCACGGTGCATGAGCTTACAGCCGAGGTCGGCTTCCAGGCTGTTCATGGCACGGCTTACGTTCGGCTGATTGGAGCCGAGCATCCGGGCTGCCTGCGTGAAGCTGCGATAGGTTCCTACATAATAAAAGATGCGATAATAATCGTATGAAATCATGGGTTCTCCTTCATAAAATCGCTGTGGCAAAAATCCTGCGTTCCGTCTATGGAAAAAATCTCTAAAAAAATGTCAGTTCTTGTGATAAATATAACAGAATGAACAATCTAAGTCAAAATGACATGTTAAATATGTAAAAAATACGGCTTGAATATGTTTTTTTCGGGAATATAATAGCATCCGAAGTAATCAGAGCCGTTTTCACTTTCCCTCAGAAGGAAGCGATGCGCGTACAGAAATTCCGTAGGCCGATGTCGGTACGGGATTTTTTTATTCGCATTGAAGCGCCATTCTGTAGAAAGCGAAGGCCGCACTGAATACGGAGCATATTTAAAATGGAGGTAGTAGAATGGAGCAATTTACTTCGGAACTCCAGGAACAGCTGCAGGTCGCAACTGCATTCACGATTCCTGTGTTCGGAGGAATTCAGATTGCCGAATCGACCGTCATCACCTGGGTGATCATGGCTGTGCTCGTGGCGCTGTCCATTTATCTCGGATCGAACCTGAAGGTTCATAATCCTGGAAAGCGGCAGCAGGTTGCAGAGCTGATTGTCACCTGGCTGGACAACTTCATTAACGGAATGGTTGGAGAGAAGGGAAAGCAGTATGGCACCCTGATCACCGTCATCCTGCTTTACATCGGAGTGTCCAATGTCATCGGCCTGTTTGGTCTGAAGCCGCCGACCAAGGATCTCAATGTCACCATTGCCCTTTCCCTCATCAGTATTGTGATGATTGAGGTTGCGGGTATTCGTGCGAAGGGCACGAAGGGATGGCTCAAGAGCTTTGCTCAGCCGGTGGCCATTGTGGCACCGATCAATGTTCTTGAGATCGTGATTCGACCACTGTCCCTGTGCATGCGACTGTTTGGTAATGTCCTTGGAGCATTCATTATCATGGAGCTGATCAAGATGGTCGTTCCGGTCGCGATTCCGGCCATCTTCAGTCTCTATTTTGACATATTTGATGGACTGATTCAGGCATACGTTTTCGTATTCCTGACCTCTCTCTACATTCAGGATGCCGTCGAGTAGGACGACATTCCGTGTACACAGGCGTCCGGGAAGTGAGACTTCCACGGAACGCAAGACAACGAAGTACAGACTTTTACCGCTTTCACGAAGGCGTCCTGCTTCCGTGAAGGCCATCATGTATTTACAGAAGGAGAACAATTATGAGCGTTACAGCAATTGGTGTTGGTTTAGCAGCATTCGCCTGCATTGGTGCAGGTCTTTCCATCGGTATTGCAACAGGTAAGGCCGCCGAGGCCATCGCAAGACAGCCAGAGGCCGACGGCAAGATCATGAAGATCCTGCTTCTGGGTTGTGCCCTCGCCGAGGCTACTGCCATTTACGGCTTCGTACTGGGTATCCTCTGCATCTTCTTCCTGGGCTGATTGAAAATCCACTGAATCAAGATGCAGGATTATCAAGACAAAACCGTTCAGACAGGAGAATTACCATGTTAAGAGTAGATATCAATTTATTATTTACCGTGATCAACCTGCTGTTCCTGGCCTTTCTGATGAAGAAGTTTCTCTTCAAGCCGGTGCGCGAGATTCTCGCAAAGCGTCAGAACGAGATCAATGCGTCCTTCCAGAATGCCGAGGCCACCAATCAGGCAGCAGCAGAGCTGAAGGCGAAGTATGAGGCAAGCCTGGACAATATCGAGAGTGAGCGTCAGGAAACCATCAACAAGGCAAAGATTGAGGCGTCCAAGGAATACGACGAGATCATTCACAATGCAAACAAGAAGGCTGAAAAGATCCTTGCGGATGCAAAGATCCAGGCGGAGAAGGATGCAGAAACGAAGCAGCATGAGATGCAGCAGCAGATGGCCGTACTGGTCGCACAGGCCGCGTATAAGATTGCAACCTCGCATGACAGTGCCGCCAATGACAGCCAGCTGTATGATCAGTTCCTGAACGACAGTAAGGATCAGCAGCCGACAGCTACGAAGGAGGCATAAACCATGACGCAGAATGCAAGAGAGATTGCAGAACGTCTGATACAGCTGCAGGTGACGCCAAGCGTCATGAGCTCGACCTCCCGTATCTTTGAGGTCCTGCCGGAAACACTTTCTGAGCTCAGCGATCCTACGGTTTCCCTCGAGAAGCGAAACGCCATCATTGACAGTGTGTTCCCAACCGAGGTACGTGATACCCTGAAGCTTCTCTGCCAGGAAAATTCTCTCGGTATGTGGCAGGAGATTGCCGAGAAGTACAGTGAGATCCGCGCCGCCGCCAACCGTCAGCTGCAGGTACGTCTTCGCTATGTGACGAAGCCGTCCGAAAAGCAGCTCCTGAACATTCAGAAGTTCGTATTTGATAAATATCAGACCCAGCATTTCGATTTCGAAATGCAGGAGGACAAAACCTTAGGCGGTGGCTTCATCCTGGAGGTGGGCAATGACCAGTACGACTGGTCGACGAGTGGCCGTCGGAATCAGTTCCTGGAGCAGATTAAAAATACCCGCTCAAGTCTTACGAGTGATGCCGATATTCTGACGATTCTCCAGAAGGGCATTTCGAATTTCGACCTGAAGGCCGAGAAGAAGGAGATTGGCTTCATTGAGAGCGTCGGCGATGGTATTGCCATCATGAACGGCCTCGACCATGCGATGTATGGAGAAGTCATTGAATTCGATAATGGCATGAAGGGCATGGTGCAGAACATTGAGGCGAACCGGATCGGTGTCATCCTCTTCGGGGATGAGACGGGCCTCGGTGAGGGCAGCAGAGGCATGCGGACAGGCCGTATGGCCGGTGTACCGGTGTCCAATGAATACCTCGGTCGTGTCGTCAATGCCCTCGGTGAGCCGATCGATGGGCTCGGTCCGATCCATGAGGATGAGTACCGTGCCATTGAACAGCCGGCACCTGGCATCATCGATCGTCAGCCGGTCAATGAGCCGCTGCAGACCGGTATTCTGGCCATTGACTCCATGTTCCCGATTGGTCGTGGACAGCGTGAGCTCATCATTGGCGACCGTCAGACCGGTAAGACGTCCATCGCCATGGATACGATTCTGAACCAGGCTGACAAGAACTGTATCTGTATCTATGTCGCCATTGGACAGAAGGAGTCGACGGTGGCATCCCTTGTGGAGACGCTGAAGAAGCATGATGCCATGAAGTATACCTGCGTCATGGCTGCAACCGCAGCAGATCCGGCACCGATTCAGTACATTGCACCGTATGCGGCGACCTCCCTGGCAGAGTACTTCATGTACAAGGGTCAGGACGTACTGATCGTTTACGATGACCTGAGCAAGCACGCCGTTGCCTATCGAGCACTCTCACTGCTGCTCGGTCGTGCACCGGGACGTGAGGCGTACCCTGGCGACGTTTTCTATCTGCATTCGAGACTTCTGGAGCGCTCCTGCCGTCTCAGCGAGAAGCTTGGCGGCGGTTCGATTACCGCGCTTCCAATCATTGAAACGCAGGATGGCGATGTATCGGCCTATATTCCGACCAATGTCATCTCCATCACTGATGGTCAGATTTTCCTCGAGAGCAACCTCTTCTTCGAGGGCCAGCGTCCGGCCGTGAACGTCGGTCTGTCCGTATCTCGAGTGGGTGGTGCCGCACAGGCGAAGGCCATGAAGAAGGCATCCGGCTCTCTTCGTATCGATCTCGCGCAGTATCGTGAGATGGCAGTCTTCACGCAGTTCTCGTCGGATCTGGATCAGAACACACGGGATCTCCTCACGCAGGGTAAGGTGCTGATGGAGCTTCTGAAGCAGCCACTGGGTCATCCAATGTCGCTGTCCGATCAGGTGATCACGCTGGTGACGGCACTGAACAAGAAGATGATGACGGTGGAGCCGAAGCGCATCAAGGAATTCCAGGGAAAGATGCTGAGCTACTTCGCACAGCGCTACCCGGAGATTGGAAAGAACATCGAGATTTCAAAGCTGCTGGGAGACGATGCAAAGAAGGAAATCCTGACCGTGGCCGACGAGTTTTTAAAGAGCTGGGATGCACAGAATAAGTAAGTGAGGAGTACATCATGGCAACTACAAGAGAGCTTCGAGATCGTATCTCGAGCATCGATAATACACTGAAAATCACCAACGCCATGTACCTCATCTCCAGCACGAAGCTTCGGAAGGCGAAGACAGAGCTGGCGCAGACGGAGCCGTATTTCTATACGCTTCAGACCATGATTCAGCGTATTCTTCGTCACCTTCCGGAGGATTTTACACACCCGTATCTCGATGTGCGCCGAGAGGTGCGCGAGACGACGGAGCCCAAGGACTATAAGACCGCAGTGATCTGTGTGACCGCGGATAAGGGTCTCGCGGGTGCGTACAATCATAATGCCATTAAGCGGACCGAGGAGATCCTGGCGGCGCGTCCGAATCACCAGCTTTTCGTGGTCGGCGAGATGGGGCGTGCGTACTTTCATGCACAGAATGTGCCGATTGCACATCATTTCCACTATACAGCGCAGAATCCGACCCTTCATCGGGCACGTGTCATCACGGGCCATATGCTGGACCTGTTCGAGGCGCATGAGTTTGATGCGCTGTATATCGTGTATACACGGATGAAAAACAGCCTGGAGATGGTTACCGAGACCGAGCAGCTGCTTCCACTGGATAAGCTGCAGGGCGGTGTACTGGAGAACAATGTGCCGATGGTGGCAGGTATGGAGGAATTCCGTATGCGTCCGACACCGAAGGCCATCATTGACAATGTTATCCCGGATTATCTGAATGGTTTCATCTACAGTGCACTGGTGGAGTCCTTCTGCTCGGAGCAGAATGCCCGTATGACGGCCATGGATGC
>DJEQ01000109.1:0-20108 GCA_002431355.1 Oribacterium sp. UBA5894
GGTGCCATTACCGGCAAGCGTCCGGTTGTAAAGAAGCCAGCCACTCCAGCCACACCGGCTGCACCGAAGGCTGCAGGCGCAGCGGAAGCCGTAAAGAAAGCCGACACGGCTGGAACGAAGGAAGCGGTATCTGCGGAAGAGAACAGCGCAAAAGCGTAAGTAAACGGATTTCCTTCCTATATTATAGTGATGCTCCGGCCCGTGTGCCTGGCATCGTGAATACGCACAAGAAATTGCTTCCATAGAAAGAAGAGCCTGTGAATTATTTGTCACAGGCTCTCTTTTTTTATTTTTTATCGGAATTTCTTTACACAATTTTGCTAAAGCTCCATTACTTTACCCGCGGATTGACTATAATTTAACAGAAAAAGGAAATAATTTCCAAGATATTAAATTCATATAAAGATTCTTTACTTACTTTTTCTTTACATTTATAATTATGTGAATTGGGATGACCAAAATATAAAAATGTATACAAAGGAGGAAGCCTATGGAATTACAGATTCAGGATCTGGTTACATCGATTCGCAAAGAGGGTGTCGATGCAGCAAACGCTGAAGCTGACTCTATCATTGCCGAGGCTCGTAAAAAGGCAGACGCGATTATTTCCGATGCAAAGGCAGAGGCGGAGGCCACAAAGGCCAGCGCTGAAAAAGAAATCTCTGTCATGAAGGAAAGTGCAACCATCAGCGCCGAGCAGGCGAAGCGAGATGCGATGCTTTCGTTTAAGACAGAAGTGCAGAAAAAATATGAGGAGCTTTTAAAGAAGGATATCAAAAAGGAGCTTTCCGATGAGGCGCTGGGCAAGCTGATTCGTGCAGCCGTTGCAGGCGAGGATGTTTCGAAGTACGCCGCAGAAGTGGCAGAGGTATCCGAGGGCCTGAAGGCAGAGCTTGCAGACGAAGTAAAGAAGGGTCTTGAAATCCGGCCAACGAGAGGTGTCAATGCCGGCTTCCGCTTAGCTTCCAAGGATGGTTCCGGATACTTCGACTGCACCGATGAAGCGATTGCCGAGATGATGATGCCATACTTCAGAAATCTCGAGATCTGATAGGAGGTGCTCATGGCTTCGCATTATTATTATCTGATATCGAGCCTGCCAGAGCTTCGGAGTGATGGAGATATGCCACTCAGCTATCCGGAATTTCTTGATTTATGTAGTTCGACCGTCAGCAGTGGGACCTACCGGCTCCTGAAAGAGCTCACACTGAACTCGACCGAAGGCCCGCTTGTGAAGGAGTGGAACCAGGTGTACGGTGCGATGACGAAGGAGCTGAATTATCAGCGTAGCATGAAGCTTGGAAAAAGCTATCCTGCACCTTCCACAAAAGACTATATGACGGCACAGGTCGTCGGTTCTGCACTGTCTGCAAAGAACCCGCTGGAAGCAGAGCAGATCATGCTGGATTATTCATTCCAGCAGCTCGATCAGCTGGTCGGTCTTCACATGTTTGACGACTATGTATTATTCGGATATGCACTGAAGCTCAAGCTCCTCGAACGTCAGAGAAGCTTTGACCACGACCGGGGCCAGGCGGAATTCCGTCGTATGCTCGATGTCGTGCAGAAACGTGTTTACAGTTTGTAACAAATAGAAATATCGGGAGACATTTATGGAAACAATAACAGGACATGTCACTGGCATTAACAGTAACATGGCGAATGTGAGCTTCGAAGGTGCGATCCGTAAGAATGAGGTAGGATACATTCTGGTGGATGGCAAGCGCCTGAAGGGTGAGGTCATTCGTATCAATAACGGAATTGCCAGTATGCAGATTTATGAGATGTCGAACGGCATCAAGGTCGGTGATCCGGTTGAATTTACCGGTGAGCTGATGAGCGTTGATCTGGGTCCGGGACTTCTGACACAGATTTATGATGGACTTCAGAACCCGCTTCCAGAGCTTGCAGAGAAGTGCGGCTTCTTCCTGCAGAGAGGTGTATACCTCGATGCGATTCCAGACAAGGACTGGGAATTTACACCGACTGTCAAGGCAGGTGACGCCGTCGTCGCAGGCGATACCATCGGCACCGTTCCAGAGGGCATCTTCACCCACCATATCATGGTGCCATTTACCCTGAAGGGGGATGACTGGACCGTAAAGTCCATTAAAGAAAAGGGCACCTACAATGTTCGTGCCACCATCTGTGTCATCGAGAATCATCTCGGCGAGCAGAAGGAGCTGTCCATGGTCATCACACAGCCGATCAAGCAGCCGATCAAGTGCTATGAAGAGCGTCTTCGCCCGGATGAGCCTCTGATCATGCAGCTTCGCTGCGTAGATACCTTCCTGCCGATTGCAAAGGGTGGCACCTTCTGTGTACCTGGACCTTTCGGTGCCGGCAAGACCGTGCTTCAGCACATGGAAGCGAAGAATGGTGAAGCCGATGTCGTAATCATCGCGGCCTGCGGAGAGCGTGCCGGTGAGGTTGTCGAAATTCTGAAGGAATTCCCGGAGCTCGAAGATCCGCGTACCGGACGTTCTCTGATGGAAAGAACCATCATCATCTGCAATACCTCCTCGATGCCGGTAGCTGCACGAGAGGCCTCCTGCTATACCGCAGTGACACTGGCAGAGTATTATCGTCAGATGGGACTCAATGTGCTTCTTCTTGCAGATTCCACCTCCCGTTGGGCACAGGCCATGCGTGAGATGAGTGGACGTCTGGAGGAGATTCCAGGTGAGGAGGCCTTCCCGGCATACCTCGAGTCCACCATTGCTTCCTTCTATGAGCGTGCTGGTAAGGTTCGTCTCAAGGATGGTTCCATCGGATCCGTCACCATCGGTGGTACCGTATCACCGGCAGGTGGTAACTTCGAGGAGCCGGTAACACAGGCAACACTGAAGGTTGTCGGTGCATTCCACGGACTTTCCCGTGAGCGTTCCGATGCTCGTAAGTATCCGGCCATTGACCCGACCGAATCCTGGTCGAAGTACACTGGCATCATTGATATGGACCGCGTAGAAAAGGCGCGCAGCATCCTGAAGAGAAGCATTGAAATCAACCAGATGATGAAGGTCGTCGGTGAGGAAGGAACCACCGCAGAGGATTACATCACCTATCAGAAGGGTGAGCTTCTCGATGCCGTTTACCTTCAGCAGAACTCCTTTGATCCGATCGATGCCGCAGACTCTCCAGAGAGACAGCGTGTGGAGTTCGATCTTCTCTATGATGCACTGATGCAGCAGTACGACCTCGAGGACAAGGATGAAATTCGTTCCTTCTTCAACCAGCTGAGACAGGAATTCCTGGACTGGCACGGAACTGAATTCCAGTCTGAGGCTTTTGAAGCGCAGAAGAATAAGATCGCTGATTTATTTAAGTCAAAGGCAGTCGCTTAGGAGGTCTTATGCAGAAAGTATATACAAAAATTGAATCCATCGTCGGTAACGTCGTTACCGTCCGTGCGGAGGGTGTTCGAAACGGAGACCTCGCACTGGTCGGCGACAGTTACGCGAACGTAATCAAGCTTGATAAGGATCTCGTATCCCTCCAGGTATTTGCCGGTGCGCAGGGTGTCAGCACCAGCGACCCGGTACGCTTCCTCGGACGTCCGATGCAGGTTTCCTTCTCAGAGCATCTGCTCGGTCGTATCTTTAATGGTGCAGGTGTGCCGAGAGACAATGGTCCTGCACTGACCGAAAACATGGTTGATATCGGTGGCCCTTCCTTTAACCCGGCGAAGCGTGTCATTCCGAAGCATATGATTCGTACCGGTATCCCGATGATTGATGTCTTCAACACCCTCGTCGAGAGCCAGAAGCTTCCGATCTTCTCCGTATCCGGAGAGCCATACAACCAGCTGCTGGCGCGTATCGCCCTGCAGGCCGAGGTTGACGTCATCGTGCTCGGTGGTATGGGCCTCAAGTATGATGATTACCTGACCTTCCGTGATACTCTGGAAAAGGGCGGTGCCATGAGCCACACCGTGATGTTCATTCATACCGCAGCCGATCCTACCGTAGAAAGTACACTGGTACCGGATATGTCACTTGCTGTCGCTGAGCAGTTCGCACTGGAGGGCAAGAAAGTACTCGTGCTTCTGACCGATATGACGAGCTACTGTGATGCGCAGAAGGAGCTTGCAATCACCATGGAGCAGGTTCCTTCGAACCGAGGTTACCCGGGCGATCTGTACAGCATGCTTGCTTCCCGTTACGAGAAGGCCGTTGATATCGATGGCGCAGGCTCCATCACCATCCTGGGCGTTACGACGATGCCAGGCGATGATGTCACGCACCCGGTACCAGATAACACGGGCTACATTACCGAGGGCCAGTTCTATCTTCGAAATGGCCATATCGAACCATTCGGCTCCCTGTCAAGACTGAAGCAGAATGTCAATGGCAGCACCCGTGATGACCATCGTGCACTGATGGATGGTATGATCAAGCTCTATGCACAGTACAAGGAAAGTCTGGAGAAGAAGTCCATGGGCTTCACGATGAGCTCCTGGGATGACAAGCTCCTGAAGTATGGTCAGCTGTTCGAATCGAAGCTGATGGATCTCAGTGTAAACATTCCTCTGGAAAAGGCACTCGATCTCGGCTGGGAAATCCTTGCAGAGTGCTTCGAACCGAATGAGACCGGTCTGAAGTCCAGCCTGATTAAGGAAAGATGGCCGAAGAAGCTGGATGAGTAAAGGAGCAGTCAATGGCGATCAAACTCACGAAAAATGAACAGAAAGTGCAGAAAGATCACCTGAAAGAGTATCAGCGTTACCTTCCGACACTGCAGCTCAAGAAGCAGCAGCTGCAGTCCGTCATTATGAAGGTGAAGGACGACTTAAGTGAAAAGGAAGTCGAGCGCGAGCAGATGATCGGAGATCTCGATGACTGGGTAGCCGTATTCTCAGAGAACAGCCTGTTTGAGAAAGACAAGCAGCTGGATGCTCTGGTACAGCCGGATAAGGTCATTGTCGGAACCGAGAATGTTGCAGGCGTAAAGCTTCCTGCCTTCCAGGAGCTGACCTTTAAGGACATCTCCTATAACGTGGATGATTACCCTTTATGGGTGGATACAGCACTGGTCAAGCTACGTGAGATCGCGCGTCTGGATGCACTGGTTTCAACCCTTCGGAAGCAGGTAGAGCTCCTGGAGAAGGAACTTCGTTCCACCTCTCAGCGAGTAAACCTCTTCGAGAAGGTAAAGATTCCAGAGGCCAAGGAAAACATCCGTGTCATCGGGGTTTACCTCGGCGATCAGCAGACAGCCGCCGTTGTACGTGGCAAGATTTCAAAGAAGAAACTGGTGGAGGTAGGGCGATGATTGAAAAAATGAACATGGTTCACGTCGTGACCACCGTTTCACATAAAGACGAAATGCTGGAGGGCCTGCGATCCTTAGGCCTTCTGCACCTGGCAGAGCAGAAACATGCGAGCCAGGCCGCAAGCGAGCGTTTCGCCGAACTCGCACGCGTTTCCTCAAAGCTGGAGGAGTATCGTCCGGAAACGAAGGAGAAGAATGCAGCAGCGGAATCTCCTGCACTTCTGTCCGACGACGCCTTCGAAACGCTCTATCAGGAAGCACGCACGGCACTGGCAAGGAAGGATCAGCTGGCACAGCAGATCACGGCAGACATCGCGGAGATGGAACGCATCGAGCCGTGGGGAGAGTTCTCTCCGGAGGACGTACGGGAGCTGCAGAAGCTGGGCTACGATCTTCATTTCTATCGCGTAGATCAGGATGTATGTAAGGACATCCTGGCAGATGAAAGTCTCCGGGTGATTCGCCTCGCCTCGGTCGATAAGGCCGATACGATTGCTGTCATCGGTGCTCTGCCACCGACCTATGTGGCCAGCGAATTTTCTCTTCCGGAAAAGGGTCTTGCAGAACTCCGGCAGGACATCGCGCACTGCCAGCAGAAGGATGCATCCTGTGATGCCCTTTTGAAGAAGGCGGCGCTTTACACGAACAGCTTCCATCAGAAGCTGCTTGATGCGCAGAACGCTGAAAACTACTCTTCAGCCAGCGAAACAGCAGAGGGGGATGCACAGCTCGTATGGATTTCCGGATATATTCCGGCCATCTACCTCGAGAAGTTCAAGGAGGGAGCACGTGCAAATCACTGGGCCTACGCGATCGATGAGGTTGCAAAGGACGATGAGCATATCCCGACGAAGCTTCGCTACAATAAGGTCAGCAAGCTGATCAAACCACTCTATGATATGCTGGGCATCCTCCCAGGATACTATGAGACGGATATTTCGCTCTGGTTCCTCCTGTTCTTCGCACTTTTCTTCGCGATGATCATCGGAGATGGTGGTTATGGCCTCCTGTTCCTGATCGCGACCCTGGTCATGATCAAGAAGAATGGAAAGGTCGACACGACGAGCTTCCTGCTCCTGGTGCTCTCCACCTCCACCGTGATCTGGGGTGCCATCACCGGTACCTGGTTCGGCATGGAATCGGCAATGAAGGTACCATTCCTTCGGGCACTGGTGCTTCCGGGCTTTGCAAACTATCCGGAGTACTTCGATGTCCCGGCCGCTGCACAGCAGAACAACATGATGAAGTTTTCCTTCACCATCGGTGCCATGCAGATGGAGCTCGGCAGCCTTCTTGCTGTCAAGAAAAAGATGGAAGAGAAGGACCTCAGCTTCTTATCCGATATCGGATGGCTCTTTACCATCTGTGGCATGTACCTGCTCGCACTCTATCTCGTACTGCATGAGCAGCTGCCGCTGACACCGGTGGTTGCGGCCGTCGCCATCGGCTTCGTACTGGTTCTCTTTACGAACGGCATGGCACCGGGGAAGAGCATTGGCGCAGGCATTGCCTCGAGCTTAGGCGGCGCATTTACCGTCTTCCTCAACACGATCAGCTGCTTTGGTAACATCATGAGCTATATCCGACTGTTCGCCGTCGGTATGGCCGGACTTGCCATCGCACAGAGCTTTAACAACATGGCCGCAGGCCTCGCACATGGACCGTTGATGATTGCTGCCGTCGTGATCGTACTGATCGGACACGTCATCAATATCGTTATGTGTATTCTCTCTGTCGTTGTACATGGTGTACGTCTGAACGTGCTGGAGTTCTCTGGTCAGGTAGGACTGGAGTGGACCGGCATTGCATACGACCCATTCAGATTAAACGATAAAATTAAACAGTAAGCTTAGAAGATAAGCAAAAAGGAGATTATTATGAATATCGCTTTTATTGGTATGGCAGCAGCACTTGGCCTCTCTGCATTAGGTTCCGCATTTGGTACCGGTATCGCCGGTCAGTCCGCCGTAGGCGCATGGAAGAAGTGCTACGCACAGGGCAAGCAGGCACCATTTATCATGACCGCATTTGCCGGCGCACCTCTGACACAGACCATTTACGGCTTCCTTCTCATGAACTTCATTGCAAGCGCGTACAATGCAGGCACCATTGATCCTGCCCTGTCCCTCGGCGTTGGCATCTTCGGCGGTATCGCCATCGGCTTCTCTGCTCTGTTCCAGGGAAAGGTTGCTGCCGCTTCCGCAGATGCACTCGGTGCAACCGGCAAGGGTACTGCCAACTACTTCGTTGTCATCGGTGTCGCAGAGACCGTTGCCGTATTCGCACTTGTCTTCTGCATGCTGCTTCTCAACACCGCAACCATCGCATAACGAAAACACCCTATGAGATCTATGGCCACCGGCACTTGCCGGTGGCTTTTTTGCTCTTTATTAATTTATCGTGACAATCCCATGAAAGCTCTTTCCTTCCGAGGAGGACCTCTGCTATAATGCCGTCGATAGAACAGAAGAGGGGAACGAATATGAGTCTACAGGATTTTGAGCATCAGAATACAGGAGACGGCATCGATGTGCCAAGCTTTCGTCGAAGCAGTGGCACACCACGAAGAACGGCGCCATCCCGCAGTGCACAGCAGCATATGGAAGAGCTTCGGTATCGTTCTGGCCGCGTAGAGGCCAGCTTTGATGACGACGAGCTGGACACCTCCTATGCCACTGGATCGGCGTCTTCCAAAGGCACCGGCGCTTCGGGAACTCCGATGAAGCAGTCGCGCACCTCGATGATAGAGAAGGAAGCCGCACAGCGACACTATGCAGATCGTTCCCTGAGCACGGAGGCTGCAGGACGTGGCACACCACAGCGTGGGCGCAGACGGCGGAAGTCCCGCTGGGGCCGTCGCATTCTGGCCGGCCTTCTCGTACTGGTTGTCATCATTGGCGGCATCTTCGGCTGCAGTGCCCTGAAATCACTCGGACAGTCCAAGTACTGGACGATCGCCGTCTTCGGTGTGGATTCCCGTGATGGCAATCTCGGCGCAGGGGCGCTCAGTGATGTCATCATGCTTGCCAGCATTAACCGTCGAACCGGCGATGTGAACCTGACCTCCGTCTACCGGGATACCTATCTCCAGATCGATGAGGACGGCAACTATCATAAGATCAATGAGGCCTACTTCAAAGGCGGCCCGAAGCAGGCCCTCGCTGCGCTGAATCGAAACTTCGACCTCGACATTGACGATTATGTCACCTTCAACTGGAAGGCCGTCGCGGAGGGCCTCAATGTACTGGGCGGCGTTGATCTCGATATCAGTGACAAGGAATTTGCGTATATCAATGCCTTTATCACGGAAACCGTGCAGGGAACCGGTCTCGGCTCTGTGCAGCTCGAGCACAGCGGCATGAACCACCTCGATGGCGTACAGGCCGTCGCCTACGCGCGTCTTCGTCTCATGGATACCGATTTCAACCGAACCGCACGGCAGCGGAAGGTGCTGGAGCTTGCGATGCAGAAGGCGAAGGCCGCAAGTAAGAAGACCCTGGTTGCCACCGCCATGACGGTGCTGCCGGACATCGAGACCAGCATTGGTGCGGATGATATCGTGGATATCGCAAAGACCGTGAAGAAATATAATATTCAGAATGCGGTCGGCTTCCCATTCTCTCGCGATACAACCAAGATCGGCAAGATGGATGTCGTGGTACCAGCCACCCTCGTGTCAAACGTTCAGCAGCTGCACCCGTTCCTTTACGGCGACGATGCCGCGAATTACACGCCAAGCGAGAAGGTGCAGGAGATTTCAGCCCACATTCAGAAGAAGACCGGCGTCGGTGAGCTTCCGAATGCCGATATTCCGAAGATTGGCGGCGGCACCGGTGTGACGCGTGCACCGGAGGTGGCTGAAAAGGCAGAAGACAGCGGAAGCAGCGATACGAAAAAGAACGTCGCAGAAACGGCAGCTCCGGAAACAGCCGCTCCAGAAACGGAGGCCAGCACGGCTTCCTCGGAGGAGAGTACGGCGGAAAGTACGACCGAAGCATCTGCGGACTCCAACAAGTCGGAGGAAGAGAAGAGCACCATTGAGGCCCTGGATCCAACGCGCGAAGGCAGCAGCGGAAAGCAGGAAGCCTCCGAAAAAACAGACGCTTCAAAGAAAAATGAGGATGTCGGAAATACAGCCGCAGGAAAAGACAGCGGCTCTGAGAAGGCCCCAGACGATCATGATGATTCCTCGAACACATCTGCAGGAAAGGACAGCGCTGGACCGGAGGTGGGGCCAGTTGCACCACCACAGACGACGGAAGCTGGTCCGATCGCAGAGACGACCGCATAGGAGTATCTGTCCAGAGCGTAAACACGAAAACCCTCGCCCCTGGGCGAGGGTTTTCTGATGCGCACGAAGAAACGGGCGCTGCTGCAGCTGATGAGCCATCCATACAGGCATGTTGGAGCCTAAAATGAGCCCGTGTGCCTATGCGATTTTCGGATTTCATAGGCACGTTTCAGATGAACCGCACCCATCATGCCTATGCAGCACAGCAAGCCATACTCGTTTTTATAGGCATATTCGTATTTTAAAGCGCTTTCAGTGCCTATGATGCGATCGGGGATGCCCCCGACGGAAGGACAGTACGTAAAAAGGCTGGAAGCTCATGGAATTCCATGAGCTTCCAGCCTTTTTACAGTAGCGGAGATGCAGGGATTTGAACCCTGGCGCCGTTTGACCGGCCTAGCGCATTTCGAGTGCGCCCCCTTCGGCCACTTGGGTACATCTCCATTTGAAACATTAGAGGATGGATCTTCCGAGCCATCCTCTAATGCCGGTAGTCGGGGTCGAACCGACACGGCCATCACTGGCCACAGGATTTTAAGTCCTGAGCGTCTGCCTATTCCGCCATACCGGCAGGACTAAATAATAATACAAAATATGGCTGCGCTTGTCAATCATCACCCAGGTGAAAAATGCAGAATTTAAGACGTGCCATCGCCGAAAATACTTCATGTCCATCCTTTTCTCTCCTTTGTAAAACGAAAAGTTTTATAAACTCTTTGCCAGAATCCCCATGTTCTGAACGAAAGCTGATATAATGAGACTATCAATATCAGTATAGAACCGTGAGACTTCAAGGAAAGGAGAAATCGCAATGAAAAAGACAAAGTATGCTGGAACACAGACCGAGAAAAATCTGATGGAGGCCTTTGCCGGCGAATCACAGGCGCGCAATAAGTATACCTACTTCGCATCAAAGGCAAAGAAGGAGGGCTATGAGCAGATTGCCGCGCTGTTCCTGAAAACCGCAGACAACGAAAAGGAGCATGCAAAGCTCTGGTTCAAGGAGCTGAACGGCATTGGAGACACCGCGGAGAACCTTCAGGCCGCTGCGGAGGGCGAAAACTACGAGTGGACCGATATGTATGAGGGCTTCGCAAAAACCGCAGAGGAAGAGGGCTTCCCGGAGCTTGCCGCGCGCTTCCGCATGGTCGCGGCCATCGAAAAGCATCACGAGGAGCGCTACCGTGCACTGCTTCATAATGTCGAAATGGCCGAAGTCTTCGCGAAGAGTGAGGTCAAGGTCTGGGAATGCCGAAACTGTGGTCATATCGTGGTCGGTGAAAAGGCCCCAGAGGTCTGCCCGACCTGCAACCATCCACAGAGCTATTTTGAGGTTCATGCCGAAAACTATTAAATGAAGTGAAAGGAGACAAGATGAAACAGCAGTACTACATTTGTAAGCATTGTGGAAACATTGCCCTGAAGGCGACAGACCATGGCGTTCCACTGGTATGCTGTGGCGAGCCGATGCAGGAGCTGAACGCTGGCACCAGCGATGGCGCACGCGAGAAGCATGTACCGGAATGGCAGGTGGAAAATGGCCTCGTGAAGGTGCAGGTGGGCTCCGTCCTGCATCCGATGCTCCCCGAGCACTACATCGAGTGGATCTCCATTTTTACAAAGCAGGGTTATCAGCAGAAGGACCTCCGCCCAGGAGAGCAGCCTGTCGCTGTCTTCGCGCTCACGGAGGGTGACGAGGTCGAGGCCGTTTATGCATACTGTAACCTGCATGGCCTCTGGAAGGCCTGAGAGCCTCTCTCCTGAAGAGCAGGAAGTGGGTGACAACCCGGTCTATGACGAAGGACTGGAAGCGTGCGACGAACCAGATTCATGGAGATGGGACAACGTGCAGCAAAACAGATCCGTGGAAAGGAGGTGAGGGCATGAAAGTCGAGCTGAATCCAGATAAGGACATCGTCGAAACCGTCCGGGAAGGGCTGAAGCGTACAGGAGGCTACTGCCCATGTCGCCTCGAACGTACGGAAGACACGAAGTGCATGTGTAAGGAATTCAAAGAGCAGATTGCAGATCCGAATTTTGAAGGCTTCTGCCACTGCATGCTATACTATAAATCATTAAAGGATTAAATCCGTGCGCTCGTGCGTTTCAACCCGTGCGAGCGCATGATGATCCTGTCCAGCGTGGCAGCTGGTCCGTGTCATAGACCCCCGCTGTCCACGCACAGCTTTATGGAAACACAGAAAGGAGCCATGAATGGCAGAACTTAAGATTACAAGCAGCAATTTTGATACCGAGGTCATGCAGTCCACGAAGCCGGTGCTCATCGATTTTTATGCGGACTGGTGTGGACCGTGCAAGATGCTGTCCCCGATTGTGCATGAAATCGCCGAGGAGCATGCGGATACGCTGAAGGTTGGAAAGGTCAATGTCGACGAAGAGATGAATCTCGCGATGCGCTTCAAGGTTGCCAGCATTCCGATGCTGGTGCTCATCAAGGACGGAAAACAGGTGGATCAGTCCATCGGCTTCTGTCCGAAGGAAGATATCCTCGACATGCTGGCTAAGCTGTAAATCAACAGGTGCACCGGTCGCGGCGCTCCTCCGTCGTATTCGTCACAATGGGTCGCTTGCTCGGCCTGAATGCACCGTTCGCCGTGGTCCTCCCTATTTGCCTGTCTTTTTTCTCTGGAGTTTATGGTATAATACTGAAATCCATTTAAAAGCGAAAAGGTCGGAGGTACCCGCATGGAATTCAGAACCTATAAAAACCGCATTGTACTGGTAGATGATCAGGAGCTTGCGCTTGCGGAAATCGATTTTCCAGCAAGGGAGGAGGAGCCTGGAACGGTGGAGATCACGCATACCTATGTGGACGAAAGCCTTCGTGGCAAGGGTCTCGCAGGGAAGCTTATGACACGGCTCATCCACTACCTCGAGCAGCACGAGCTGAAGGCCTACCCGAGCTGCAGCTATGCGGTGACCTGGTTTTCCAGACATCCGGAGGCTGCTTCGCTTCTTTCCGCAGCTTATCGGAAGGAAACGGGCATGGCAGCAACACCCGGTCCGGCAGCACAGCCATCGGATTCCACCGGTTCCCTGGACGTGCCTGATGCCGTCCGTCCACGCAGCGTGACGGCCGAATCGACACCATATGCTGCTCCACAGGTTCAGGAAACGCTTCGCCCTGCGGCACCGTCCATGGCGTCACGGAACGAGGAGGAAGAGGCGCCCGGTTTTTACCCAGGCGAATATGAAACAGAAGAGGAGGATGGGCCCGTAGACGGCGGTCTCGGAGATCATCTTCTGATGGGCGTAAACCGTGTACTGCAGCTCTTTTCCGTGGCTACGCTGCTTCTTCTTTATATTCTGATGATCGTTCCGGCCCTCCAGAATCTGGAAGCGCTCGGGCCGATCGCCTCGATGATCACGGATCAGAATATGGCTGAAATCAGCTATATTACCGTCTTTCTGGCACTGACCGTCTTCACCCTCATTTCTCTTTTCTGGATACTGTCCAGAAAGAAGTACGTTCGTTATGGCACACTGGAGACCATCGATACCGGACGCGGCATCACCACTTTCGCAGCTTTACTTCTCATAGAACTCGCTGCGACCCTGCTGAGCCCGATTGAGAACGCTGTGGAGCCCGTGCTCATTGGCCTCGCGATCGCGAGCACTCAGCTTGTGGTTAATCGTGCGATGATTCTCATGGCCGCTCTGGTCGGTCTCGTACTCTCCATTGTGCGAAGGGTTATTCATCACTGATGCATGACGCGATCGGATTCCCGGGGCGTAGAGCTGCCTGTATGCAGAGCAGAGCGCCAGAGAGTACAGGATTCAGCATTGACACCGGCGGGACCTCTCCCTATACTGACCATACGCAGAATTCGAAGTGCTCCGTTCCAGAATCAGTGGAAGACGGAGCCAGGACAAGGTGGAAACGAAGAGTGAAAAAGTGGAATCGAAAGAAGATTGGAGCAGTCCTGAGTCTCGGACTGCTTTTTGTGGGTATGCTGGAGGGCTGCTCGCGTTCCGTAACGCCTGAACGCTACAGTAAGCAGTTTCTGGATGTCTTTGATACCGTCTCGATGGAGATCGGTTTCGAAAAAAGCGAAGCTGACTTTATGAAATGCTATGATGCATCGCACGCCCAGCTTCTGAAGGAGCATCAGCTCTATGACATTTACAACAGCTACAAGGGAATGAACAATCTGAAAACGGTGAATGACCAGGCCGGCATTCAGCCGGTAGCGGTGGATAAAGACCTTCTCGACCTGATCAAATGGGGAAAAGAGGTCTATACCCTGACGGACGGCAAGGTCAATATCGCCTATGGCGCCGTACTGAAGCTCTGGCATGAAAAGCGTGAAGCCGGGATGGAGGATCCGGAGCATGCGGAGCTGCCTGATCCAGAGGCACTCGAGGAAGCCGCAAAGCATACCAGCATCGATGATGTCATCATTGACGAAGCCGCAGGCACCCTGTATCTCAGGGATCCGGAGATGAGCCTCGATGTTGGCGGTATCGGCAAGGGCTACGCCACGGAGCGTGCCGCACAGCTCGTGAAGGAGGAGGGCGCTGCAAGCTTCCTTCTGAATCTCGGGGGGAATGTCCGTGCAATCGGCACAAAGGGAGATGGTTCGAAATGGGTCTGCCCGGTGGAGAATCCGGACTACCGGGACACACAGACCGGTGCGCAGTATGCCGTCACCTGCTATCTCGAAGATCGTTCGCTGGTCACCTCCGGTGATTATGAGCGCTATTATACGGTGAATGGACAGCGCTATCATCACATCATTGACCCGGATACACTGTATCCGGCCACCTACCATCGCAGTGTGTCGATTCTGACAGAAGATTCCGGTCTCGCGGATGCCCTGTCGACGGCGCTCTTTATGATGTCGGTGGAGGATGGGAAGAAGCTGATTACGGCGCTTCATGAGGGAACGAGTCCACTGGGCCCGGATCAGAAGGTGGAAAAGCTCGAGGCCATGTGGATTGATGCCGATGGGCATCAGGAATACACCGACGGCTTCCTGGATTATACGAAAGAGACCGGTTGACGAAAAGGCGCAGATCAAATCCCCAGTCACTTGCTTTTGCTCAAGGCAGTGGCTGGGCGGAAGCCACGCTGATGGTCGTTCATTAACGGATGCCTTCAGACGCAAGGCAGCAGCTGGGCGGCCTCCGAAGTTCGACCGACTGAGGCTACAAAGTCGACGGATTGGGGGCCAAAAATATTTTTAAATTTGTTGTTGACAAATGCTTCGTTCTTGGGTACTATATACGAGTCGCTTGAAGCGATACAAAAACAAAGCACATAGCGCTGTCGCCAAGTGGTAAGGCAACGGATTCTGATTCCGTCATTCCCAGGTTCGAATCCTGGTAGCGCTGCTGAAAGATTCCAGAACTTTGATTTTCAAGGTCCTGGGATTTTTTTGTTATGGAACTGTAATAAATTCGCATGATACTCTAAGAATATTGTTCCTTGCAAAATGCACCTGAAAAAGCTACCATTAGTCTATACATCAGAAGACGTGGCATGCCACGTCTTCCTATAGCACACGGAGGAAAAGAAGATGAAATTACGTAAGTTTAGTGCACTCCTGATGGCTGCAGTGGTAGCGACATCCACACCAGCAGGCGCCGTACTTGGCCAGATCACAGCCTATGCGGACTCAGACAAGGACAAGTCGAAGGATTATAACATCAGCGGTGCGGAGTGGGATACCCAGACCGATTCAAGTGGAAAGATTCACATCTATGCAACCTGGGAGACATCCGATGACAGCTGTGGTGCCACCATCACGGTACGTCGCGATGATAAGAGCACGGGCATTTCGGTGACCACGACCACCACCAAGGGCTCCGTTGAAGTAACACAGCTCATTAAAAAATATGGGAAGACCGGTGACTACACCTTTAAGATCAAGGCGAAGTCGAAGAGCAAGGATGAGGAGGGTAAGGCCACGGGCGATATTGCAGAGTCTGAGTCCGACTTCCTTGAGATCGATTCCGATATGATGAAGAATCTGTCCTCAACCGCAGCAACCAGCAGTGGTGTCACAACCTCAAATGGTCAGACACCAGGAAGCAGCATTCCAGGGACGACCACAACACAGCCAACGACGAGCACACTGCCGGGAACAAGCGGAAATCAGCAGACCACGAACGCAGCTGCCACGGGTGATTTCCTTCAGAACGGCACCTGGGCAGACTGGGGCATTGGCTGGGTATACCTCGTAAACGGCACCCCTGTGACGAGCAAGTGGGTATTTGATTCTCAGGGCAAGCTTTATCACATTGGTGCAAATGGCTTTATGGAGATCAATCGCACCTTCACGGACTACACCGGCACACACACGGTCGGCGCAGATGGTGCGCTGGTATCCTGACTGGAACCATCGGAACAAACATAAAGCAAAGGGGATGCAGCATTATGAAGCGTTTTCTGGAAGAATTTAAGGAATTTGCCATTAAGGGCAATATGATCGACCTGGCCGTCGGCATGATCATCGGCTCTGCCTTTACGTCTCTCGTGAAGAGCATCGTCGATAATCTCTTTATGCCGATCCTGTCCATTTTTACCGGTAAGCTTGATTTCACCAACATGTTTATCCCTCTGGCGGGACAGACGACGAAGATCTACAGCGAAGCCGTAGAGCAGGGCGCCGTTTTTGCCTATGGTGCCTTTCTGACGGAGCTGATTTCCTTCCTGGTGATGGCCTTTGTCGTTTTCCTTTTTGTGAAGGAAATCAATCTTTTACGGAAGCCGAAGCAGGATCCGGCGCCTGCCGCACCGACTACGAAAATCTGTCCGTACTGTATGTCAGAGATCGACATCAAGGCGACGCGCTGCCCGCATTGCACCTCGAAGCTGGAGGGCTTTCAGATCGATCCGGCAGAGCTGAACAGCTAAGCATTTATGTCTTTTCTTCTGAATAAGGAAAAGGCTGACTGCACATGGATTCAGAAGGACCTGTCCTATACCGCTCAGGCCGAAGAGACCATGAAAGAATCCGCTTGACGAAACCCCTGTGAGCGTTTATGCTACTTAAACACTCACAGGGGTTTTCTATATGCAGAGGCAGTTACGAAAGCGAGCGGCAGAAACCACCTGCTGGAACAATGCACGCCAGAAAAGGGCGAGCGCTTTCGGGTGTGAGACAGGGCGGTGGCATCAGCCGTAAAATGAGTCTGTTGGATGAGTTGACAGAGGAAACGAATATGAACGAACATACCAGACGCATCAGAATTTCAGAGCGGGCAGGTTTTACGGGAATCGTATGTAACCTGCTCCTTTTTGTGTTTAAAATCAGCATTGGCCTGATCATTAACTCCGTATCGATCATGGCGGATGGCTTCAATAACCTTTCCGATGCAGGAAGCTCCGTCATTTCTGTCATCGGTTCAAAAATGGCAGGAAAAAAGGCGGACGAGGACCACCCCTTCGGGCATGGCCGCATCGAGTACATTGCCGCCTTCATTGTCTCCATTCTCGTTCTGAATGTGGGCCTCAGCTCACTGAAGGATGCCTTCCAGAAGATTCTTCATCCAGAGGTCCTGCACTATAGCATGGCTGCCGTTGTGATCCTGCTTGCTTCCATGGCTGTGAAGCTCGGACTTGCACTGTTCTATCGACACGTCGCAGCGCAGATTGATTCCAATATCTACCGCGCATCCAGTCAGGATGCCTTCATGGATATTCTCACAACGGCCACGACCTTTGCGTCCCTCCTGATATTCCACTTCTGCAGCTGGAATATCGATGCCTATGTCGGCCTTCTGGTTTCTCTCATCGTTCTCTGGAACGGTGTCGGCATCGCAAGAGAAACCCTGGCTCCACTGATCGGGGATTCCATTGATCCGGAGCTTTTCTACACGCTCATTGATTTCGTGGAGAGCTATCCGGGCATTCTCGGAAGCCATGATCTCATTGTCCACAACTATGGTCCGAATCAGTATATGGCTACCATCCACGCCGAGGTCGACGGAAAAAGCAATATTGAGAGCGCGCATGACCTCGTGGATCAGATTGAGCACGACTGTGAAACGCGTCTCGGCGTGCATCTGGTCATCCACATGGATCCGGTCAATAACGATGATGAGACCCGCTTCTACCGGGCCCTGCTGGAAAATGTGCTGTCCTCCCTTTCACCAGAGAGCAGCTTCCATGATTTTCGTGTACGCCATGAGCTCGAGAACGCACCGGCATCGGAGAAACATGGAAAGCACGGACTTCCAATCAGCGACGGCCGAAGGGACGATGAGCGACGCCTTATCTACCTGGTTTTCGATCTGGTAACCCCATGGAATTTTACGAAGGAAGAGGAAACGCAGCTACTGCATGGCCTTCAGAATCGCATGCAGATTGAAAACCCGGAGGTGCGCTGCATTATCCAGCTGGATAAGCCCTATATGCATACCCATTCAGAAAAAGAGGATCAGGAGGCGCGCGCACGTGCAACCCAGGATCTGAAGGAAAAAGGAGAGTAAGTCATGTACGAATTCAAGGAACGCGTCCGCTATTCTGAAACCGATGAGAATGAGCAGGCGACCATTTTGTCGGTTGTCAATGCCCTGCAGGACTGCAGCACCTTTCATTCCACGGAGGTCGGACTGACCGTCGACCGTCTGCGCGAAATGAAACGCGCATGGCTGCTGAGCTACTGGGACATCTACATTGATCGCATGCCGCGTCTCTGCGAGCGGATCACGATCGGCACCAGCCCACATGCATACCGCGGCGTACTTGCACATCGTAATTTCTGGATCAAGGACGAAGCGGGTGCATACCTTCTCCGCGCAGACAGTCTCTGGTTCTGCTATGACACCGAGCGGATGCGACCGACGAAGATTACGGAGGACATGCTGATGCCCTTCGGGGAAATGCAGGATGTGCTCGGACTTCCGTCCAGTGAACGGAGAATTGCAGAGCCACAGGAGCGGACGGAAGCCCCGTCCATCCTTGTGCAGCCACATCATATTGACAGCAACCATCATGTGAACAATGCACAGTATATCGCCCTCGCCGATGAGGTACTGACACAGCAGCGTGGAGACGCACAGCATTTCCGTGCCGGACGCATTCGCGCAGAATACCGGAAGTCCGCCGTGCTCGGCGATACCATGATTCCGAAATACGGTGCCTCGGAAGAGGGCGGAATCGTCGTCAGTCTGCAGAGTCCAGAAGGAGAGGTCTACTGTAACGTGGAGTTCATTCAGAAATAAAAGTGCATGGCGACAAGCCTGTGCACATTCAGGGCGCACGCGCACGAGGACTGCTGCAGGAGCGCAAACGAAATAAAGAATCCAGGCACGGCCGGGAAGCTGCTCGGCGTGATCAATAGAAAGAAGAGGAAGAATATGATTGAATTAGGAAAGATGCAGACACTGAAGATCGCACGCGAGAAGGATTTCGGCGTCTATCTCGAGGATGCCGATGGCGCATCGGTTCTTCTCCCGAAGAAGCAGGTACCGGCCGGAAAGACCATCGGCGATACGCTGACCGTTTTCGTATATAAGGACTCCAGCGATCGTCTCATTGCGACCACGCGGAAGCCACTCATGGAGGTCGGGGACATTGCGAAGGTCGTCGTAAAGGATGTCACGAAGATCGGTGCGTTCGTCGACATTGGCCTCGAGCGCGATGTGCTCCTGCCATACCGCGAGATGCGTTATGAGCTGAAGGCCGGCGACCCGATCGAGGTCTATCTCTACGTCGATCACAGCCAGCGTCTCGCCGCCACCATGTATACAAAAAAGCACGAAGAGGCGACCGTTATTAAAAACGACCAAATCAAGACCTATCATTATGAGCGAAATGCTGATGAGGTTCTGACGATCCTCACAGAAAAGTTCGAAGGACATGTGCCATACACGGATAAAACTGTACAACCTGACGAAATTATGCGAGATTTCGGGATGTCAAAGGCTGCCTTCAAGCGTGCTGTGGGCAAATTGCTGAAAGAAGGAAGGATTAAGATCACGAAGTCTTCGATCTTTTGTGTATATTGACATTTTTTATCGAACGCTCAACACTTTGTCTAAAATCTAACGGCATTTTCTAGGAACAAATGCTCTAGAGAAAAATCTTTCAAAAGTGTACGATGGGTACAGTTGAAAAGGAATGGGGAACCTGATCACACAATGTATGCATCCCTATAGGAGAAGAAAAAATGGCAAGTGTTGAGCTGAAAAACGTAACGAAGAAGTATCCGAACGGCTTTGTCGCTGTAAAGGACTTCAATCTTGATATCAAGGACAAGGAATTCATCATCTTCGTCGGACCATCCGGCTGTGGTAAGTCCACAACGCTTCGTATGATCGCAGGCCTGGAGGACATCTCTGGTGGTGATCTCATCATCGATGGCAAGAGAGTCAATGATGTCGAGCCGAAGGATCGTGACATCGCGATGGTATTCCAGAACTACGCACTGTACCCGCACATGACCGTATACGATAACATGGCATTCGGTCTCAAGCTTCGGAAGGTTCCGAAGGCTGAAATCGATCAGAAGGTGCATGAGGCTGCCAGAATTCTGGATCTGGAGCATCTCCTTGACCGTAAGCCGAAGGCTCTTTC
>DJEQ01000109.1:20145-28919 GCA_002431355.1 Oribacterium sp. UBA5894
GGTGGACAGAGACAGCGTGTTGCGATGGGTCGTGCCATCGTTCGTAGACCGAAGGTCTTCCTCATGGATGAGCCGCTCAGTAACCTGGATGCGAAGCTGAGAGCACAGATGCGTGTAGAGATCGCAAAGCTTCACAAGTCTCTGGAGACCACCATCATTTATGTAACGCACGATCAGACCGAGGCCATGACACTGGGCACCAGAATCGTTGTCATGAAGGATGGTATCATCCAGCAGGTAGATACACCAGAGAACCTTTATGATACCCCATGCAACAAGTTTGTTGCCGGCTTCATTGGTTCCCCGCAGATGAACATGATTGATGCAGAGTGCAAGGCCGAAGGCGAGGATGTCACCCTGACCTTTGCAGGTCACACCATCGTGATGGACCCGGCCAAGGCCAAGAAGCTGAAGGACGGCGGCTATATCGGAAAGACCGTCATCCTTGGCATCCGTCCAGAGCATCTGCATGACGATGCAGACTTCGTAGCAGCACATCCGAAGCAGACCATCAAGGCTGAAATCAAGGTATATGAGATGCTCGGTGCAGAAACCCTTCTGTACTTCGACCTCGGAGAGGCTGGCTGGGTTGCAAGAGTAAACCCGAAGACCACGGCCCGTACCGGATCGACCGTAACCTTCGCACTCGATGAAGCGAAGATTCACGTTTTTGATAAGGAAACAGAGCAGACCATCACAAACTAAATAATCGCATGCATATCCTCCGGCAGCATCTGCTGCCGGAGGATTTTTATTGCACGTCGGTCTTTTCCATTCCCGGCGTCCGTTCTCATTTACGTGAAGTCCGTGGATAAAACCCGTCTTACAGCGATCCGATGATTGATTTTAAAATCCGAATCGAGTAGAATAAGACTGATTATGGAATACCATTTTTTGAACGAGTATTGTGCAGATAGGAGTAGAGAATGATTTCAAATCAGGTTTTACAAAGCACGATTGATTCCCTCAAGAGCATTACCCGCGTGGATATCGCCATTGCGGACATCGATGGAAAGATCCTTGCATCCACCTTTACGGATAATCAGTATACGGAGTCGATGGTTTCATCCTTCGCAGAGTCTCAGGCCGACAGTCAGGCCGTAGGCGGTTATCAGTTCTTTAAAATCTTTGACGAGCATCAGCTCGAGTATGTGCTGATTGCGATGGGCGACAGCGATGATGTCTACATGGTCGGAAAGCTCGCAGCATTCCAGATTCAGACCCTTCTTGTCGCATACAAGGAAAAATTTGATAAGGATAACTTCATCAAGAACCTTCTGCTCGATAACCTTCTGCTCGTCGACATTTATAACCGCGCAAAGAAGCTTCACATTGATGTCAGTGTAAAGCGTGTGGTTTATATCGTTGAAACAAAGAAGAGCACCAGTGATTCCGGTGCCCTGGAGGCTTTGAAGACACTTTTCGCCGCCAAGACGCATGACTTCGTGACCGCGGTGGATGAGAAGAATGTCATCGTCGTAAAGGAAGTGAAGCCAACCGAAACCTCTGATGAGCTTCATCATGTGGCGGAGACCATCCTTGATATGCTGGAGACCGAAGCCATGATCGAGGCACGTGTAAGCTACGGTACCGTTGTGAACGAAATCAAGGATGTTTCGAAATCCTATAAGGAAGCAAAGATGGCCCTGGAGGTTGGGAAAATCTTCTACGCCGAGCGAAACATCATTGCCTACAATCGTCTGGGCATTGGCCGTCTGATTTATCAGCTGCCGCTTCCGCTGTGTAAGATGTTTATCCGTGAGATTTTTACCGGTGTTTCTCCAGATGAATTCGACGAAGAGACGCTGACCACAATCAACAAGTTCTTTGAGAACAACCTGAATGTGTCAGAGACCTCCCGTCAGCTGTACATCCATCGAAACACCCTGGTGTACCGTCTCGACAAGCTTCAGCGTTCAACTGGTCTTGACCTCCGTGTATTTGATGATGCCATCACCTTTAAGATCGCACTTATGGTTGTGAAGTACATGAAGTACATGGAAGCAATCGATTATTAAAACCTGCGTAATACGGTCACCGCATATTCTCGATTGAAATCTTAAGAGAATTGACATGAATGAACCGGTCCATAGTGTATACACTGTGGGCCGGTTTTTGGTACACTTACATGGATGCACCCTGTATGCCTTTCCTGCTCATGCTCACAGCCTTCTGCAGCACGGACAGTGGATAAAAGGGAACGCACATATACTCCAGTCAAAGGACCTTTACGCGAATGATTGAAATCAGAAACGTTTCCAAAACCTATAAAAACGGAGTCGAAGCGCTCCGAAACATCAGTCTCACCATCCCGGATGGCGAATTCTGCTTTATCGTCGGCCGCAGCGGCTCTGGAAAATCCACGCTGGTGCGTCTCCTGACGAAGGAGCTTGAACCGACGGAAGGAGAGATCATGGTGAATGAGCTCGCCCTTCAGCGCATGAAGCGGCGTCATGTACCGAAGTATCGCCGTCGCCTCGGTGTCGTATTTCAGGATTTTCGGCTCCTGGAGGATCGTACTGTATATGAAAATGTCGGCTTTGCAGAGCTGATCGCCGGGAAGTCCAATGCAGAAATCCGGAACGATGTGGCAGAAATGCTCGAGCGTGTCGGGCTCAGTGACAAGCGCGATGCCTATCCGCGTGAGCTGAGTGGCGGCGAACAGCAGCGGACAGCCATTGCCCGTGCCCTGATCAATCAGCCCGAGATTCTGATCGCCGATGAGCCGACCGGAAACCTCGACCATGAAAATGCGCTCGGCATCATGAAGCTCCTCGCGTCCATTCATGCGCAGGGCACCACCGTCATCGTGATCACTCATGATCTCGAGCTTGTGCGGACCATGCAGAAGCGCACCGTCCATATGGCACACGGTGAAATCGTCTCGGACACAGCAGCTGGAGCGCAGCCTGAGAAGGACGATGTACAACCGGAGGCGGTGGCAGCAGATCCCGCGACCGTCGATATGGAAGCACCGAATGGTACCGCAGAGACCATGCCGACAGACAGTACCGCACCTCTGCCACGCCGTGGACGCTCACGTCGAAAGCCCGAGAGCACGGAAATCGCGGAGCAGCAGGACCACCATCGTCCACGTTATCTCAGTCGTAAAAAGGGAGGCAGCGCATCATGAAGCCAAATGCCATCGGGTACTGTATCCGCTCCGGATTCAAAAACATACTGCACAATAAGCTGTTTTCAGCGGCATCCACAGCCACCATTGCCGCCTGCATTTTCCTGTTCTGTCTCTTCTTCGCCATCATTTCGAATGTGCAGAACGTTGCGAAGACCGCAGAGACCACGGTCGGCATTACCGTCTTTTTTACGGATGACGCCAGCAGCGATGAGGTAAAGGCGGTCGGCGAGGCCATTGAAGCACGCCCAGAGGTGAAGAGTGCACACTATACCTCTGCAGAAGAGGCCTGGGATGAGTTTAAGAGTGACTACTTCGATGACAACGAGCTCCTGGCGCAGGCCTTTGCTGAGGACAACCCGCTCGCGAACTCGCAGAGCTATGAGATCTTTCTTTATAACATTCAGGATCAGCAGACGATCGTCGACTGGCTGCACAGCTTTCCGGTCGTGCGTCAGGTAAACTATTCCAATGCTGCCGTCACAGGACTCAGCTCCCTGAACCGCATCATTTCACTGCTCAGCGTCGTGATTATCACGATCCTGCTGGCGGTATCGGTTTTTCTGATCAGCAATACGATTTCCGTGGCAGCGCAGTTCCGTCGTCATGAAAATATGATCATGAAGATGCTGGGCGCGACCAATCTGATGATTCGTCTGCCGTTTCTGGTCGAAGGCATGATTCTCGGCCTGTTCGGTGCACTGATCCCGCTCGCTGCCATTTATCTGATCTATGAGAAGGCCGCCCGCTATATCACGGCGCACTTCGTGGCCATTTCAAGCCTGTTTCAGCCGATCCCGATTCATACGATCTTTCCGGAGATGGTGACGGTTGCACTGGGACTCGGCGTCGGTGTGGGCTTCGTTGTTTCCTTTTTCACGATTCGAAAATCGCTGAGAGTGTAAGCCATGAAAAAAACAGGACGAAAAAGATTCTATATCCTCGCGGCAGCACTTCTGCTGTCACTGAACTGTACGGCCATGCCAAATCTTGCCGCCGAGAGCGAAAAAAAGACGATCGATACGGCAAAGAAAACCATTGATGCGAATCAGGCAGCCATCGATGCGCTGAAGGAGGAGCAGTCCAAGGTTCAGGATACCATCAGCGGACTTCAGAGCCAGAAGGCCGACACTGCAAGCTACATAAAGGCACTCGATGAGAGCATGACCGCGCTCACGAATGAAGTAAATGAGCTCAATGCCTCCATCGCGCAGAAGCAGCTCGACATCCAGTTCACGGAGGGGCAGCTTGCGGAGGCTACCCAGACCGAATCGAATCAGTATGCCAGCATGAAGCTCCGTATCCGCTTTATGTATGAGAAGGGGGATACCAGCTTCATCGACATGATTCTGAATGCAAAGAGCTGGTCGGACCTCCTGAATAAAGCCGAATACATCGCAAAGATCACCGAATACGACCGGCAGAAGCTGAGTGAGTTTGAGGAAACGAAGCAGCTGGTCACAAATACAAATCTTCAGCTGGAGGCGGAGCAGGCACAGCTTGTAGCCATGCAGGCGTCTGCCAGTGCGAAGCAGCAGAGTGTAGCCACCCTGCTGAACCAGAAGAACCAGGAGCTGGCCTCCTATAATCAGAAGCTCCGTTCCGCCCAGTCAACCGCAGATCAGCAGCAGGATCAGATCGATGATCTCAGTGCCGACATCCGTGCACAGGAAAACACGATCGTCGCTATGGAAAAGGAAATCCAGCGAAAGGAAGAGGAAGCGCGGAAGAAAGCGGAAGCCGAAGCAAAGGCGAAGGAAGAGGCCGCTCGAAAGGCAGCCGAAGCCGCCGGAAAGGATCCCGATACTGTAAAGGAGGTGAAGCCGGACTATACCACGCGGACGCTGTCCGGCGGCCTTACCTGGCCGGTTCCATCCGGCGGACGCATTACCAGCACCTTTGGCGCGCGGGAGGCACCGACGGAGGGCGCCAGCACCTACCACAAGGGCATTGACATTGCCGCCTCGAGCGGTTCGAAGGTCGTCGCGTCGGCGAGCGGTGAGGTCGTCATTGCAACCTACTCTGCATCCGCCGGAAACTATGTCATGATCAACCATGGCAGTGGCGTATATACCGTCTACATGCACATGGCAAATCTCAATGTCTCCGAAGGACAGGAGGTTTCGGCCGGACAGAGCATCGGCACCGTCGGCTCGACTGGATACTCCACCGGTCCGCATCTGCACTTCGGTGTCCGTAAAAATGGAAGCTATGTAGACCCACAGAGTCTCATGTAAAGAAGCAAAGCATCGGCGAAATGGACCGAATCGCGCTGCAAGCGCTCGTCCGCGATGCTGTTATTTCATTCATCAGGAGGTACCTATGCGAATTGGAACAGGATACGACGTACACAAGCTGGTAGAAGGCCGCGCCTTGATTCTCGGCGGCGTTACCATTCCTTACGAGCTCGGACTCGATGGACACAGTGACGCGGATGTCATCGTGCACGCCATCATGGATGCACTGCTTGGGGCGGCTGCACTGGGCGACATTGGCCAGCACTTTCCGGATACAGACCCGCACTATAAGGGCGCCGATTCCATCGCGCTTCTTCAGGAGGTCGGGCACATACTCGCAGCCCACGGCTATCGCATCGAAAACATTGATTCCACGATCATTGCGCAGCGCCCGAAGCTGATGGGGTATCTGCCGGACATGCGGAAGAACGTGGCTGCCGCCCTGCAGCTGTCGGTGGATCAGGTTTCCATCAAGGCGACGACGGAAGAGCATCTCGGCTTTACCGGCCGCGGCGAGGGCATCAGCGCTCAGGCCGTTGCACTGCTCAGCTAAAAAAAGAGCTTCGATTTCGCTCAGATGCGAAGTCGAAGCTTTTTTGGTATACAGGTCAAGGTAAAATCCGTCTGTGCACCGATGGCCTCACCGTCCACATGGACGGGCAATGCCTTTTCCGTATGGATCACCGCCTCCCGGCAGCGATAGAGGTGAACGCCGGTGTGCCGGACATGCTGTCCGAAAATACTCGCCACCATAATGGCCGCGAGCCGCCACTTATATTTCGTACTCACAATACAGATATCCAGGAAACCATCCGCACCATCGGCCTGCGGGCAGACCATGTAACCGCCATCGAAGGGATGGACATGCGCCGAAATAAAAAGGATATTGTTAAATTCATGCCGCTTCTCCCCATCGAGGATCACGTAGCCGTGACTCTGCCGTGCACGCAGAATCTCTCGCATAAAATGATGGAGATAGCTGATGCGTCGTTTTGGAAATGGCGCTTTTTTTGTTTCCTGAGCCTCTTCACGGTTCTCAGGCGCAAGCGGTGGGAACAGCGCCGCATCGAAGCCGATTCCGGAGCTCACAGCGAAGCGCCGGTTCAGACTTGCACAGTTCAGCACACCGTAATCCAGAAGCAGCTCATCCGAAGGATTCATGAGCCGCCGGATCTGTGCCTTCAGCGTATAACGCTTCCGATAGCAGCGGGCGATGTCATTGTCCACCTTTGTCGGGATATAGGCCAGGGATATGCGGTCACTGTCGAGGTGAAGACCATCAACCACCTCATTGAGGGTCCCTTCTCCACCGATCACCGTGATGATGCGGTTCTCCATGCAGCGCTCCGACAGCATCCGCGCATAGCGTCGCGCATCGCCGGTCTTTTCCGTGAGAAACGCCTCTACCTGATTCATCTGATGTGTCCGCTGCAGGTATTTGAGAAGCCGGTTCCAGATTTTACGTCCACGCCCACCGGAGGCCTGCGGATTAATGATAAAATAATACATACTTCCTCCGAAGCTTTCTATGCTGCTATCATAGCATTTTATCGATGGAACGTCTCTTAAAAGACTGTAAACTGCATATTTTATATGCAGTTTCAGCACGAGACCATGTGGATACCGCCCATCATGCGCATGTCTCCAGCGAAACGCCATCGCTCATTTCACAAATTCTCCAAACCTAAGACACATTTTAAACACAGAAATCCCGTATCATACTCGATGTAAGCAGAAAGATAGCTGAAGTGAATGAGCAGTCATCCAGACGGGAGCTCCGGCTCCTTCGATGAATGAACATATACGATCTATCAAGAACTCGACTTTAGAACGAGACTTTTGAACAAGACTTTCTTAGGAGGTTCATGATGAAAAAAGTAGCAGGAATTGTTGCAGGCGCACTTTTATTTGGTGCCGTCGCCGGTGCTTCGATGGTCGGTGTCAATGTCGCCGCCCAGAAGGCGGGCATTACCTACCAGACGGAGAGCAGCACAGAAAATACAGCGGAGACCACGCAGGCCACAGAGACCGCAGGGGAAACACAGGCCGCAGCCGCGAGCAGTACAGGCGCACAGGCTTCGACCATGGGCTATGGCTCCGTATCTGAGGTTGCAAAGAACGCCATGCCATCCGTTGTCGCCATCACCAATATGATGAAATATCAGGCCAATGGCTTTTCACTTTTCGGAAATTCCCAGAATTATGAGACGGAGGTTCCAGCCAGTGGCTCCGGTGTCATCGTCGGTAAAAACGATACTGAGCTTCTGATCGTAACAAACAACCACGTGGTTACAGATTCCACCTCGCTTTCCGTCACCTTCTGCGACGAGGAGAGTGTCGATGCAGAGATCAAGGGAACCGATGCTTCCGCAGACCTTGCCGTGGTTGCAGTAAAGCTTTCAGATATTCCGGAAAAGACCATGGACGCCATCAAGATCATCAGCATTGGCAACAGTGATGATCTTCAGGTCGGTGATCAGGTCGTTGCCATCGGTAACGCCCTCGGCTATGGCCAGTCCGTCACAACCGGTATCATCTCCGCGAAGGACAGAGATGTCCAGACCAGTGAGGGAACCGAGTCCGGACTTCTCCAGACGGATGCCGCCATCAACCCGGGCAACTCCGGCGGCGCACTCCTCAATCTGAAGGGTGAGCTCATCGGCATCAACGTTGCAAAGTACAGTGACACAGACGTTGAGGGCATGGGCTACTCCATTCCGTCGGATAAGGCCAAGACCGTCATTGATTCCCTGTCGACCCTGACCACACGTCAGGCCGTTCCGGAAGACGAGCGTGGCTACCTCGGCATCCAGGTCAAGAACATTGATGCACAGACCGCACAGACCTTTGATATGCCACAGGGCGTCTTCATTTATAAGTTTACGGAAGGCTCCAATGCTGAGAACAGCGGCCTGCAGGAAAAGGATATCATCACCGCGCTGGATGGTCAGGGCGTGACCTCCTATGATGATCTCTCCACGCTGCTCGCGAAGTACAAGGCTGGTGAAACCGTCAAGGTGACCGTACAGCGTCCAAACGGCAACAAATATGATGAAGTTACTGTGGATGTAACGCTGGGTTCTTCAGAAACCTCGAACACCAACAAGAAGTCCGGCAGCAAGAGTCAGCAGAGCCAGGGCTCCACGAACGATCCGTTCTCCCAGAATGGCGGCAGCTCAAACAACCAGGATGGCAGCCAGGGCTCCGATGGACAGAACGGCTCCAGCAGTGATCAGGAGCAGCTGTGGCAGCAGTTCCAGCAGTTCTTCAATCAGTATCAGCGTTAACTACCAGCGTTAAATAATCTTCGGCAGAGGGGTGGCCTGCGAAACCAGTACTCCAAGGTCGGAAAAATCAGACACTGTGCCTCCGGCACAGTTATGAATACGTTCGCCACTTAGGCA
>DJEQ01000075.1:0-2031 GCA_002431355.1 Oribacterium sp. UBA5894
GGCTTCTCCGAAGCTTCGGTCTCGATTTCGTCCTCAGGCTCTTCTTCAGACTGCTCTGGCTCTCCTGCATCTTCCGACTGGCCTTCAGATGTTTCCGCCACGGAATCCTCTACCGTTTCCGCCTGCTCCTCGCTTGTTTCTACTTCTGCTTTCTCAGATGTCTCCGTCTGCTCTTCAACTTCCGATTCCTCAGAAGTCTCAGCCTGATCTCCCGTATCTTCTACTTCAGACGCATCCATAGTCTCGGCAGGACTTTCATCTACTGTCAGCTCGGAAGCATTGGCAGACTCTGCCTTGGACTCAATATCCGCTTCTGCGACAGACTCCTCGGCGACAGCATTGTCCTCTTCTTCGTCCTCATCGAACATATGCGTTCCGAGGGTCTTATGCTCGGCGAGGTGCAGAAGCTCCTGCTTCATGGCTTCTTCAAGCTCGGCGCGCTCGGCTTCCTTCTTCGCCTGTGCTTCGGCTTCCTCCTGTGCCTTTCGCTCGGCTTCGGCGCGTGCTGCCTCTTCTTCGCGGGCCTTCCGCTCCGCCTCTTCACGTGCCATGCGCTCGGCCTCTGCTCTCGCCGCTGCTTCTGCACGAATTCTCCGCTTGGTTTCCTCACGAACCTTTCGCTCGGCTTCTGCGCGCGCTGCGGCTTCCTCGCGGGCCTTCCGCTCCGCCTCTTCACGTGCGATGCGCTCGGCCTCCGCTCTTGCGGCTGCTTCTTCGCGCGCCTTTCGCTCCTCTTCCTCCCGTCTACGACGCTCCTCTTCCTCGAAACGAAGAGCCTTCTGATACATTTCATCCAGAAGGGCTTCATCCTCTGCGACAGCATTGGCCTCCGCAGCGTCGGCCTCCATCTGAATGGAATCTTCCATTGTGTACGCGGCTTCCGAAGACGGCTCTGCATCCTCGTCCTCGCTGTGTCGGTCACTGAAATCCACATCGAAATCGGCATCGATGTCCTGCGTTGCATGGATGTCAGCATTTCTCTGCATTTCCTGGTTCTGGGCCATCTCCTGGTCTGCAGTCATATCCTGCTGTTCATCGATATCCTGGTCCACATTCATCTTCTGTTCTGCATCAGCGATATTCTTTTGTTCCTCTTCAGAAGCAGCTGCAGCCTGCTGGTTTGAAACTGAATGCACAGAAGTGCCTTCATCGGAAGTTTCGGTGAACGTACGCTGCTGCATCTCGACAGATTCATTTGCAGATGCGCTCTTCTCCCGATCCCACATCTCACGCACGGTCTCTGCATTGTATACAGGCAGCGTTTCCTGCGAGCTTTCGAGATGCGGCTCATAATGGATATGAATTAAGCCGTCAGCAAACAGCGCTCCGCAATAAGGGCAGAACGTTGATCCATCCTGAATTTCTTTTCCACAGTTTGTACAAATCATAAATATGCCTTAATCTGTAAGCTTCTTTACATAAGCTTTTTTAGACAGTCTTCATTTTAGTATAGCAAAGAATCATAGATATAGTTATTACAATTCTACTACAAGGACGGGTGGGACGACAAGCGAGAAGTATACGGTGCGCGGGAACCACCAGTGAAATATAAACAACTGACCATACAATGTATTGATAAGAACCACGTATATTCATCCGTTCTGGTCACCCGGGCATTCTTCGCAGTCGCACCTTTCGTAAAAAGCTTCCCTGAAGGGGGCTTCTTCGACCAAAACCTGGTGACACGCCTTTCAAAATCAGCGTCCAGACATGCTATACTGGGCAGCTCGCTGGAAATCGATCCCAGACAGGAAGCCTTTCTTCCTAACTGAAGGCTTTTCTTCCATAACTATATACAAAATCCTCTTCTGATAAATCGTATATATTTTCCTTACTCTCACGATGGATCTTGATCGGCCGAAAACTATATACGATTTTTGAAATCGGGATTCTGTATATAGTTTTTGAGTGGATTTCTGGAATGGAGAAAAATCCGATATATACGATTGAACGTTTTTAAAAATCGTATATATGGATTTTGGCTCTATAAGCGCGGTTTCGGCCCGTCGCATATATACAAATCGGTTATTT
>DJEQ01000075.1:2084-2316 GCA_002431355.1 Oribacterium sp. UBA5894
ATTTCAAAAATCGTATATATGCGACAAGGGAATTTCTTTTGAAATAAGGGGTTTACATATATACGATTTTCGAAATCGAGCCTCCGTATATACTTTTTCTCTGCGAATGGTGAAAAATGCCTGAAATCCATATATACGATTTCTGAAAAGGGCAGTTTGTGTATAGTGGCCCGGATTTGGACGCAGGCGCGCGAGGAATGGCGCGCCTGCGCGGCTGCCGCCCGGCCTCCCG
>DJEQ01000075.1:2376-17109 GCA_002431355.1 Oribacterium sp. UBA5894
GCAAGTCACGAGGATCCGGGCATACCTTCGGTTGCCCGGATCGCGGCTGGCGCCGCATAAAACAAAAAGAGGATGCGGCTTTGCAAGCGAGCTTGCAAGCTGCATCCTCTTTTGTTTTACGTGACTTGTAGTTGTCGCGGAGATTACTTAAGGGTAACCTTAGCGCCTTCAGCCTCAAGCTTAGCCTTGAGATCCTCAGCCTCTGCCTTAGGAGCTGCCTCCTTGAGTACCTTAGGAGCGGACTCAACAGCGTCCTTTGCTTCCTTAAGGCCAAGGCCAGTAGCCTCACGTACAACCTTGATAACCTTGATCTTGTTAGGACCAACATCTGTAAGCTCTACGTCGAACTCAGTCTTCTCCTCAGCTGGAGCAGCTGCGCCTGCAGCAGCAACAACAACACCTGCAGATGCAGATACGCCAAACTCTTCCTCAACAGCCTTTACAAGGTCATTAAGCTCTACAACGGAAAGCTCCTTGATAGCTGCGATAAACTCTTCAGTAGTTAACTTAGCCATTTTAATTTCCTCCATTTGAAATTTTGTGCTCATGCACAGTTCAAAAAATTCTCATTCATTTTCTGTCCGCTTCCGCTTATGCGGCGCTGGACAGCCACCTGCCTGTAAAGCCTCTGAAGCTTAAGCAGCTGGCTCTGCGTTCTTCTCTGCCACCTGGTTGATGACACGTGCGAAGTTCGCGATCGGGCTCTGCAGAGATCCACAAAGTCTTCCGAGAAGCTCGTCTCTGGAAGGGATAGCTGCAAGTGCCTTCACTTCATTCTGATCGTAAAGCTTGCCCTCAGCTACTGCTGCCTTCAGCTCAAGCTTGTCTGCCTTCTCAGCAAACTTCGAAATGATTCTGGCAGCTGCTGCAGGATCGTCCTTGGAAACTGCGATTGCAGTAGGACCCTCAAGTACGCTGTCAAGCTGAGCGAAATCTGTGCCCTCTGCTGCTCTCTTGATCAGGGTGTTCTTAAATACCTTGTAAGTAACACCAGCCTCTCTTAACTGCTTACGGAGCTCAGTATCCTGCTCAACCGTAAGTCCGAGGTAATCAACGGCAGTTACAGCAACAGCACCATCAAGAAGTGCCTTGATCTCGTCAACGATCGGCTGCTTTAATTCAACCTTTGCCATTTTCGGTTCTTCCTCCTTATAAGATTTTTTCGTATAAACCTTTTCAAAAGGAAAACCCCATGCCAAAAGACATGGGGTTGAACAAACTTAAATCGTTTGTATCTTTCCTCGGTAGGCGTTCCAACTTACGGTGCATCCGCACCACCTACTGTCTTCGGGTTAATACGCAGTGTATATTAACATCGGCTTTCGCCACTGTCAATACCCTATTTTGTTAAGATTAAGCACCGAACTGAACGGTATCCATCTTAACGCCAGGACCCATGGTAGAAGTCAGTGTAGCGGACTTCAGATAGGTTCCCTTTAATGTAGCCGGTCTAGCCTTCACAATTGCGCCCATGATCGCATCAAGGTTCTCCTTGAGCTGCTCAGTTGTGAAAGAAGCCTTACCGATGGCTACGTGGAAGATGTTAGCCTTGTCAAGACGATACTCAACCTTACCAGCCTTGGTATCAGCGATGGCCTTGGTAACATCCATCGTAACTGTACCAGTCTTCGGGTTCGGCATTAAGCCCTTCGGTCCAAGTACACGACCGAGACGTCCAACAACACCCATCATATCTGGAGTAGCAATGATTACATCGTAATCAAACCAGCCACCCTGAATCTTCGGAATAAGCTCCTCAGCTCCTACGAAATCTGCACCAGCTGCCTGAGCCTCATCGGCCTTAGCGCCCTTTGCAAATACGAGGATTCTAACCTTCTTACCTGTACCGGCTGGAAGGACAACGGAACCACGAACCTGCTGATCTGCGTGACGTGAGTCACAACCAGTTCTGATATGGAGCTCGATGGTCTCGTCGAATTTTGCTGTTGCATTCTTCTTCACAAGCTCAAGTGCATCTACCTCTGTATACTTTACAGACTTGTCAAAGCCCTGAGCGGCTGCTGTATATCTCTTACCTGTCTTCATAATCAGTTGACCTCCCTATTACTTCTCTACTTCAACGCCCATGGATCTGCAGGTACCTGCGATCATAGACATAGCAGCCTCAAGTGATGCAGCGTTAAGATCTCTCATCTTAGTCTCTGCAATCTTCTGGAGATCAGCCTTGCTGATGGTAGCAACCTTGTTCTTGTTTGGCTCGCCAGAAGCCTTCTGCAGCTTGCATGCCTTCTTGATCAGAACGGCTGCTGGAGGAGTCTTCGTAACGAAGCTGAAGCTTCTATCTGCATAAACAGTGATAACAACAGGGATGATGACATCACCCTCGTTTGCTGTTCTTGCATTGAATTCCTTTGTGAATGCAACGATATTAACACCATGCTGGCCGAGAGCCGGACCTACTGGTGGAGCTGGAGTTGCTTTACCAGCTGGAATCTGTAACTTAATGTATCCTTCTACTTTCTTTGCCATAACGGCACCTCCTTGTGGTAATTGCGGGGTAATCAGCAGAACTGATCAACCCTCCCATACTTCGTTATCTGAGTTTCTGAATCTCTCCGTAGGATAACTCTACCGGAGTTTCTCTGCCAAACATCTCTACCGAGATGGTAACAGTCTTCTTCTGATCGTTGATCTCGCTGATCACACCGACCGTATCCTTCCATGCGCCGGAAATTACGTTTACGGTATCACCAATTGCGAAATCCACCAGAACCTCCTGCTCTCTATAGCCAAGGGCTCTGATCTCCTCTTCGGAAAGAGGCGTCGGCTCTGATCCTGGGCCAACGAATCCGGTTACGCCACGTGTATTACGCACTACGTACCAGGTTTCCTGATTCATTATCATGTTTACAAGAACATAGCCAGGGAACATCTTCTTATCAGACTTCTTCTCCACACCGTTCTTCATTTCGATGACCGGCTGCATCGGAACACTGACTTCAAAGATCAGATCCTGAAGACCACGGTTTTCAATCGTCTTTTCCAGATCCATCTTAACCTTGTTCTCGTAGCCAGAGTAGGTATGTGCGACATACCAGCGAGCTGCAGGATTAATTTCTGACATAGTTTCCCCTTATCTGATGATAAAACCAAGTCCCGTCTTCATAATAAGATCAAGCACAGCAATAAGCGCTCCGATCAAGAGACTCACTACAATCGTAGCCGTCGTCTCCTTGATGATATCCTGTCTTGTCGGGAAAATAATTTTGTTATATTCCGTCTTAAGACCCTTGAAGAAGTCCTTTAAACCGGAATTCTTCTTCTCGCTCATTACTTCGTCTCCTTATGAAGCGTGTGCTTCTTACAGAATCTGCAGTACTTACGAACTTCCATTCTCTCCGGATGGTTCTTCTTTTCCTTCGTCGTGAAATAGTTTCTCTGCTTACACTCTGTACATGCTAATATAATCTTTGTACGCACGGCTCTTCACCTCCAATGATTCTTAACTTCGCATGACTACGAAATTAGTGCATAAAAAATAGGGCCTAGCCCTTGATTACGGGGCAACTATACCATGAAGCACCCGAAGCGTCAAGCTTTTGGCCCTCGTCGCCCATTATTTATTTTTTTAATAGATTTTTTGCAATTCTATTGTACAGATTTAGAGAGCCGCGTTATACTATATCCACTATAGAAACAGCCTATATGCGTTCCTTCGGCAAGGTCTCTGCCGCGTCATCATCACGTGCAGCGTTTCCTGGTCGTCTGGCGCACTGTTTCTCTGGCCAATGCTTCCGCCGCACAGATCTTCACTGCGCATTCGGAAAGCTCATCACCGACAGGAGGTCCTTATGGATTTACGTCGTATCGAAAACATTATCCGCATAGCGGAAGAAAAGAATATTACCCGTGCTGCCGACAAGCTCTTCATCTCGCAGCCTGCCCTGAATCTGCAGCTCTTAAATCTCGAGAAGGAGCTCGGCACGAAGCTCTTCTATCGCCGCGGTAATGAGTGGTCCATCACCGAAGCGGGCCGAATCTATGTAGAAACCGCTCGGAAGATGGTCGCGATGAAGAAGGACTGCTACTCCCGCATCTCGGATATCGCAAAGCTGCACAACGAAGAAATTGCGGTTGCTGCCGCCGGTACGGAAGCCGACTTCATGATGACCTCTATATATAGGAAGTTTCATCAGCTGCATCCTACGGTCAAGCTGCAGCTGAATCTCATGAAGGGACTGAAGGCGCAGGAGCTGATTAAGAACGGCACGATCGATCTCGGCATCATTCTGATGGGCGACAAGCAGAACTATCGCCTGCAGTATGAGTTCCTTGCAGACGTTGAAATCCTGCTGGCCGTATCGAGTACAAATCCCCTGGCAGCCGAAACCACGCAGGATGCACAGGGCCAGGAGGTCATCGACATTCGCCGCTTCCGGGATGTGCCCTTCTTCCTCGGGCCGAAGGACTCCACCGTTCGCTATGCCTCCGAGCGCATCTTCGAGCAGGCCGGCTTCGAGCCGGACATCTACATGGACGCGGAGGGCGTCAACTACCAGCTCGCGCTCGTCGCAGCCGATGAGTGTGCCGCACTGATCAGCGCCTCCAGCCATATCGTGATCCCGGAGGGCGTGAAGCTTCTGCGCCTCACGACGCACCCGATGGTCCATGCCTATGCCGTCTACCGGAAGGACCGCTACCTCTCCGAGCCAATGCTGCAGCTCATTGAGCTTGCCCGCGACTACTGGATGCATGCCCAGTAATGCCGTTTCTCTTTCAAAGCGAGAAGCTGCTCTCTGCATGAGCCGAAGAGCACGCTGCACGGATGCGGTCGACGAAGGATGGACGCCTGCTCTCTGCACGAACTGAAGAACAGGGGCGGCAGCTCCAGGTCTCAAAGCTGCTCGTTATCTCATCGCTCCGATCGAATCGCGAGGGCGAAGCAGTACACCTCCTGCACCCCGGCCTGGAGCAGCACACGGGTGCACGCCTCCATGGTGGCACCCGTCGTGAAGATATCATCGACGAGCAGCACTCGATGAAGGTCCACCGGAATCGTCCCTGCATAAAACGCCGACATCAGATTTTTTAAACGTTCCGCCGCATTGAGCTCCTTCGATGCGGCAGTTTTTTTATTGCGTAAAAGTGCCGAACTGTACACCGGAATGCCGAGCTCCCGCCCCATCACCTCGGCGAGCACCTCGGCCTGGTTGTAGCCGCGCTTTCGCCTTCGGCTCGCATGAACCGGCACGGGCACCAGGGCATCGACCGCCATGCGCTGAATCTGTGCCCCGCAGCGCACCGCTGCTGCCCTTCCATAATAGTCCAGAAATTCCCGGGCTCCCGTATACTTGATGCGGCTGATAGAGCGCGCGGCGACATCATTGTACCCGAGAAGGGCGAGGCTTCGCACGAAAAGAAAGCGGTGCCGCTTACAGTTCTCGCAGAGCTCCTCCTCTTCGGAGAGAATCTCGCGTCCACAGATCTGGCAGGTCGGCTCGCTTAAAAAATGAAGCTGGCGTTCACAGTCCGGGCAGATGAGCTCACCTCGTGGTGTCACAATGTCCTCGCATACCGGACAGCGACGCGGAAAGAGCAGGGACAGAAGCCTCTGCTTCACGTCCGTGCGGTCATTTTGAGGGCCCCGCTGTGGGACCTCCGTCGCCGCAGGCGCAGGTGGTGCCTGCGGCGAAGACGCCGAGGAATCAGGTTCCGGTTCGCCGGTGTCTGACACCTGCACGAGCGTCGACGCAAGCGGGCGGGAAATTTCAGGTCGAGGATGTATTTTCGTCATGACTCACCTCCTGGAGCCGTTCACTGAGGGAGGAGTAACGCTTCGCCTCGGAAGCATTGTGCAGCATCTGCTCAAAAATCGGAGGATTCCCGACGAGGCAGACACAGGACTTCGCGCGCGTGACCGCGGTATACAGCAGGTTCCGATTCATAAGCATGGCCGGGCCCTGGTACATGGGCACGATCACGGCCGGATACTCCGAGCCCTGCGATTTATGGATCGTGATGGCGTAGGCAAGCTCGAGGCTCTCGCAGTCCTTGAAGGCGTACTCGACGTAGCGATCGTCGAAGCGCACCGTCAGGTTCTGCGCGAAGCTGTTGATCTCCGTGATGATGCCGATGTCTCCATTGAACACGCCCTCACCCTTTTCGGTCGGAATCCCGTACCGGCCACGAATCTCCCAGATGAGGTTGTAGTCATTTCGGATCTGCATCACCTTATCGCCGACACGGAAGAGGGTGCCGTTAATCTCCTTTTCGGCCTTCTGACTGCTCTTCGGGTTCATCTGCTCCTGCAGGAGCTGGTTCAGGCGCTCGACACCGAGGGCGCCCTTCCGCTGGGGCGTCATGATCTGAATGTCGAAGGGCTCCACGCCGAGATAGCCCGGGAGCTTCTTCAGCACAAGCGTCGCGATGGCCTGGAAAATCTGGTCCGGCGTTTGACTTTTTATAAATAAGAAGTCCTTCGAACGCTTGCTGAGATCGACCGGCTCGCCTTCATTGATCTTATGCGCATTCACGACGATGTCCGACGCTGCGGCCTGGCGGAAGATGTGGTGGAGCTGGATGGTCCGGATCACGCCTGAGGCAATGATGTCACGGAGGACATTGCCCGCACCGACCGACGGCAGCTGGTTCGCATCGCCGACCAGGATGAGCCGAGTGCCACGATGAATGGCCTTGAGGAGCGCATTCATGAGGAAGATATCGACCATCGACATTTCGTCAATGATGACGACATCGCACTCGAGCGGATTGTTCTCGTCACGTTCGAAGTGCCCGCGCACCTGATCCTCGCCCTCTTCCTCCTCATCCGGGCGCCCCTGGTACTCGAGAAGGCGATGAATCGTGGAGGCCGGCCAGCCGGTCGCCTCCGACATGCGCTTCGCCGCGCGCCCCGTCGGTGCCCCGAGCAGAATGGTCTTCCCCTCCTCCGCAAACATACGGATGATGGTGTTGATTGTGGTGGTTTTACCGGTACCTGGGCCACCGGTGATGACGAGCACGCCGGTACTGGCCGCCGTCAGCACGGCCTCCCGCTGCAGCGGATCGAGCTCAATGCCGTTTTTCTCTGTAATTTCGTCGATGGCAGCCGTTCGCCGTTCCTCAAGCTCCGCATGCTCTGCTGTCACATTGAGGTCCTTCAAGAGGGTCGCCACCTGGAGTTCAGTATAGTACACGGAGGCGCGGTAGACCTGCGTATTCGGATCCGCCTGCTGCGCCGGGGTCGCGCCGAAGAGGTCCGAGGCCATAGGGCGAGTTGCATTCGGTGCCACCCGTGTGGACTGCGCCACATCCAGGGCTGCGCTACGATTCTGCTGGCTGGAAGCATGGGCTGCCAAGTCCGTCTGCTGCACACCCTCGCCACGAGAGTGGTTCTCCTCCTCAGCAGCCTTCCCCTCGGTCTGCGCGAGAAAGTCCGCAATGCTCTTCGGTCGCTGCGTCTTCACCACGATGCGGCCCTTCATCTGCAGCTCCAGGAGGTAGGAGCTCAGATCCTGAATGCTGATATTCAGAAGAGATTCCACGGATTCCCAGAGCTCCGGCAGCGGCAGGTAGCAGTGCCCATTGCCCTCCGCGGCACCGAGCGCATACTGGATGCCGGACTCGATGCGGAAGGCCGAATCCTCCGCGATGCCGGCATTGCGCGCAATCTCATCGCAGGTCCGGAAGCCGAGCCCCTCGATGTCCTCCGCGAGCTTATACGGATTGTCCCGGACAATGTCATACATCTCGTGGCCATAGCGGTTATAAATCTTCCCCGCGAGGTTGATGGAAATGCCGTACTTCTGGAGAAACATGACTGCATCCTGCATGTCGCGCTTCGCATTGACCGACGCCGCAATGTCCATCGCCTTCCGTTCGGATATGCCCTTGATCTCCGCGAGACGCTCCGGCTCCTCCTCGATGATCCGCATGGTATCATCCCCGAATTTTTTCACAATGCGGGACGCCATGGCCGCACCGATGCCCTTGATGGCCCCGGAGCCGAGATAGCGCTCGACCGCCTCCTGCGTCTTCGGTTCCACCACCTGATAACGGTCAATCACAAACTGCGTGCCATAGATCTGGTGCGTGGTCTCATGTCCATCTGCCTGGATATTCTCACCTGATTCAATGCCCGGCAGGGTTCCGACGAGCGTATAGCTTTTTCCTCCCATGATGCCGACCATGACGGTATAGCCCGTTGCCGGACTCTGGAAAATGATATGATCGATGTATCCCTCAAAGTATTCCATCGGCTTCTCCTGACTGAATATAAATGGATCCGGGGCCCTGCTCCTATCGGAGCACCCCGCGATAAGTACAGAAAAGGGCAGCCTGAAAAAGGCCACCCCCCTACACGTATCTTTAATCCTCGTCTGCGTCCCCATTCGCAAAGTCGATAAACTTTCCAGTGCCGATGGCCACTGCCGTCAGCGGATCCTCGGCGAGCACACAGTTAATACCGGTCTTCTCCTGAATGAGCTTGTCGAGCCCATAGAGAAGGGAGCCACCTCCCGTCATCACGATGCCGCGCTCATAGATATCCGCGGCGAGCTCAGGTGGTGTACGCTCCAGCACATTGTGGACCGCATTGACGATCATCATCGCCGGCTCAAGCAGTGCATCCATGATCTCATCCGAGCTCACAATGACGGTCTTCGGAAGTGCTGTCACGAGATTTCGTCCACGGACCTCCATGGTCACATTCTCCGGGCGCTTGCTTGCACAGCCGATATTGACCTTAATGTCCTCCGCGGTACGCTCACCAATGAGGAGGTTGTGCTTCTTCCGCATGTACCGGAGAATGGCTTCATCGAAATCGTCCCCGGCCACCTTGATGGACTCGGAAACGACCGGACCATCCAGTGCGATCACGGCAATATCCGCCGTGCCACCGCCAATGTCGATGATCATATTGCCCTGTGGCTTACTGATATCGATCCCGGCACCGATCGCCGCCGCCACCGGCTCTTCGATGATCGTCACCTCGCGGGCTCCTGCATGGTACGCCGCATCCTCCACGGCCTTCTTCTCGACCTCCGTCGCTCCACTCGGGATGCATACGGAAATGCGCGGCTTCCGAAGCGTCCGCTTGCCAACCGCCTTATTGATAAAGTACTTCAGCATCTTCTCAGTCAGTGTATAATCCGAAATCACGCCCTGCCGAAGCGGCCGAACCGCCGAAATATTCTCCGGTGTACGTCCCAGCATGAGACGCGCATCCTCTCCATAGGCCAGAACCGTATTCGTATCCCGATTGACCGCCACCACCGACGGCTCCTTCAGTACAACCCCACGGCCTTTTATATATACAAGGATGCTGGACGTCCCCAGATCGATGCCAATATCATTTGAAATCAGTGAAAACATGAAACTCTCCTACAAGATTATGACGATGTATACTAAATGACGCACATCACACGATGCATAGCGCATGCGCCACGCCCGATGTTGTAAGGCTTCCTGATGTATGCATTGAACACGCGTTTCATCGTCTCTTCGTACAGATGATCTACCTGTCCATGTTTTCCTTCGTGGGTGTGCGAAATGAAGATATCCAATGGGTTAGAATCTTTTATAGTATAATCGAAGAACCAAGGTTTTTAAAGTCGGAATTACGTTCTTTCAAGCTCTTTTTACAGCCTTTTTACAGCGCATGCCCGCATGCTTTTAGGCCAGATCTACCGCTCACCGTAGCGTCCGTATCCAGTACATATATACGATTTTTAAAATGTCCCCTCCGTATATACTTTTTTCCAGAAATGGGCATACGCTTATAAGCGTATTATATACAGATGCCTTTTTTTCAAAATTGTATATATGCTTTTTGTCCGATTTTGGTCAAAATAAAGCGTAGAGGTATATACAACTCTCTCATTTTAAAAATCGTATATATGTGCGCAGCGATTTTCTTTTGAAATAAGGTGTTTTCATATATATGATTTTCCAAACGCCCTCTCCATATATACTTTTCCCCTCCAAAACGTCCAAAATCCTCTAAATCCATATATACGATTTCTGAAATCACACTTTTGTATATATGTGGCATCCATTCCCCATGCCATACCCGTGCGATCATAAGCTATCCCCAGTCTTCTCATGCATATCTGCCCATCTCACACTGCGCCAGCACCTGTCCAAATCCTATTGCCTCTGCCTTTTCCTTCCCCACCTCATCCATCTATCGTAAATATTCCGAAATACCACTTCAACAGTATAAAGCAATGGAGTAAAATAGAGCCATTGATCGAATGATAAAGGCACCACACAGGACTTGGCATTTCAGAACAACGAAGCACGTTATAGTACTTGCAAACAGTCATAACGATCCGCACATGTCGCGGACGAAGGAGGATATCATGGCATTATCGAAAAGCATGCAGCAGCTTGTAGCGGGGAATTCCGCCATCCGAAAGATGTTTGAGCTCGGGCAGGAGCTCGCCGCGCGTGTCGGACGCGAAAACGTATATGACTTCAGTCTCGGAAACCCTGCGTCTCCGGTTCCAGAGGAGGTGCGGGACTCCATCGTACGCATCGTGAACGAGGAGGCGCCGAACTATATTCATGGGTACATGGCCAATGCAGGCTACCCGGAGGTGCGTGCGGCTGTTGCCGAGCATCTCAACCACCTGCACGGCACGGCCTATGACGCCCAGGACATCATCATGACCGTCGGTGCGGCCGGTGGCCTCAATGATGTGCTGCGCGCCCTCCTCGATCCGGGCGATGAGGTTCTGACCTTCGCACCTTTCTTCACGGAGTATCGGAGCTATGCCTCCAACTTCGGTGGAAAGCTCACCATTGTGCCACCCGATACGGAGCACTTCCAGCTCGATATTGACGCCGCAGAAGCCCTCATCAGTGACCGCACGAAGGCCCTCATCATCAACAATCCGAACAATCCGTCCGGTGCCGTCTACACCGAGGAGACCATTCGGAAGCTCGGCGCAATGCTGGAGAAAAAGGAAAAGGAAATCGGTCATCCGATCTATGTGCTCTGCGATGAGCCATACCGTGAGCTTGTGTACGATGGCCTCTCCGTTCCCTACATCCCGAATATCATCCGAAATGCCATCTTCCTCTACAGCTTCAGTAAGACCCTGTCGCTGCCAGGTGAGCGTATCGGCTATCTCGCACTGTCAAAGCAGGCCGAGGACTATCCTGAGCTGATTCAGGCTCTGACAATCGCGAACCGCTGCCTCGGCTTCGTCAATGCACCGTCCCTCCTTCAGCTGGTGGTGAAGGACTGTCTCGAGGTGAAGGCCAATGTTCCGTTTTATGACCGGAACCGGAAGCTGCTCTACTCCACCATTTCCGGCCTCGGCTTCGACTGTGTACGACCAGAGGGTGCCTTCTATCTGCTCGTGAAGGCTCCGAATGGCTCTGCGGCCGACTTCGCAGCGGCCGCAGAGAAACTGAACATCATCATCGTGCCATGCGATGGCTTCGGTCTGCCAGGCTATGTCCGCCTTGCGTACTGCGTGGACTACGCGATGATTGAGCGCTCCGTGCCTGCATGGGAGAAGCTCGCAAAGGAAACTCTGGGATAATATATCCCTGGGGTGCTCCGAAGGAGCAGGGTCCCCAGGGATGCCCCCGGGCGGCGAGGCCGTTTTGCCACGAAAGTGGCAAAATCAAGCGACGATGCCTGCGCCGCAGGCGCATAAGATGGCATCGTCTCGTTGTATATATCCCCGGGGTGCTCCGAAGGAGCACCCCGGGGATATATACAAAACCCCGCCGGAACTTCTGCGCTCCGACGGGGTTTTTGTTTATGATTTTATGTCAAGAGCCTGATCAAGGGGGAAATCAAACTCCTATGAGGTATATGGAAAACGGTCATGCTCGATCTTGCTTTCGAGGATCCATGGAGCGTTTGTGCACCGCTCCCTCCCACTCGAAACATCGTAAACATAAACGACCGTTGTTTTTGAAGGGGGCTCCGGAGTATTTTTCAACTCCGGAGTATGAGTATGAAAAGCGTTTCTTCGTTACATCTCTGTAACTGTCTATATAGTACAGGACACATGTGACTGAAATATGTCGCCGGACTAAAAGAAGTCTAAAAATTCTAAACAAAGTCTAAACAAGTGCGAAAGAAATCCGTACAGCCTTCACCCACATGGCTTTCAGAAAGCAGAGCTCTCCGCTTCCCTTTCCTTTCGCTTTTCAGCCTCGATGCGGGCTTCCATCTTTTCGAAGCTTTCATGGTAGCGATGGGAGGAAGCGCGCAGACGATCAAAGAGTTCAAAGTTCTCTCTGTACTTCTCACGCTGACTGAAGGTCGGATTGTTTCGAAGTGTATTGCCGACCCACCAGTTCATGCGTCCAGTCCGGGCATCACCGCCATCCTCGAGAATGGCGAGGCGCTCCTCCAGGTGGCGGCGACGCTCCTCGGCGAGGTAGCGCCGAAGCTCGAGACTGCGCTGCACAGCCGACTTCCCGGCACCTGCCGCACTGCGTCCCGTATTTGCCACGGTATGTACCACCTGCGCTCCACTCTCTGCGAGTGTCCGTGCGGCCTGCGTTCCAGCATCGGCAGCGGTATGCGCCATCTGCGCGCCGCTCTCGGCAAGCGTCCGTGCAGCCTGGGCTCCAGCATCGGCAGCGGTATAGGCCGCCTGTACGCCAGACCGCGCCACATGGCGTGCAGCCTCTGCACTGTTCTCACGGGCCTCCTGCAATGCGCGTGCCGCCTCCTCCGACACCACCTTTGCGACCGCCAGCTTCCCCTCCGACTCCGCGATGGACTTCACCTCGGAGACATTGGCCGACATCGCCTCCTGCAGCTCCTCTATACGCTCGCGCGCCTCGGTGATACTAAGCTTCAGCTGCTGAATCTCCTCTGAATTTGCAGCCAGGGTCTCAAGACGCTTCCGGATATCGAGCGCACCGAGCACGGAGAAGATCACGTCCTCAACGAAAAGGGTATAAAGCATGGTCACAACGACGATATAGCCGATCGGCGTCCAGTGCACTGTAAGCTCTGCGACACGCGGGTGCAGGAAATGGACGAAAAAGAGCGCCATGGCACCCCAGCCAAGCGAAGCATAGAGACAGATGTAGCCATGCCAGTTCAGCGGATTTTTGCTGTAATCCCACCAGCGCATATGGAAGATATGATACATGAGGGGGCCCGTGATCAGCTCAAGTCCAGTTCCGACCAGCATACCCATGAGGAAGGTTACGAGCAGATTCGCGCGATACGGCCAGGCGCAGGCGATGAAGAGCACGGCACCCGCCCCATAGATGGGCAGCCATGGACCGTGACAGAAGCCACGGTTCATAAGCCGCATCGACTTCAACGAGCAGTAGGTCGACTCGAAGCACCAGCCGAAGATACAGTAGAACATGAAGAACCACGCCCACTGCAGAACCGTATAGTTCTGAATGACCTTTAATCCATTAACGAAAACCCACATAAAACCTCCTGATATAGAGCCAGCCGGGAGCTGTTACATCCTGCAGATTTCGCTATTATACCCTATCTGTGCTTATAAAGTATTCATTGCGCTTATATTTTTTTCCTGTTATCCTATCTTAAGGTGCTACCATGAACGGTAGGCGGTTCGTCCCTCACCAGAGGGACTGTGACCCTCTGATTACATAGACAGAATCTTTTGTAAAGGAGGGATGCCAATGTTGACCATCGAAAGTCTCATTGCAGTATTAAGCTTCGGCTTGGCCTGCTTTGAGCTTGGCTATACAATCGGCAATAAAACACATAAAAAATAATCGCCCCCGTCCGCAAAACTAAGGCGATTACTTTTTATCAAATTAGATGTGGACTAACCGTCTATCGGTAGTACCTTTTTTCATTTACATCATAGCATGCTTATATATGTGTGTCAAAAAACATTTTGTGTACTTCATCCGTTCGTCTCATTCTCACACCATTCCATGTCAATCGCACGAGCGTCGGCCCCCGCTACAGAAGGGAAGGTTCTGTATCCTGCTCAGCAGCTTTTGAAAGATTTCTGCCGAAAGGAGCACAGTAACGACTACAGAAAGCCCGATCAGCGCAAGGACCTGGACCGGATTTTCCGGGTTTACCGCGGTGATGACGCCTGCAGCCAGAAGAAGATCCCGAATCGGACGGTGCAGGATGTAGATCTGAAGTGTCCGCTGTCCGAGCATTGTAAGAAGTGGTACCTGCCGGTTCGGCATCAGCACGAGAACGGCGAAGCTCATGAGGCCAGCCATCAGCATCCACGCAAGCCGGAGCAGCCAGAGATGCGTGGCAAGCCCTGCCGGAAAGGCGGCCGGATTCTCTTCTGGATGGAAGCGGTAATACCAGGCACCGTACACAACGTTCCGGTAGGGAAGCAGGTGATCGAAGCTCTGGGTGCCAATGATGAGAAAGGCGAGGAGGCCGAGGACGGTCAGCGTCCCGACAAGTCGATGGGACTGTAACGAGCCACGCCGATCTGCCTTCCTGCTGCTCGTCTCCTTCCGACGACTCTTTGCTGTATTTCCCACCGCACGGACATCCCGTTCAGGCGTATGCGCCTGCACATCCTCGGCTGTCGCGCCATATACCCTTCGTGCTTCGGCACAGGGCTGTGGTTCCACCCCAAGAAGCTTCATCAGCCGTTCCGGTCCGAGGAAATACCCTGCAAAAAAGAAGGGGGCAAAGGCAATCACGCGGTCGAGTGCCAGGAAATCATGGAGCCCCACGAGGTATCCACCCGCCAGAGACATGATGGTCATGAGGCACCATACAATAAGGCTATATGAAAGGCCGCCCAGAATGGGAAGACCATGAGGCAGCAC
>DJEQ01000005.1:0-1108 GCA_002431355.1 Oribacterium sp. UBA5894
AACATGAAAAGAGCGGCTGCATTCTGCAGCCGCTCTTTTTTTACCATTTTTCGATATTCAGGCTTTTCGGACGTGATCAGCACTCCTCCAGCTTGAAGCCGAAGTACTTCACCGCATTATTGTAGGAGATACCCTTTACGATCTCGGTCAGTGCCTTCTTGTCATATGGATACTCACCATTCTCAACCCACTGTCCGATCTGCTCACAGAGAATACGACGGAAGTAGTCGTGACGAGCATAGGAGAGGAAGGAACGGGAATCGGTCAGCATACCATTGAAATTACCAAGAACGGAAAGGTTTGCGTAGTTGACCATCTGCTCGATCATGCCCTGCTTGTGATCATTGAACCACCATGCAGCACCCTGCGTGATTCTGTTCTTTACCGGTGCCTTGCAGAAGCAGCCGGCGATGGTATTGATGGTGGTATTGTCGCACGGATTCAGTGAGTAAAGAATGGTCTTTGGAATCTCGTCCGTTACACTCAGCGCATTAAAGAACTTGGCAAGCTGGTCAGCTGGTGCGTAGTTATCTACGGAATCGAAGCCGGTATCCGGGCCAAGCTTTGCGAACATGTCTGCATTGTTATCACGTACGCAGCCGTAGTGAATCTGCATGACCATATCCCGCTTGTTGTACTCCTTCGCAAGGAAGAGAAGCATGGCGGTCTTATACTTTGCAGCCTCTTCAGCAGTAACCGCCTCGCCCTTCATGCCCTTCTTCAGGATGGCATCAAGCTCGGAAGCCTCTGCAGGAACATAGGCTACATAGCGAACGCCGTGATCGGTTACGGTGCAGCCCATGGACTGGAAGAAGTCCAGACGATCTACAACGGCCTTCTGAAGGGAAGCCATGTCGGTGATCTCAATGCCGGAACGCTCCTGAAGGGTTGCAATATAGGAAGCGAAGGTAGGAAGCTCAATGTTGTTCAGCTTGTCTGGTCTCCATGCAGGAAGCACCTGAACATCGAAGCTTGCATCGTCCTTGATCTTCTGATGCCACTCAAGGGTATCGACTGGATCATCGGTGGTGCAGATCAGCTTCACGTTCGACTGCTTGATGATATTCCGTACGGACATGGATGGATCATGCAGCTTCTCATTGCACAG
>DJEQ01000005.1:1210-9701 GCA_002431355.1 Oribacterium sp. UBA5894
AGGTGAGACCAGTGATACAGCGGGTTGCCAATCAGCTTCGGCATCGTCTCTGCCCACATCTGGAACTTCTCACGGTCTGGCTTATCACCGGTAATGTATTCCTCTGGAACACCGTTCACACGCATCTGTCTCCACTTGTAGTGGTCACCGATCGGTGGCTTTCCAAGCCATACCTGATAAATATTATCGTACTGCTTGTCCGTAGCGATATCCTTCGGATCAATATGGCAGTGGTAATCAAGAATCGGCGCCTTCTCTGCGATGTCGTGATAGAGCTCCTTCGCTACATCTGTGCTGAGCAGGAAGTCCTTGTCCATAAATGGTTTCATAGCTTTACCTCCATGAAGTGAATGGTATCTGTCTGCACGGAAGAGAGCATCCTCCGGAAAATGACAGGACAGATACAGAGTGATTTATATGCAATGCCCGTTGGCATTGTCTTCAGTGTACAATGGTTCCTTCGAAATGTATACCAGTTCGGAGACAAAAAGTGAATCCTTAAAACCGGGTCGTTTCACGCTTGACCATATGGGTCTGCATGACTGTTTTCGCAGGAATATCTGCTGTGAGGAGATGTCCCTCTTCATCCTCCACCGGATTGAGAAGGGAGAGAAGATTCTCACAGGTCTTAAGGCAGAGCTCCTTCAGCATGGCATCCACGCTGGTGAGCTCCGGAGAGGATGCAACCGCCAGGGTGGAATTATTCCAGCTGACGATCTGCAGGTCCTCCGGAAGGCGAAGCCCGGCATGCAGAGCAAACTTGACAGCGCCCACACCAGAGGTGTCGGAGGATGCAATAATGGCATCAAAGGGAGCCTCATCGTACGCTTCTTTGAGAAGCGTGGCAATTTCATCATAGCGGCGATGCCCCTGCACGGTGCGAAGGGCTTCGTCTGGAAGACCAAGCTCCCGGATGCTTTCCCGAATACCGGCAAGCTTCTGCGTTCCGGAGAAGCTTACGCTGGAGTAGACATACATAAACTGACGGGCACCGGTGTCATACAGATGCTGAAGTGCATCCTTCATGCCGCCCTTTTCATTACATAGCGTGCAGTAGATGTTATCCCCAGGAAGATAGCCGTTCAGAATCATGACAGGATGGTCATGTGCGCCTTCGAGAATGTAGGCATTGTCCTCCGGCTTCGGCTCCACGAACTGGGAACCGACAAGAATGAAGGCATCCACCTGACGGGATTTCAGAAGCTCGAAGCTCGCCTTCTTGTTATCCAGCCGGTCGCCGGTACAGCAGAGGATGGAATTGTAGCCCTGGCTTCGAAGCTCTGTTTCCAGGTAATTGATGGCACTTGCGAGGTAGATATCGGTGGGATCCGAACACATGAGACCGATGGTTTTCATGGATCCACGGCCGAGCCCACGCGCATAGGCATTGGGGGTGTAACCATACTGGTCAATGACGTCGAGCACTTTTCTTCTGGTCTTTTCCGATACGTTTTCGGCACCGTTAATGACACGCGAAACAGAGGCAATGGAGACGCCAGCGACCTTTGAAATATCGTAAATATTCATGGCATGTCCTTCTAAAACGCTACAGAATGACCCGGATGAAGAAATCAACCTGTCTGTGTAAGCGTTTACATTTGTCTTGATTATAACGAAAGAATGGTATAAAATCAATGCATTATATGCAATATCAACAATTTGAAATCCTTTTCCGAGACATGGAGGCATGCATTATGAATTTCCCAGATAGACCTTTTGACTTAGTCACGATGGGGCAGTTACTTCTTCGACTTTCGCCACCTGGAAATGAGCGGATCGCCCGTTCCGACGTATTCGAAAAGAATGTCGGTGGTGCGGAGCTGAATGTGGCCGTAGGTGCTGCACTTCTTGGTCTCCATACGGGTATTATTTCGAAGCTTCCGGCGCATGACCTGGGGCAGTTCATGAAGGGAACGATTCGAAGCTATGGTGTTTCCGATGATTTCTTCATCTATGATCATTCAGAGGATGCACGTGTCGGTGTATACTACTATGAGTATGGCGCCTATCCGAGAAAGCCGCAGGTGATCTATGACCGTCGCCACTCCAGCTTTTTCTCTCTGGGACTGGATGAAATCAACCCGGAAGTGTACCGCAGCACCAAGTGCTTCCATACCTCTGGAATCACGCTGGCATTATCGCCACAGCTTCGCGAAACTACCATCGAAGCCATCAAGCATTTCAAGGAAAATGGTGCGCTGATTTCCTTCGATGTGAACTTCCGTGGAAATCTCTGGAGTGGAGATGAAGCACGTGAAACCATACTGAAGATTCTTCCGTATGTTGATATTTTCTTCTGCTCGGAATCCACTGCAAAGCTCACCTTCCTGAAAACGGGCAACTGTCGTGAGATGATTAAGAGCTTTACGAAGGATTATCCGATTAAGGCTGTGTTTGCAACACAGCGCACGGTACATAGCCCGAAGAGCCATGACTTTGGCTCCCTCGCGTATTCTGCTGAGCGGGATGCATACTTTGAGGAGCCACCGTATGAAAACATTGATGTCGTGGATCGGATCGGATCCGGAGACGCCTATATTTCAGGTGCGCTCTATGGACTCATTCACTCGAACGGAGATGTCAAGGAAGCTGTGAAGTATGGCAATGCTACCTCTGCAATGAAAAACACCATCCCAGGAGATCTTCCGCAGAGCTCACTCCATGAGATTGAGTCGGTTATTCGGGATCATTATTCCACGGGCTTTCACAGCGAGATGGATCGCTGAGAAAAAAGGAACAGGATCTGTCTGCTGAAAGAATGACAGGAAGAACGATGAATCATTTCATTTTCATGCTTGACGGCCTTAGTTCAACGTGCTAAAGTACAGTCAATCAAATAGTACAAACCGATGACAGAGAGAAGTAATTGATCCGGAAGGTCAGAGAGAGCCGCTGATGATGGAAATGCGGTACGGGATGGATGAATGAATGGACTCTGGAGGGCGCTCCGAACGGATTCAAGTAGGAAGCGACGGGTTCTGCACCGTTATCAGGCAGCACATATGCTGGTATGTGAAAAGTGACCGAAAGGTAAGATGAGTGGTACCACGGATTCGTTGTTAATTCGCCTCATGCAGAGAGTAATCTCCGCATGGGGCTTTTTGTTTCATTGGCGTTTTCCTTCAAGGAATGCACTGTGAAGAAACAGAAAAACGAACATGGCAACACAAAGCTGTCCTTCGATCAGCTCCAGTTGAACATTCGATCCGGGCAGAACGCCCGACTTATTGGAGGTAAAAAAATGAAAAAGCAGATGATGGCAGCAACATTGGCAACCCTGATGGTCGCATCCCTTTCGGCATGTGGCGCTTCGGAAGCACCGACGGCAGGCAGCACGCAGGCAGCACAGGCAGAAGCTGCCACGGAAGAGGCAGCGGAAGCAACCAGTGCAGCAGAAACAGCGGCCACGGAGACAGGAAAGGAATATAAGGTCGGCATTGTGCAGTTCATGGATCATCCATCCCTGAACCAGATTGAGGAGAATGTCGAAAAGGAGCTGGATAAGCTGTCAGCGGAAAAGGGCGTAAGCTTCAATTATAAGGATTACACCTTCAACGGACAGGGGGATGCCAGCGTGCTCAATCAGATTGCAAGTCAGCTGATTTCGGATGACGTGGATATCATCATTCCGATTGCAACTCCGGCAGCACAGGTTGTGCAGTCTGCGGTAGAGGGACAGGATCTTCCGGTTGTATTCTCTGCCGTATCGGATCCGGTTTCTGCGAAGCTGGTGGCTTCCATGGACGCTCCGGGCGCGAATATCACAGGCACGTCCGATTTTCTGAACACGAACGCCATCATGGATCTCATGCTTGCGGTGAACCCGGATACGGATTATGTAGGACTTCTGTATTCGAACTCTGAGGACTCCTCCAAGCAGCCAATTGCGGATGCAAAGGAGTATCTGGATGCGAAGGGCATCCGGTACATTGAAAAGACCGGTACGAAGACCGATGAGGTACAGGCTGCGGCAGATGCACTCGTTGCAGAGGGCGTGGACGCGGTCTTTACGCCGACGGATAATACCATCCAGCAGGCAGAGCTGGGCATCTATGAGAAATTTGCCGAGGTGGGAATCCCACACTATGCAGGCGCCGATTCCTTCGCACTGAACGGTGCCTTCATGGGCTATGGCGTGGATTATGCAAACCTCGGTGTTGCAACAGCTGACACGGTGGCAGAAATTCTTCTCGATGGAAAGACGCCGGATCAGATTCCGGTCAAAACCTTCGATAACGGTATTGCTACCATCAACACGGATACCTGCGAAGCACTTGGACTCAGTCTTTCCGATGTGGAATCTGAAATCAAGGACCTCTGCACGCAGATTGTAGAGACAAAAACAGAGAAGGAATTCTCAAACTGATAAGGGATTAAACTTTTAGGAGGTAAAACACTTGACTGGCTTTCTGACGGCGGGCATTATCCGCACGGCACTCGAGGTAGGACTCGTCTATTCACTGGTAGCCCTTTCTCTTTTTATCAGCTATTCCATTCTGAATATCTGTGATCTTTCAACGGATGGATGCTATACCTTAGGCTGCGCCGTCGGCGCCGTGGTCACGATCGCAGGCCATCCATTCCTTGCGATTTTCGCAGCCATGGCGGCGGGCATCTGCTCTGGCTTTGTGACCGCCTTCCTTCAGACCCGGCTTGGCGTGGAGAGTATTCTCGCCGGTATCATTGTGAATACCGGCCTCTATACCGTCAATCTGGCCGTCATGGGTTTCAGCTCCAATGTTTCCATCTTTGGTACAGACACCATCTTTTCGCTGTTCAGCGGACTCAGTGGAAATAAGACGTTTACGAGCTGGAGTAAGCTGCTTCTGCTGGCACTGCTGGTGCTTGCCGTCTGCTTCCTGATTCGCTGGTTCCTGAGCACGACGCTTGGGCTCTCCATTCGGGCTACTGGTGACAGTCCGGCCATGGTGCGTGCATCCTCGATTGACCCATGCTTTACGATTACGGTGGGGCTCTGCGTGTCCAATGCCATTACCGCGCTCGCCGGATGCCTGATCGCACAGTACAATAAAACCTGCGATATCAATCTGGGAACCGGCATGGTCACCATTGCTCTGGCCTCGCTCGTGATCGGAGAGACGCTGTTTGGAAAGCATAAGATGATGACCAGGATCTTCGGTATGGTCATCGGCTCCTGCCTCTACCGTTTCATTATTTCCATTGCGCTTCGACTGAATGTCCCGACCGAAGCATTTAAGCTTGTATCGGCACTGATTGTGGCGGTCGCTATTGCAACACCACGGGCCAGGGAGCTCGTGCAGTTTAAGCATAAGCAGCGTATGGCGATGCGTGCGCGGAAGTCAATGCAGGGAGGCAGAGCAGATGCTGAAAATTGAACATATCTATAAAACCTTCAACGCCGGTACGGTCAATGAAAAACGCGCCATTTCTGATCTCTCCCTGGAACTTCTGGACGGGGACTTCGCAACCATTGTCGGTTCGAATGGAGCCGGTAAATCAACACTTTTCAATGCCATCGCCGGAAGCTTCTATACCGATGCGGGCTATATCGAGCTGGATGGGGAGGATATCACGTTTGTTCCAGAGCATATACGAAGCCGTTATATTGGACGACTCTTTCAGGATCCGCTCATGGGAACGGCACCCCATATGACGATTGAAGAAAACCTCTCCGTGGCGTATCTTCGCGCAAGTGAGCATAAGAAGGGCCTGTTCAGCTACGTGACAAGAAAAGATCGGGAAGCCTTTCGCGAGCAGCTTTCTCTGCTCGATATGGGACTGGAGGATCGGATGACACAGCCCGTAGGGCTGCTGTCAGGAGGACAGCGGCAGGCACTGACCCTTCTCATGGCTACGATGGTAACACCGAAGATCCTGCTTCTGGATGAGCATACGGCTGCACTGGATCCGTCGACCGCGAAGAAGGTGCTGGAGCTCACACGACGCATCGTAAAGGAGCGGAAGATCAGCTGTCTTATGGTGACGCATAACATGAACCAGGCGCTCGAGCTTGGTAACCGGACGCTGATGATGAACAGTGGAAGCATTGTCTTCGACGTGCGTGGAGAAGAACGGGCAAAAATGAACGTAAATGACCTGCTGGAACGCTTTGCAGAGGGGGCAGGAAAGGAACTGAACAATGATCGCATCCTTCTCTCTACGAAGGAAGGCTTGTAACGGGTCTTTGTTTTATTGTATACTGGACGTAGAAGAATCGATCCCGAAGGAGCGAGGATATGCTTTTACGGCGGAAATGCTGTTCGGGCAGATGCCGATAAAAGCATGAAATGCATGTAGGAAACAACGGGTTAATGCATCAGGAGGCTACTATGATTAAGAAGCATTTCGTCATTACGATTGGCAGACAGTATGGTTCCGGCGGGCGCCTTGTAGGAAAGCGTCTCGCAGAGGAGCTGGGTATTCATTTTTATGATGATGATATTCTGAAGATCACCTCAGAGAAAACCGCGATTGGAGAGCAGTATTTCCGCATGGCGGATGAAAAGGCGGGACGCAATGTACTGTTTAAGACCTTGTATGGCCTGAAGCCGGATCTTGGAAAGCCGAATGTTCAGGACAACATTGTATCTCCTGAAAATCTGTTCCGCTTTCAGGCAGAGGTGATTCGTGATCTTGCGGCGAAGGAAAGCTGCATCATTGCCGGACGCTGCAGTAATTACATCCTGACAGAAGCCAACATGGAGAATCATGTCGACCTTTTCGTCTATGCGGATCTCGTCACCCGGACGAAGCGGGTGATGGACTATGATAAGGTGAACGAAGAGGAAGCCCTTCGGCGCATTAAAAAGATCGATCGAGAGCGGAAAGAGTACCATAAGTATTATACCGGCGAAGACTGGATGGAGCCGGATAACTATGACCTCATGATCAATGCAAGCCGCATTGACTTCGATGAGATGGAAGTACTTATGAAGAACTATATTAAGATGAGAGGACTGATTGACGGATGAATAAAACCATACATGCAGCAGGACATCCGCTGAAGGGAAGTCTGCAGGTTCCGGGAGATAAGAGCATTTCTCATCGCGCGGTGATGCTGGGAGCCTTAAGTGAAGGTGACACGCATGTTACAGGCTTTTTGAATGGGGCAGACTGCCTGTCCACGATTTCCTGCTTCCGCCGTATGGGGGTTTCCATTGAACTGGATCAGCATGAGACCGAGGTCGTGATTCACGGCCGCGGTCTTCGTGGCTTACAGAAGCCGGAGGAAATACTCGATTGCGGAAATTCGGGCACAACCACACGACTGCTCGCGGGGATTCTTTCTGCACAGCACTTTGATTCCATGCTGACGGGAGATGAAAGTATACAGAAGCGGCCAATGAAGAGAATCATGACCCCTCTTCATGAAATGGGAGCCGAGATTTCCTCACTGCATGCGAATGACTGCGCACCGCTTGTAATTCATGGGCAGTCGCTTCATGGAATCCGCTATGCCTCTCCGGTCGCGAGCGCTCAGGTGAAGTCGTCCATTCTGTTTGCCGGGCTGTATGCACAGGGGGAAACGACGGTCCTTGAGCCGACGCTGTCACGGGACCACAGTGAGCGTATGCTTCGCGCACTGGGCGCGCAGCTGGATACACGCATTCTTCCGGATGGACGCGCTGAGATTACCCTCCTTCCGGGGGCCACACTGACGGCCCTGCAGGAACCACTGGAGGTGCCGGGTGATATTTCCTCGGCGGCCTATTTTATTTCGGCGGCGCTTCTGATCCCGGGATCGGATATTCTTATACGGAATGTAGGCATCAATCCAACCCGTGCGGGTATTCTCGATGCCTATCGTGCCATGGGAGCGGATATTACTCTGGAAAATCAGCGTCTGGCCGGCTTCGAGGATGTGGCGGATATTCGTGTGCGTTATTCGGATACGCTGCATGGAACGGAGATTTCAGGAGCCATGATTCCACGTCTCATTGACGAGCTTCCGGTGATTGCGGCCGTTGCCGCAGGAGCAGAGGGGCGTACCATTTTCCGTGATGCACAGGAGCTGAAGGTGAAGGAGTCCAATCGAATTGCCGTCATGGTGGAAGGGCTTCGTGCGCTCGGTATGAGGGCAGAAGAAACGGAAGACGGGATGATCATTGAAGGACAGGGACCGCAGCTTCCGTCGTATGCGGCTCGGATTGATACTCGGAAGGATCACCGTATTGCCATGACCTTTGCCGTACTCGCCATGGCAGGGGGCCGAGAGAGTGCGATCGAACTCATCGATGCAGACTGCATTCAGATTTCCTACCCGACGTTTTATAATGATCTCTACCGTTTAATCGGTTAGAATTCTTAGAGCAGCGAGAACCCTTGATGGGGTCCTCGCTTTTTTTGAGACTCCTTTCATCGAAACGATGAACTTAGAACATGAACAAGGCGCAGGCTGAAAATTGAACCTGAAAATTTTCAAAAAAGTTGTTGACTTTAGGGTGGGAGGCTGATATAGTAAGCAAGTCGCTTGAAGCGACACAGACATGGCGGATTGGTCAAGCGGTTA
>DJEQ01000015.1 GCA_002431355.1 Oribacterium sp. UBA5894
TTCGGAGTTTGCCTTATGCAAACTCCTCCACTCTTACATTCCAAGCTCAGCTGGGCCGGAGATTTTTCCGGTAACGGCCGATGCGGCTGCGACAGCCGGGGATGCCAGATAGATTTCTGAAGTGGTATCACCCATACGGCCGACGAAGTTCCGGTTTGTAGTGGAAACACAGCGCTCATGCGGCGCAAGAATACCCATATAGCCGCCGAGACACGGTCCACAGGTCGGGGTGGAAACAACGGCACCTGCTTCGATGAAAACGGACACAAGGCCTTCCTTCAGCATCTGCATGTAAATTTCCTGTGTACCTGGGATGACGATGCAGCGTACATCTGGTGCCACCTTGCGGCCCCGAAGGATCTCCGCTGCCTCCCGCATATCCTGAATGCGTCCATTCGTGCAGGAGCCGATCACGGACTGATCAATTTTAATGTCCTCAAAGCTTCCAAGCTCATGTGTATTCTCTGGAAGATGCGGGAAGGAAATCGTTGACTTCAGGGTGGAAAGATCAATCGTCACCTCCTGCGTGTACTCTGCATCCTCGTCCGCCTCATACACCGTGTACGGCTTCTTCGAATGTGCCTTCATATATTCAATGGTCTTCTCATCGACCGGGAAGATGCCATTCTTTCCACCGGCCTCAATGGCCATGTTGCAGATCGTAAATCGATCATCCATGCTGAGCTCTGCCACACCCGGGCCTGCGAACTCAATGGACTGGTAGCGTGCACCATCCACACCGATCTCGCCAATGAGATGAAGGATAACGTCCTTACCGGACACCCACTTCTGCTTCTTTCCGACAAGGTTCACCTTGATGGCCGTCGGCACCTTGAACCAAAGCTTGCCCGTCGCCATGGCCGCTGCCATGTCGGTGGAGCCGATACCAGTGGAGAAGGCACCCAGTGCACCATAGGTACAGGTATGCGAGTCCGCACCGACGCTTAACTCACCGGCTACAATCAGGCCCTGCTCCGGAATCAGTGCATGCTCAATGCCCATCTTTCCGACGTCATAGTAGTTCTTTAAGCCCTGCTCATGTGCAAAGTTCCGGCACATCTGTGTGCACTTCGCACTCGTAATATCCTTATTTGGCACGAAGTGGTCCATGACGAACACAACCTTTTCCTGGTCAAAGACCTGCTTCTCACTCAGCTTCTTCATCTCACGAATGGCCACAGGTGCTGTAATGTCATTTCCATGGACAAGATCCAGCTTCGCCATAATTAGCTGGCCTGCGGTTACCGACTCCAGTCCTGCATGCTTTGCCAGAATCTTCTGGCTCATTGTCATTCCCATACTGTTCTCCTTACTCTATCTATAAAATCTGGCCAGCAGCTCCGATGGAAGCACGCTCTCCAGAGCCTAAAACATCGTGACACGCATCCTTGCGGGTCTCATCGTATTTTCTTTCAGCCTCTTCACGGCCACGAATCACGTTCCTGTTTCATACGCTCCATACAATATAGCATTCCACAAGGTATAATTACAATATATGTTTTAAATGTTTATTATTACGTTCAATCATGGTTCGACTCAGATTGTACGAAAAAATCAACAATATTATGCCAAAACATGTGAGAAATAATCTTGTATCATACTTTTACGTTATGTTATAGTAAGGATGCCTGTTATTCATTTCGACGCTTCAGAAGCTGAAAAGCACAGGCGCACACCACCTGGAAGCATTCACTCAGCCGGTGGTGCATCGCGTTGCTAAAAAGCTAAGTTATAACGAAAGACCGATGTATTTTAGGGGGGGAAAGATTATGGATCAGAATTTATCAGGGTACAAGATTTTCTATGAGGTAGCCACCTGTGGCAATATCTCAAAGGCTGCAAAGAAGCTTTACATTTCTCAGCCGGCGATTTCGAAGTCCATTGTAAAGCTGGAGGATGGACTTGACACCAAGCTCTTCCATCGAAATTCCCGTGGCGTCACCCTCACAGAAGAGGGAACCGTGCTTTATCGTTATATTAAGGATGCGTTTGACAATATCAATAACGCGGAAACAGAATTAAAGCGCATGAAGGATTTCAACATTGGTCATCTGCAGATCGGCGTCTCCACGACGCTCTGCCGCTATATCCTTCTTCCATATCTTCAGACCTTCATGAAGAAGTATCCGAACATCCGTGTATCCATCAATACGCAGTCGACGGCACAGACGCTGCAGCTCCTCGAGCAGAAGAAGCTCGACATCGGTCTCACCGCTGAGCCACGAACACGTCGTCCGGAGCTTCGTTTCGTTCATCCGAAGCAGATTCACGATACCTTCGTATCGACACCACAGTACATGGAAAATCTGAAGGCGATGTGTGGTGAGGACTGCGATCCGTTCCAGGAGGGCAATATCATGCTCCTCGATCAGAACAACATGACGCGTCGCCATATCGACGATTATTTCAAGACCATGGGCATCGAGCCAGCCCAGATTCTCGAGGTGACCACCATGGATCTCCTCGTTGACTTCGCAAAAATCGGCATCGGCATCAGCTGTGTGATCCGTGAGCTCGTCGAGAAGGAGCTCGCCGACGGCACCCTGATCGAGGTACCGACCCAGTTCCCGGTACCATCCCGCAGTGTCGGCTATGTCTACAATGCAGGCAACACTGGAAAGGCGCTGGACGCCTTCCTGAGCATTCTGGACTGAGACTGCGTTTAGGTGCAGCGTTCCAGGAGCCCCGGAGGGGTGGTGGTAGATCGCCAACCCTCCGGGGCTCCTGCGCGTACTTTCGCCTGAACAAGCACCCTGAACGCTACTGTTCACTGGCACTTTGAGATGTCGACCAAACGTGGACGCAGCTAAAAACTATATACGATTATAGAAAACAGCGTTTTATGTATAGAATTTCCTCGCTTAGCATTTGTTAAAGTAATAACAATATATATGATGGGCCTTTTCCAGAAATTGTATATATCGATTTTGGGATATTAGGGACTAAAAAGCATCCTTAGTTATATACGAAAAGTCCTTTTCTGAAATCGTATATACGCATCTTTTGTTTTTAAGCCTAAAAAAGGCAATTTCATATATACGATTTTAATAAATGTCATCGCGTATATACTTTTTACGAAAAAAAGCCAATTTGGAGTCAAAAAGCATATATACAATTTTGAAAATCGACTGATCGTATATAGTCGAATCAAGTTTAAACATTTTTCAGACCCGTTTCCAGAATGTATGGGTGGTGTTCAAGTCCAATGAAAGACTGGTACCGAATTTCAACTCGCTTCCAGAACGTATGGGTGGTGTTCATCTGCTTAGAATCTCATAGGTTATGAGTGAACAGTAACCCTGAACCTGGTTTAGAACAACGGAAGGGCCCCGTCGGATGGACGAGGGCCCATTTCTGTGGTATGGTAGTAAGGTTGAGTGACATGAAGTCCTGTCGGACGGATTTTATGGATGCTTCCCACGTGTCGGTGGGCAGCGCGTACCCTGCGGTGCGATGACACTCGAACGTATTCAAATCCCGAAAGGAGTTTATCTATATGGCAGAATCAGTAAATCAGCAGCCGTCCAGCTGCAATGGGAACTGTGGTTCCTGTGGCTCGGACTGTGCTTCCCGTCACGCAAATCCTGAGGATTTCCGCGCAAAGCTCGCGGATGGCTGCAGTGTAAAGAAGGTCATCGGCATTGTTTCCGGTAAGGGTGGCGTCGGCAAGTCCACCATCACCTCTCTCCTCGCCTGTGGCGTCCACAAGGATGGCTTCAAGACCGCCATTCTCGATGCAGACATCACGGGTCCATCCATTCCGAAGGCCTTCGGTCTTTCGAACGACGGCGTCGGTGTAACCCCGGATGGCAAGCTCATGATTCCAGATCGCAGTGCCGGTGGCATCGAGATCATTTCCTCCAATCTTCTTCTGGAGAACGAGACGGACCCGATCATCTGGCGTGGTTCCCTGATCGGTCAGGCTGTAAAGCAGTTCTGGTCCGAGGTACAGTGGAAGGACGTAGACTACATGTTCGTCGACATGCCACCAGGAACCGGTGATGTTCCGCTGACCGTCTTCCAGTCGCTTCCAGTCGATGGCATCGTCATCGTCACCTCTCCACAGGATCTCGTTTCCATGATCGTGACGAAGGCCGTGAACATGGCGGCTAAGATGAATGTGCCGGTCATTGGTCTCGTAGAGAACATGTCCTACCTTACCTGCCCGCACTGTGGCGAGCGGATCAATGTCTTCGGCGAGAGTCATGTGGATGAGGTCGCAGCTCAGCATGGCCTCAAGGTTCTCGCAAAGCTTCCGATGGATCCGAAGAACGCCGCCTACATGGATGCAGGCGCCGTCGAGGGCATCGAGCTTCCAGAGCTTCAGGATGCCGTAAAGGCCGTCGAGAATTTCTGATCGAAGGCAAGGAGCCGCCGAGGGGCCATGCCAGAATGCCATACGAAGAGATCGTATAAAAATCAAGATCGGACCTTGTAGAAGCACTTGGAACTGATCCATGCGCTATGCGCATGGATGCCCCCAGGCGGCGAGGCTGTTTTGCCACAACCGTGGCAAAATCAAGCGACGATGCCTGCGCCATAGGCGCATAGCATGGCATCATCTCCCTAGAGAATTTTTCCTTAGCACCCTC
>DJEQ01000095.1:0-3006 GCA_002431355.1 Oribacterium sp. UBA5894
CGGATGGAAAGCAGCTGATGCAGAATCAGGAAGCCTCCCACGGCGGAGAAAACCGATTCCAGTGACATCAGGAGCGATGCGATCGTCGGATCCGTATTCTTCTGTGCCACAACCTGCAGTGTATAACCGACGGCAGAGGAAAGCACACCTGCATACAGAATGGACGGAAGTCCTCCCAGGATGCCCGCTGCTGTTGGATGCTCAAAGAGCAGCATACCGATCAGTCCGACCAGTGAAGCAAAGAAAAACTGAAGATTTGATAAACGAATCGGATTCACTTTTTCTGAAAAGTGGTCAACGGATAGGATCTGGAAGGAAAAAAGGAGGGCACAGAGACACACCATTGCATCTCCATGTTCGATGGTCATTCCGCCATGCATACTGATCATATAGAGACCCGCCAGTGCCAGCAGTACACTGATCCAGATACTTTTTTTCGGCTTCTTTCCTATAAAAAAGCCGAGCAGCGGCACAATCACGACATAGCAGGCGGTGATGAATCCAGCCTTTCCGGCAGTGGTCGTCTTTATACCAATCTGCTGCGTGATGCTTGCCAGGCCGAGAAGTATTCCGCAGCTCGCGCCCCCCTGCAGGACTTCCTTTCGGTACACCTTCTCCTCTACGGCCATCGGGAGTGACGCGCGGTAGCCCTTTTCGGACACTGCGGACAGTGGCATCAGCAGCACAGCTGCAATGATAAACCGTGTAAATACAAAGGTCCACGGTCCTACATAATTCATGCCTACGCTCTGTGCGACAAACGCGAAGCCCCAGATGATGGCAGTTAACAGAAGGAGCAGATTTGAAATCCAGACAATTCGATTTTTCTTCATCCGATCAATATTTCCTTTCTGGCTTTAGAATACAGCTTTTTGATACAGTTCTACCTGCAGCATGATCCATAGCTCTATTCTGCAACTGTACTCCTCAGCTGCAGCTTTTATTGCATTTTCCAGCTGCATTTTCAGCGGATGCCTCCGGCTGCATTATTTCAGTGGATCCTTGGCAGGCGTTCCAGCCTTTCTCGGGTAGGTCTTCGGTGTTTCCTTCGCTTTTCGAATGCTGATCAGTGAGCGATGAATATCCGATTCCGGAAGCACATACTCGACCTCCTGCTCCAGCTTCCCTCCCAGCTTTCGGATGGCGTTCTCTGCACTCGCCAGCTCCTCTCCGACTTCGCCTGATTTATAGGCGATGAAGTAGCCATCCTTCTTCACGAACGGGAGGTCATATTCTGTAAGCGTCGACATATTGGCGACAGCGCGTGAGGTAGCAAGATCATAGTGCTCGCGAAGCTGCTTCTGATGTCCGAGGTCCTCTGCCCGTCCATGAATGGTTTCAACATCCTGAAGTCCAAGTCTTGCGATCACCTCATCCAGAAAGCGAAGACGCTTCTGTAAGGAATCGGTCAGCGTCACCTTACATTCAGGAAAGACAATTTTCAGTACGAGTCCCGGAAAACCGGCCCCCGTCCCGACATCAATGAGTGTTTTTCCGCTCAATGTTTCACGTGAAACATTCTCGTTTTTCACGCTTGCCTTCACGATGGCCATTGAATCGATAAAATGCTTTGTGACAACCTCCGACTCTTCTGTGATCGCGGTCAGATTCATCACCTTATTGGTTTCCACCAGCATTTCATAGTATGTGAAGAGCTGCTCGATCTGGGTATCACTCAGCTGAATGCCCAGTGCCTCCGACTGCTCCTTCAGACGATTGTAAAATGTTTCCGTCATATTACTCCTTTTTTCCATGGCAGCTTTCCAGATAAATGAGAAGCACCGAGATATCCGCAGGATTTACGCCACTGATACGGCTGGCCATCCCGATATTCTCTGGACGGATACGCTCCAGCTTCTGTCGCGCTTCGATACGCAGATTTCCGATGTCCTCATAATGAATATCCTTTGGAATCCGCTTGTTTTCCATCTTTCGGAAGCTCTCTACCTGCTGCTCCTGGCGTTTGATGTATCCCTCATACTTGATTTCAATGCCGACTTCCTCTCGTACACCATAGGGCAGAGCCGGGCGCTTCGGATCCAGCGCCTTCAGACTCTCGTAATCAAGCTCAGGCCGCTTGATGAGCTCTGCCAGAGATACACCTGAGCTCAATGCTGTCGACTGGTGCTCTTCCATGAAGCGATTGACCTCCTCACTGTTTCCAATGAAGGTCCTCCGAAGGCGCTCCTCCTCCTGATCAATCAGCATTCGCTTCTCGACCGTTTTCTCATAGTCCTCATCCGATACCAGGCCGATGTCATGCCCGATTTTTCGAAGGCGAAGGTCTGCATTGTCCTGACGAAGAAGAAGGCGATACTCTGCTCGACTCGTCATCATACGATACGGCTCTGTGCTCTCCTTCGTAACCAGATCATCGATCAGTACGCCAATGTAGGCTTCGGAACGGTCCAGCACAACCGGTGGACGATGCTGAATTTCCATGGCCGCATTGACACCCGCCATAAAGCCCTGCACTGCGGCCTCCTCATAGCCGGACGATCCATTAAACTGACCACCTGCAAACAGTCCGTCAATGTTCATGAATTCGAGACTTGCCCGAAGCTGGGTGGCATCGATACAGTCATATTCGATGGCATAGGCGTTTCGAACGATATGGACATGCTCGAAGCCCTTCATGGAATGGTACATCTGATACTGTACATCCTCCGGCATGGAGCTCGACATACCGCTGAGATACATCTCATTGGTATAGCGCCCCTCCGGCTCAATGAAGATCTGATGCCGGTTCTTATTCGGAAACTTCATGACCTTATCTTCAATGGATGGACAGTAGCGTGGACCTACACCTTGGATGGAGCCATTGTACATCGGGGAACGTTCAATATTCTCACGGATAATCTCATGTGTCCGCTCATTCGTGTAAACAAGCCAGCAGTCGACCTGCGGGCGCTGCACCTCGTCGAAATCCGTCGAATACGAGAACGGAATGACCGGAACATCTCCCTTCTGCACCTCAAACTGTGAAAAATCAAGTGAACGACGATC
>DJEQ01000095.1:3112-18142 GCA_002431355.1 Oribacterium sp. UBA5894
GCCGCCTTAAAGCCATTCGGTCCCGTATGCTCGATCAGATCACCCGTCAGACAACGGGAATTAAGATACGTACCCGTGCAGAGAATCACGGCCTTCGCATGATAGATGGCCCCGGAGGTGGTTCGAATGCCCGTCACACGCTTCTGCGCCGCACTTTCTGCATCCTTCTGCTCCTCCGTGATCAGCTCCGCAACCTCGGCCTGACGAATCACAAGATGCTCCTGATTCTCCAGCCGCTTCCGCATCTCATCGGTATACGCCTTCTTATCCGCCTGCGCACGAAGGCTGTGCACGGCCGGTCCCTTCGACTTATTCAGCATCTTCGACTGGAGGAAGGTCCGGTCGATGACCTTTCCCATTTCACCACCGAGTGCATCCAGCTCCCGCACGAGATGTCCCTTCGAGCTTCCCCCGATATGCGGATTACATGGCATGAAGGCAATGCTGTCAGCACTCACCGTAAAGACCACGGTCTCCAGTCCCAGCCGTGCGGTCGCAAGCGCAGCCTCACATCCTGCATGTCCTGCACCGACGACGATTACATCATAGCTCTCTTCTACTACTGACATTCTCAACTCCTGTTTTCTTATTTTCCCATACAGAACTTGGAAAAGATCTCATTCACGAGATCCTCCGATACCTGTTCTCCGAGGATATGCCCCAGCTCCTCATAGGCCCGCATCAGATCAATCGTATAAAAATCCTCTGGCATCCCCATGGAAATGGAATGAAGCACCTCTTCCAGGGCCTTTTCTGCTTCCATAAGGCAGTACTTATGCCGCTCATTTGTAATGATGACCTGATCATTAAAATGAAGCCCCTCCTTAAAAAACATGCGGTGAATGGCTTCCTCCAGCGCATCCATGCCGGTTTCCTGCTTTGCACTGATGGAAAGCACCGGACGATGTGTTTTCTTTTCGAGCTCTTCCTCTGTCAGTACCGGCTGAAGATCCGATTTATTCATGAGAACGATGCATTTTCGATCACCGAGCTCCTTCATGATTTTCTCATCGGACGCATCGAGAGGTACCGAAGCATCCACTACATAGATGAGAAGATCCGCATCCTGTGCGGCCTTTAGTGCCCGTTCCACACCGATTTTCTCTACCGTATCCTCGGTGGAACGAATGCCTGCCGTATCGACGATGGTGAGACTCACACCCTTCAGATTAATGTGCTCCTCCAGTGTATCCCTTGTCGTCCCCGCAATATCCGTGACAATGGCGCGATCCGATCCGACGAGAGCATTGAGAAGAGAGGATTTGCCTGCATTCGGCTTTCCAAGAATGACCGTTCGTATGCCTTCACGTAAACGCCGTCCATCATCTGCACTGGCAATCAGGCGTCGAAGACCTTCAGAAATTGCTTCGACATGCGCTTTCAGCTTCTCCGTAAAGCCATCGAGCTGTATGTGCTCCGGATCATCGAGCCCCGCCTCGATAAACGCATCATCCTCCAGAATCTGTGCGCGATAGGCTTTGATTTCTCTCGAAACCGAGCCTCTCAGCTGACGGACCGAGGCCTTCAGGGCATTCTCATTTTCAGCTGTAATGAGATCGCCTACCGCCTCTGCCTCTGAAAGATCGATCCGTCCATTCAGAAAGGCCCGCTTCGTGAATTCTCCTGGCTCCGCAAGACGGGCTCCCGCACGTACCACGGCCTCCAGAATCTTTCGCATCATAAGGACTCCGCCATGACAGTCGATTTCCACCGTATGCTCTCCCGTATAGGAACGCGGTGCAAGCATGGTCAGGATCAGCACCTCATCAAGCAGCTCCTCTCCATCATAAAGAAAGCCGTAACGGATGCGATGACTTTCCGAAATATCCACCGCTCGTCCGCTCTTCGAACGCACAAGCTTCGATACGATCTCCACAGCATCTGGTCCGCTCACGCGTATAATACCGATTCCAGACTCCACCGCGGCGGTCGCTAATGCACAAATCGTATCCTCTCTCATGTCTGCTCCCTTCACAAAATGGACAGTTTTCCACAATAAAACTCAAACTATTCTAATAGCTAATGGCTCTGTTGGCAAGATATACCGAAAAGTATAGGGACTCGCCCGGAGGCATCCACGATTGTAACCAATCGTGGATCAATACTAAAAAACCCGTATGTTTGCACATACGGGAAAAAAGTTATCCACATTTTACCGGATTCTGACCGTTTCACTGTGGATCATACATTTTCATTTGTCACTTCTGTGGCTGTGGTCGTTTCCGTAACCGCCTCTTCCACTGCAGAAACCGGCTTCTCCACGCGCTTTTCATCCTGTGGATACGGCTTCCGATCCTTCTTCTTCATGTAAATAATGACATGACGGAATGGCTCATCGCCCTCGGAACGTGTCGTCACATAACGATCATTCTGCAGTGCACTGTGAATGATGCGACGCTCATACGGATTCATCGGCTCCAGTGCCACCGGCTTTCTGGAACGGCGTACCTTGTAGGCGATGTTCCGAGCAAGGTTCCGCAGTGTCGCCTCTCTTCTCGAGCGATAGTCCTCGGTATCGAGCTTTACGCGGATGTAATCCTCCTTATGCTCCTTATTGATCACAAGGGAGGTCAGATACTGGAGTGAATCCAGGGTCTGTCCGCGCTTTCCGATCAGAATACCCATATCCGGGCCTTCCATATTGAGAAGAAGTTCATTATTTTCTGCATGGAAGGAAGCACTGATGCTGACATCCATGTTCATTCCCTTCATAAGTGCGGTAATGAATTCCTCTGCCTTCTTCTGTGCAGCCTCTGCTTCCTCTGCAGAAACCGGCTTGATCTCACGCACCTTCCGCTCTGGCTCCGGTGTATTCAGAATGCTCATATTCTGAACCTCGTAGCCACCACGTGGATAGCGCTTGTTCATCGGACGATCACTGCGACGGTCTCCGCGCTCACTACGCTCCCGTCTTGGACGACGATCACTGCGCTCGCGTGCCTCTGGACGCTCCCGACGTACTCTTTCACGCGGCTGCTCTTCCTTTACGGCTTCGCTCTTCTCTTCCTTCACTTCTGGAGCTGTCGCATCGACCTTCTTCTCCGACGCCATAGCCTTCGGAGCGTTCTCCTTCTCATGCGTGGACTTCGCTGCCTTCGGTGCTGCCGGCTTCTTCTCTACCGCCTTTCCACTGGTGATGCTGTGAATTTCCTTCTCGAGACGCTCGATTTCCGACTTCTGAGGAGCTGCCTTTGCGGAAGCCTCAATGATCCATGGCTTCGCACCAATACCGAAAAGACCGGACTTTCCCTCGACCAGTACCGTATAATCCAGACGGTCAGATGTAATACCAAGCTGAATCAGGGCCTTTGTAATGGCTTCATCCTTCGTTTTTGCTGAAACTCTGATTTTATCCATCGTAAACCTCTTTACTTCTTGTTATGCTTCTCGTTTTTCTCATTGTACATCTGAACCATATTGGCCTTCGATGCCAGAGATCCTGGTGCCGCATTGCGATTATAGTATTCTGTCGACTCCCTGGTCTTCGCGCTCTGCTTTGCAATTACCGCCATGCGGTTCTCCTCTGCGCTGCTTGCCATGGCCTTCGCCTTTTCAATGCGCTTTTCTACAGACTTCTCATCGATTGGCGGAAGTCCCTTCTTCGCACGCTTCTTATTGGTCTTCTCCATGGAAGCCTGAAGCAGCTCCTGATCAGAAAACTTTCCGAAATACTTATTCATCAGCAGCTGCTGAATGATCATGAAGAAGGAGGAAGCACACCAGTAAAGACCGATACCAGATGCAAAGGTGAAGCAGAACCATACCGACATGAGCGGCATCATCATATTCATGCTCTTCATCATCTGCTGAGACTGGTCATTGCCATCGGCCATCGCTGCATTCTGTGTGGACATCAGCTTCGCACTCAGATACTGGAGTACGCCTGCAAGAATCGGGATGATCCAGTATACATTTGGAACAAATCCAAGTGCGCTCGGTGCAGTTGAAAGGTTAATGCCCAGGAAATTATTGATATGTGCAGACTCTTCTGCGGCCTTCTGAATGGCGGCAGTCGCATTCGGATTCGTAAAGACACCCTGCAGTGCTGTCCACTGGGACGGATTCAGCTTATACAGGAAATCAATGATGAAATTACCGATCTGATCCGCTGTGTAGGAAACATTCTCACCGATGCCCAGATTATGAAGCTGGGTAAGAATGCTCTTCATGTTGTTGTTTGTGGCGAAATCTACAAGCTTCTGTGCTGCAGAGGATCCGCCAATGGCCGTCAGTACGTTCTCATAAATCGTATAGACATGCGGAACATACGCCGGAATGTTCATGATGATGCGATACAGAGCGAAGATGATCGGCATCTGAAGAAGCAGTGGCAGACATCCACCGGTCATGGAGGTGCCATACTTCTCGTAAACGGCCTTCATCTCTTCCTGCTGTGCCATCATGGAAGCATTGTCCGTTTTATTCTTATACTTATCCTGAATGGCCTTCAGCTCTGGCTGCATGATCTGCATCATGCGGGAAGATTTCTGCTGATTCAGGCTCGTCGGGAAAAGAAGAATTCTCATGACCAGGGTAAAGATAATGATCGCAAGTCCGATATTACCGATACCGAATTTTTCGAGCGAAAGATAGATCACATTCATGATCGCGCCCAGAATGTTTACGATGACATTCCAGATGGGTCCCAGAACTGGAATCGTTGACGTATTTTTTGTGAGTACAACTAAGGATAAAAAGTCCAAGATTTACCTCCGGATTAGGGAACAGGATCATAACCGCCCTTGGCCCATGGATTGCATCGAAGAATGCGCCATGCCGCCAACAATGAACCTTTGATACACCCGTACTTTCTGATTGCCTCAATGGCGTATTGAGAGCAGGTCGGTGTATATTTACAGTGAGCGCCAATATAAGGGGAGATACACTTCTGATATCCACGGATTAAACCGATCATGAATTTTGAAATCATGATGCCCTCCTTTTTCATCCTTATGAATGTCTCACTTCGATACCTTCGATGGGATCGGCTGTGCCGCTTCCGCATCTTTTAAAATGATATGATGCCTGTTCAAAAGATTGAGATACTGTGCCTCAATCTGCTGATAAGTACAGTCATTCGCCCTTCCGCGAATCACTACGATGATGTCAAACCCCTGTTTTACACGAAAATCATTTAATCTGAAGATTTCCCGCATCTTCCGCGCAAATGTATGTCGTACGACGGAGTTTCCGATCTTTTTCGAGCAGGAAACGCCTAAGCGATTGTGCTTCGCTTCATTTTTACATACATACATGACGAGCGCACTGGATGCAAAGGATCGGCCGGTCTGATAGGCTCTCTGAAATTCACTGTTCTTTTTTACGGATGGAAATCTTTTCATCTTCTAAAACCTTCTCCCGTCTTCACTGCTTTCGTCGTTGTTACCGATCCGTTTTTACGTCTTCCATAATCAGCTATGAAAAAAGACCGCTTAAAAAAGCGGTCTTCATCATATGTTCTGGATTAAACGGTTAATGCTGCTCTACCTTTTGCTCTTCTGGCAGCCAGTACCTTTCTACCGCCTGCGGTTGCCATTCTGGCTCTGAATCCATGAACCTTGGATCTCTGTCTGGTCTTTGGCTGTAAAGTCATCTTGCCCTTATGCATATACTGACACCTCCTTTTCTGATAATCTTTCAGGACTCCATTGAATTTTCAGTTTTCAATGTTGGACTCCTATCATAGCCCTTCGTCCTGAAGTAACTTCAGATCTAGGGTAAACATCGCTTGTATATTATATAGAAAACCCATTTTTTCGTCAATGATTTATTTATGCACTTTATCAACATTTTTATCCACTTTTCCACAGTATAAAAACTTGTCCACATTTTGTGTACAAAATGTGGACAAGTGGACTACTCATCTGGATAACTTTCTGAAAAAGTACGTTTTTGCGTCATTTTAATGTGGAAAAACAGATGTTCACGGCTACTTATCCACACATTATCTTGCTATTATATCCACAATCGTTTATAATTTATGCGTGATTTTAGCGTTTAAGGAGCATCTCATGAACGATTTTGAGATTATTAGAAAAAACTGGGATCATATTCTGCAGAGTATGAAGGAGGAGCATGACATCCTTCCGGTATCCTTTGATACCTGGCTGAAACCGCTGCGTCTTTTTGACTTTATCAACGGACAGCTCATCATTCTCGTACCAGAAACTGGCTATATCAAGTATCTCGATAAAAAATATTCCTTATTTTTAAAGGTGTCCGTTGAAGAAATAACGAGTATACCGGTCGAGATTCTTTTTATGGTGGAAAAAGATGCCCGCGACTACGTAACACGTCTTCAGGGAATATCCACAGAGAAAAAAGATCCGGAAGCACTTCTGGCAGAAACGCTGAAGGAAGCAAATCTGAATGCGGAATATACCTTTGACACCTTCGTTGTCGGTTCCAGTAACAATCTGGCACATGCTGCATCCCTTGCAGTTGCGGAATCCCCGGGCGAAATTTACAACCCGCTTTATATTTATGGAGGCGCCGGTCTCGGAAAAACGCACCTGATGCATTCGATTGCTCACTTTATATTAAGAAACAATCCGAATGCAAAGATCCGTTACGTGACCTCAGAAACCTTCATTAATGAGTTCGTCGATTCCATTCGAAACAAGAACAATATGTCACCGGCTGATTTTCGAAATCGTTACCGTGAACTCGATGTTCTTCTGATCGATGATATTCAGTTTATTATAGGTAAGGAAGGAACCCAGGAGGAGTTCTTCCATACTTTTAATACGCTCTATGAAAATAAGAAGCAGATTGTCATCGCATCCGATAAACCACCGAAGGACATCGATAATCTGGAGGATCGACTGCGTTCACGATTCGAAGTCGGCCTCATCGTCGATATTCAGATGCCAGACTTCGAAACACGTATGGCCATTCTTCGCAAGAAGGAAGAGCTCATGCATGTAAACATTGACAATGAGATCATCAAGTACATCGCCACCAACATCAAGTCGAACATCCGAGAGCTGGAGGGCGCACTGACGAAAATCGTCGCCATGTCGAGACTGAAGGGACAGTCGATTGATCTCCCACTCGCCGAGGATCTGCTGAAGGATCATATTACGCCGGATGGACCGAAGGAAGTGACGCCAGATCTCATTATCACAACGGTTGCAGAGCACTTCGGCATTACAAATCTCGAAATCGCGTCGCAGAAAAAGAACAAGGAGATCGTTTTTCCGCGTCAGCTCGCGATGTATCTCTGCCGTACAATGACGGATGTACCACTGAAAACCATCGGTGAGTACCTCGGCGGCCGGGATCATACTACGATTATGCATGGAATCGATAAGATATCCACAGAATTACGCACAAACGAACAATTGAAATCCACAATTGAGACGCTGAAGAAAAAAATATCACCATAATGACATTTTCTGTTCACAGTGTGTAAAGAGGCAATCAACCGAGTTGTCCGACGCTGAAAATGACGTAATAATGCCGTAAAAATGAGATTTTCACATTTCCACAGCACCTAATAGTAATACTAAGAATTAAAAGAATTAAAGAATATAAAAGAGAGGCCGCCTCATGAAACTGCAATTCAAGAAAACTGATCTTATCAATGCCATCAATATCGTATCCAAGGCTGTTCCGTCGAAAACGACGATGTCCATTCTGGAGTGTATCCTGGTTGATGCATCCAATGGAAAAATCGAACTGGTCGGAAATGATGCAGAGTTTGGAATCCAGACCGTCTGTGCCGGTACCATCCTGGAGCCTGGCAAGGTTGCACTGGAAGCGAAAATTTTCTCTGAAATCATTCGTCGTCTTCCGGAAGCTGCCAATATTGAAGTTACCATCGAAACGGATGAGCGTAATAATACCGTTATTACCTGTGAAAACTCTGTTTTCAAGATCGCCGGACGGGATGGAAATGAATTTACAGCACTTCCAAAGATCGATAAAAACCAGTCGGTCTCCCTCTCCCAGTTCATGTTACGCCAGATTATTTCGCAGACCATCTTCTCTATTTCAGCAAATGATAGTAACAAAAAGATGACGGGTGAGCTTTTCGAGGTCAATGGAGATGATTTTAACGTAACTTCTCTTGATGGCCATCGTATTTCGATCCGTCGTATCAAGCTGAATCAGAATTATGAAGCTGCCCAGGCCATCGTTCCTGGAAAGGCACTGAACGAATTAAGTAAAATTCTGTCCGGCGGTGTGTATGATGAAGTCATTGTCTACTTCTCTACGAATCACATCATGTTTGAGTTTAATGACACACTGGTGGTAACGCGTCTGATCGATGGCGACTATTTCCATGTAGCGCAGATGCTTTCCGAGGATTATGAGACAAAGATTGTCGTGAATCGGAAAAATTTCCTGGACTGCCTGGATCGTTCGACGATTTTTGTCAAGGACAATGAGAAGCAGCCGCTGGTGCTGAAGATCGAGGAAAATGTTCTCGGCCTGAAGATCAAGACCGACCTCGGTACGATGGATGCGGAGATTGCCATCAAAAAAACGGGCAATGATCTGATGATCGGCTTCAATCCGAAGTTCCTGGCCGATGCACTTCGTGCCATTGAGGATGAGGAGGTGACGATCTATATGTCGATTCCTCGTTCTCCATGCTTCATCCGCGATGATAAGAAGACCTATAATTACATGATTCTGCCAGTCAACTTTAACGCCGAGGCGTATAGATGATGACAGCATGTTGTGCTGCCTCCCAAGAAGCAGAATTGCATTATCATGATCATTGAAACACTGGAATTAAAGAATTATCGGAATTATGACCATCTGAAATTAAGTCTGAGTCCTGGGACGAATATTTTTTTCGGGGATAATGCGCAGGGAAAAACGAATGTACTGGAAGCGATTTTTCTTGCATGTACCTCCAAATCCTATCGCATTACCCATGACCGGGATCTCATTCAGTTTGGACATGAGGAAGCGCATATCAAGATGGAGACACGAAAGCGAAAGGTGCCCTGCCGGATTGATATGCATTTAAAGAAAAATAAAGCGAAGGGCATCGCCATCGATGAAGTCCCGATCCGGCATGCATCCGAGCTGTTTGGTATTGCAAATGTTGTTTGCTTCAGCCCGGAGGATCTCAGTCTCATCAAGGATGGTCCGGCGCTTCGGCGTCGGTTCATTGATCTGGAGCTCTGTCAGCTGGATAAGGTGTATCTCTATCATCTTGCGAGGTACAATCGGACTCTTCAGCAGCGAAACAGGCTGCTGAAGGATATGATGCTCCGTCCAGGACTGGAGGATACGTTATCGGTATGGAATGACCAGCTCTGTCTGTATGGAGAAAAAGTCATTACCATCCGGGAGGAATTCATACAGGAGCTGCAGGAGATCATCGGTCGCATTCATCATCAGCTGACCGGTGGTGTCGAGAAACTCTGTATCAGCTATGATCGAAATGTATCTGCGGAGAGCTTTGCGTCCGCACTTCAGCACAGCTTCGAGCAGGAAAAGCGTCAGCATCTTACACTGGTGGGACCGCATCGTGATGATCTCTGCTTTACGATTGATGGCAAGGACATTCGAAAATACGGATCGCAGGGTCAGCAGCGTACAGCGGCACTGGCATTAAAGCTGAGTGAAATTGAGCTTGTCCGGAAACGGATCGATGATCAGCCCATCCTGCTGCTTGATGATGTGCTGTCTGAGCTCGATGCGAAGAGACAGAATTATCTTCTGGATCTTCTCTGCGATACACAGAACATCATTACCTGTACGGGACTGGATGAATTTGTAAATCATCGTTTTCATATCGATGAGCTGTTTCATGTGGTGAAGGGAACAGCCACCAGGGTGGAAAACATGACAGAATTCCATCGTCCATGATAAAATAGATTGGGCAGACGATTTCGAAAGGTCTCTGCAATCGTAAGAAACAAAAGTAGTTCCCGGCAGTTCACCACTCGGCGGGTAGTCAAAGGAGAAAGCTTCAATGGCAATAGAAAAAAATGAGAATGAAGATCTGCAGCGTGAGGAAGAGCTCATGAAGGGCTCCTCAGATTATGGCGCAGATCAGATTCAGATTCTGGAAGGACTCGAAGCAGTTCGCAAAAGACCGGGAATGTATATCGGCAGTACCTCCATCCGTGGTCTTCATCATCTCGTTTATGAGATCGTGGACAACTCCGTTGATGAGGCACTGGCGGGTTTCTGTGACAGTATTACAGTGACGATTGAAAAGGATAATTCCATCACCGTTCAGGATGATGGACGAGGCATTCCAGTTGATATTCAGAAAAAGGCAGGAAAGCCGGCACTGGAGGTCGTCTTTACCGTCCTTCATGCCGGTGGTAAATTCGGCGGCTCCGGCTATAAGGTATCCGGTGGTCTTCATGGTGTGGGTGCTTCTGTCGTCAATGCACTCTCTACCTGGCTCGAGGTTTCTGTTTTCAAGGGCGGAAAGATCTACAACATGAAATTTGAGCGGGGAAAGGTTGTACAGCCGATGACCATCATTGGCGAATGCGATGAAGCCAGACATGGTACCACGGTGCACTTCCTTCCGGACCCGGAGATTTTTGAGGAAACGGTATACGATTATGACACACTGAAGGTGCGTCTTCGTGAGACCGCCTTCCTTACGAAGGCCCTGAAGATCGTCCTTCGCGATGTACGGGAAGGAAAGGAGCAGGAAAAGACCTTCCACTACGAGGGTGGCATCAAGGAATTCGTGCAGTATCTCAACAAGGGCAAGGAGCCACTGTACCCGGATGTAATTTACTGCGAGGGGGAGCGGGATCATGTTTTCGTCGAAGTGGCGATGCAGCATAATGATTCCTATACCGAAAATACCTATACCTTCGTCAATAACATCAATACGCCAGAGGGTGGAACCCATCTGACCGGCTTTAAAAATGCAATCACGAAAACCTTTAATGATTATGCGCGCAGCAACAGACTTCTGAAGGATTCGGAACCGAATCTGAGCGGTGATGATATTCGTGAGGGCCTGACCACGGTCATTTCGGTGAAGATCGAGGATCCGCAGTTCGAAGGCCAGACCAAGCAGAAGCTTGGAAACTCCGAGGCACAGACCGCCGTACAGAGCATCGTGAATGAGCAGCTTACCTACTATCTCGAGCAGAATCCGAGCGTGGCTCGTGCCATCTGCGAGAAATCAGTGCTTGCACAGCGGGCTCGTGCCGCTGCACGTCGTGCGCGTGACCTCACGAGAAGAAAATCGGCCCTTGATGGTGTCGGTCTTCCTGGAAAGCTCGTCGACTGTAACTCCAAGGATCCAAATGAGTGCGAAATCTTCATCGTAGAGGGAGACTCTGCGCTGGGGCCTGCAAAGGATGGACGAAATGTCCATACGCAGGCGGTTCTCCCACTGCGTGGTAAGGTTCTGAATGTACAGAAGGCGCGTCTGGACCGCGTGTATGCCAATGAGGAAATCAAAGGCATGATCACCGCCTTCGGCACGGGCATCAATGAAGACTTCGATATTTCGAAGCTACGTTACAACAAGATCATCATCATGACCGATGCCGATGTCGATGGTGCCCACATTGCGACGCTCATGCTGACCTTTATTTACAATTTCATGCCGGAGCTCATCAAGCAGGGCCATGTATACCTGGCGCAGCCACCACTCTTCAATATCACGAAGAACAAGAAGCACTACTATGCATATTCGGATGAGGAGTATCAGGATATTCTGAAGCAGATCGGTGCCGAGGGAACGGATGTATCCCGATTCAAGGGACTCGGTGAAATGGATACCGAGGAGCTTGCAGAGACTACGATGGATCCAGAGACCCGAACGCTTCTTCGTGTGAATATGAACGAGGATGATCGAGCAGATCTTGATGTGACCTTTACCACGCTGATGGGGGATCAGGTAGAACCAAGACGTGAATTCATCGAGGAAAATGCAAAGTACGTAACCAATCTCGATGTTTGATGATCACGATATTTGATATTGTTTGACAGCGCTTTACGAGCTTCTCTCCCACTTTCCGGGAAGTACAGCAGCTCGTAAAGGAACTTAGTGAATTCGGAGGATAAGATTTTGGAACCAAATGTTTTTGATAAGGTTCAGGATGTCGATCTCAAGAAGACCATGGAAAACTCGTATATCGATTACGCGATGAGCGTCATCGTATCGCGAGCAATTCCGGATGTTCGGGATGGCCTCAAGCCTGTTCAGCGCCGTGTGCTCTATTCCCTGCAGTCGCTTGGCGTGACACCGGATAAGAAAACGAAGAAGTGTGCCACTATCGTCGGAGAATGTATGGGTAAATACCATCCACATGGTGACTCTTCGATTTACGGAGCCCTGGTGTATATGGGTCAGACCTGGTCCATGCGCCATGTGCTGGTCGATAAACAGGGAAACTTTGGTTCTGATGATGGAGACTCTCCTGCCGCAATGCGTTATACCGAGGCGAAAATGTCCCGTCTTGCAGGTGAAATGCTCGCCGGCATCAACAAGGATACGGTCGACTTCATGCCAAACTTCTCGAATGAGTACGATGAGCCGACGGTACTTCCGGCGAAGTTCCCGAACCTCATCGTCAATGGTGCTACCGGTATTGCAGTTGGTATGGCGACCAATATTCCGCCACACAACCTCCGAGAGGTCATCAAAGCGGTGGATCTCATCATTGACCATCGCATACAGGATCAGGAAACCACACTCGAGGATATCATGAAGGTCATTCCTGGCCCGGATTTTCCAACCGGTGGCATCATCCTCGGCCGTAAGGGCATCGAGGAGGCCTATCGCACGGGTCGCGGGAAAATCAAGCTCCGCGCCGTATGTGAAATCGAGCCAATGCAGAATGGAAAGCATCGCATCATCGTAAAGGAGCTGCCATATCTCGTTTATCGTTCACGTGTCATTGAAAATATTGCAAATCTGGTAAAGGATAAGAAAATCGATGGCATCACCTACATCAACGATGCCTCCGGTAAGGGCTCTGATGCGAAGATTAACATTGAGCTTCGGAAGGATGTTAATCCGAATGTAATCCTGAACCAGCTTTATAAGCATACCCAGCTCCAGAGCACCTTCGGCGTCATCATGCTCTGCATCGTCAATGGCGAGCCAAAGGTCCTGAATCTCCAGCAGATTCTGGAGGAGTATCTGAAGCATCAGGTCAATGTCTTCACTCGACGTACGAAATATGATCTGAATAAGGCGCAGGAACGCGCCCATATCCTGGAAGCGCTCCTGGTTGCCGTTGATCATATCGATGAGATCGTTCATACGATTCGTGCAGCTGCAAATACCGACCAGGCGAAGCTTGATCTCTGTGCAAAATTCGGTTTCGATGATGCACAGGCGCAGGCCATCGTTGACATGCGTCTTCGCGCACTGACCGGTCTCGAACGCGACAAGCTGAAGGATGAGTATGACGAGCTGGAAAAGAAAATTGCATACTACCAGGAAATTCTCGGGGATCCGAAGAAAATGCTTGGGGTCATCAAGGGAGAAATTGATGTCATAGCGGAGAAGTACGGCGATGAGCGTCGTACGAAGTTTGGTTACGATGATTCACTTGAGGATGAAGATCTGATTCCAGACGATGATACAGTCATTGCGGCCACACGTCTCGGCTACATCAAGCGCATGTCGCCGGAAAACTTTAAGCAGCAGAACCGTGGTGGCAAGGGCATCAAGGGCATGCAGACCATCAATGATGATATCATTGAGGATCTGTTTATGGCGACCAATCACCATTACATCATGTTCTTCACAAATACAGGACGTTGCTTCCGTATCAAGGCCTACAACATCCCGGAGGCCTCCAGAACCTCACGCGGAACGGCACTGGTGAATCTTCTGCAGCTCGGTCCAGATGAGCACGTAACGGCCAGCTTTGCGCTGACAGATGACTACCCATCCTCTGAGCAGTATCTCCTTCTTGCAACCAGGAACGGTATGGTCAAGAAGACACCGATTGCGGATTATGCCAATATCCGGAAGACCGGACTCATTGCCATGTCACTTCGTGATGGAGATGAGCTCATAGAGGCAAAACTCATCGATGCCAATGAAGACATTATGCTGGGTACCCGTAATGGTATGTCCATCCGCTTCCATGCATCCGATGTGCGTGCAACCGGACGAAGCTCCATGGGTGTACGTGGCATTGAACTCGTGGAGGATGATGAAGTAATCGGTATGCAGAAGCTCAGTCAGGGTGAATATGTACTTGTCGTATCAGAAAAAGGCATGGGAAAGCTGACGCATACCTCAGAATTCAAGGTACAGAGACGAGGCGGCAAGGGACTCCTCTGCTATCGTATTACCGAAAAGACAGGAAAGCTTGTTGGCTTTAAGCTTACCTCCAAGGAACGGGAAATCATGCTGATTACCAGTGAAGGTGTCATCATTCGTATGTCCCTGAAGGATGCAAAGGATATTGGGCGTAATACATCTGGTGTAAAGTTCATGAATATCGATCCGGATTCGGACACGGTCATTGCTTCGATTGCCAAGGTGCGTGAATCGACGACCGAGGCCTATGAAGCTGAGCTCTCAGAAGACATCGAATACTCCAAAGACGATGAAGCATCTGAGGAAACAGAGACGTTCACGGAAGAACCAGCGGAGGATGCCGACAGTTCATCAGATTCATCGGAAGAATAAAGCCGAAAAGGTAAAAAGCCGGTTGACATAATGTAAATTAACTGATAGTATAGCTAAGCACCCTTTAAACAGGGTGCTTTTATTAACCATATTCCCGGTTTGAGATGATTCATCTCCCTTGGCAGGGATCACAGGTTAATTCGGAGTAGTACTCAAGAGGCCGAAGAGGCGCCCCTGCTAAGGGTGTAGGTCGGATAAAACCGGCGCGAGGGTTCAAATCCCTCCTGCTCCGCTAAGATTTTTCTTCGAAAGATATGAAAAATCTTATTGACAGGTATAACACTTTATGATAAAGTATTTACTCGTCACCAGAAATGATAGATGAAAACGAAGCGAATGCTTCTGAATAAATCAAAAATTTCTGAAAAAGTGCTTGACAAACAAAAACAGCTTTGATAGAATATGCAAGCTGTCGCAAGAGAGCACAA
>DJEQ01000013.1 GCA_002431355.1 Oribacterium sp. UBA5894
TTGCTGCTGCCCATCATTCCCCGCATCCACATCACATCCGAGGTACCCACCATGCACATCACGCTTCTTACCTATCTTATCTGCTGCCCACTTGTTTTTCTCGCCGGCCTGGTTGACGCGATCGGTGGTGGCGGTGGCCTCATTTCCCTTCCAGCGTATCTCCTCGCGGGGCTCCCGGCGCATTATGCCATCGGCACCAACAAGCTCTCGAGCTGCTGTGGCACCACGGTCGCGACCGTGCGCCTCATCCGAGAAGGCCTCGTCAACTGGAAGCTGGCGGTCCCATCCATCGTGGCCGCCATCATTGGCTCCTCGATCGGTGCGCGCCTCAGCCTCCTCATCCCGGAGCAGGTGCTCGTGACCATCCTTCTCATCGTTCTGCCCGTGACCGCCTTCATTGTCCTGAACCGCCACATCTTTCACGATAACGAAGATGCAGCTCCGGCCAATGCAGCCGTCCTCTATCGTACGGCCATCCTCGCCGCGCTGATCATCGGATTTTATGATGGCTTCTACGGCCCGGGCACCGGCACCTTCCTCATCATTGCCTTCACCGTCTTCGCAAAGCTCGGCATCAAGGCGGCCAATGCACAGACGAAGGTCATCAACCTGACTACGAACATTACCTCCCTCGTGATCTTCATCCTGCACGGGCAGACCCTGTTTCTGCTTGGCATCCCATGCGCCCTCTGCAACATGATCGGCAACTACATTGGCACGGGTCTTATGCTGAAAAACGGCATGAAAATCGTTCGACCGTCGATTCTGATTGTGCTCGTGCTGCTCGTGATCAAGATCGTGACGGAGTATGTTCTCTGATGAAATCGCTGCAGAAAGGGAAAAGAAGCAGATGACGCTGGAGAAACAGCGGCGCGACAGGCGCATAGGGGACAGAAGGACCGGATGAGAAAGAAAATAAAGGAAAGGAGTAACAGCATGCAGTGCAATGAAGAAAACCCGATCGTTCTCATGAATTTTTCGCACATTTATGAGGACGAGAAGTTTTATAAGACGGCGCAGGCAGCGGATGAGGCTGCCGTGACCCCACATATCCTCGATTTTACGACGCTCTCCGGCACCCACGGCTACTGTGACGATGCCGCGGCGGAGGAAATTCGTCGACGCATTGCGGACTATCCGGCACAGGGACTCCATTTCCTCGACAATGGAAATTATCACTACCTTACCCGCTTCTGGTGCGAGAAGATCACGGAGGACTTCGTGCTCGTCGTCTATGATCATCACGTCGATCTTCGGAAGCCGGCCTTTCCGGGCATCATGAGCTGTGGCTCCTGGATCCGCGACATTATGCTGCGAAACACCCATTGCCGCGGCGTCCTCCTCATTGGCCCGAGCCGCGCGCAGGCCGGGATCATCAATGCAGAGCTGATGACGCTTTCCTCGGAGGTGATTCTGCCGGAGGAGACATGTGGGAAAGCAACGGCGGGAGAGCGGCCGAAGGTACAGGGAGTGTATGAAAATGCCCCCGATCGGAAGGTCTCCTCGACCCGCTCCTCTGAAGCGCCTCGAATGGCCGCCTGCAGTGGCTGCAGTCAGCAGGCGACCTGCGATTATGCAAGAGAGGTCGCACAGAATACGGATCACCATACCCGCGTGAAGGAATACGTGAAGAACCAGCCGGATCTCCAGGATCCGCTCCTGAACGTGAGCCTCTACTGCTTCACGGAAGAGGATATCCTCAGCGGCCGCGCAGACAGCCATATACCGCCGCTTCTCGAGCGCGAGCGGCTCCCGATTTACATTTCCGTCGATAAGGATGTTCTGTCCACGAAGGTGCTCCATACCAACTGGGACCAGGGCGTGATGACCGAGGCTGAGCTCCTCAGGGAGCTCCGCTTCTTCATGATGAGCCCGGAGATTCATGTCCTCGGCATGGATGTGTGCGGAGAACCAGACTATAACGCCTATCGCCGCATCCTCGATGACACGAGGAACCTTCGCCGCAGCGACCGCGTAAATGAGAAGCTGCGCGCACTCTACCAGGAGCATCCCGATGCCGCATTCTTCCGTCTGGACCTTCGGCGGAGCTACAGGGTGCAATAGAAACAGCAGATCATCATCCCCTCAAGCATGCAATCATCGAATTGGATGCTTGAGAGCTTTCTAGGATCAGCACAATTACTCAGATGGTTCGTCTTCGAATAGAATGCGCATGTAATTGCTACGACTGTATAGAATTCGGTCAATGTAGACGTCGTGCTCTTGAACCCGATAGAAGCTGATATAATTCCCGCTGACGATGAAACGGTAATCACTTTCTGTATCGGTAATAGAAGAGAGTAGGGCACCTGCGTGGGTACAGGATTGTAAAATTCGCAGGCTGTCTGTGATTTTACGAACCGTGGACTGCGCCGCAGCTGGGTTCATGAGTTCCTCTTCAATATATGCTTTGATTTCAAAAAGATCATTCTGCGCTTCTTCGGATATATGTAGATTATTCATGGGAGATTCCTAAGTGTTTTTCAACATCTTCCAGTGAAAGCCAGCCTTCTGTTTCGCCAGAGATTCGTCCTTTTTCCAGTTCCTTCATAAGACGTATGCTTGCCTGTGTACGCTCATAATCTTTGATATCTAGAATTGCATATTTTCCACGTCCATTTTTTGTAAGAAAAACAGGCGCGCCTACAGCAACATCATGCAGTACTTCTCCATAATTTCGTAAGTCAGAAATGGGTTTAATATTCGGCATGTTTCGACCTCCTTTTTATTTAAGTATATACCAGTACGCTGTAAAATTCACGCGAATATTTTACAGCAGTCCGATTTTGGACCTGTTCATTCCTGCAGTTCCTTCAAATTTGTGCACGTTTGTATGTGGATGATCTCCATTCCTATACCACTTTCCTTGATGGTCCTTTTCAACGTTCGCCATTTCGAGATGTTCGCCTCCTCTTGCGCCTTTTTCCACGACCGAGTACAATAAAAGTTCTAAATAGTGATCGTTTTCAGCAGGAGTACGTCATGAAAATAAAGCTTGCAAACTATATTTCGGAGACGCTGGTCGCCTATGGCATCACCCAGAACTTCAGTGTGACGGGCGGTGGCGCCATGCATCTCAATGATGCCTTCGGGCATCAGAAGGGCATGCATACGCTCTACCAGCACCATGAGCAGGCCTGTGCGATGGCCGCGGAAAGCTACGCCCGCATCTATAACCGCCCCGCACTGGTGTGTGTGACGTCTGGTCCAGGCGGGACCAATGCCATCACCGGCGTGCTGGGTGCGTGGCTCGACTCGATCCCGATGCTCGTGATTTCCGGCCAGGTCCGGTATGACAATACCGCGCGCTGGGCGGAAGAGCAGAACGGTGTCCGTCTTCGTGCGATGGGGGATCAGGAGTTCGATATCACGAGGTCGATCGACTGCATGACGAAGTATTCGGAAATGCTGACGGACCCGTATCGTGTGCGCTATGCGCTGGAAAAGTGCCTTTATCTCTGTCAGACCGGCCGCCCAGGTCCGTGCTGGCTGGACATTCCAGTCGATATCCAGGGAAAGTATATCGAAACGGACGAGCTGATCGGCTTCGATCCCGTGGACTACGCCGCAGGTGGGGATGGCTGGAGGACCGACCCGGAGATGATCGCGCAAGACCCTGCATATGCACGCTGCCGAAATGCCTTTACTGTTTCATCCTATGCACAGGCCACGAAAGCCACAGCACTCGCCAGTACGTATGTCACCGACGTCGATGCAGGTGCTTCAGCTTCTGTAGCGCCTTTCGCCGTGCATCGCCTCCCGGCAGATGCCGACACCACGAAGCGGGAGGCAGCAGTGCCGCCCGTGGATCCGCAGCAGGTGAAAACCATCCTCGAGAAGATCCGCACGAGTCAGCGTCCGATCTTCTACACGGGCAATGGCATTCGCATCGCGGGCGCAGAGCAGCTATTCCTTGAGGTCGCGCAGCTTCTCGGCATTCCGGTCGTGGTTGGCTGGAATGGACCGGATGTGCTTCCGACAGATGACCCGCTGTACGTCGGCCGCCCGGGTGGCCGTGGGGACCGTCCGGGCAACCTCGCTGTGCAGAATGCAGACCTCATTCTCAGCATTGGCTCTCGCCTCAACATCCGCCAGGTCGGCTATAACTTTAAGACCTGGGCCCGGGACGCCTACGTGATCGTGAATGACATTGATGCCGAGGAGCTTCGGAAGCCGTCCGTCCACTGCGACCTCGCGGTCCATACCGATGCGCGGCAGCTGCTGCAGTGCCTCGCGTATGAGCTTCATGCGATGGGCTGCAGTGCGACGCATCCGCTCTTCCAGGGCGGTGAAGGTATCCTACGGGAGGATGCGCTTCGCTTCTGTCATACAGAGGCGGCCCATGCAGGTCTTCTCGCCGACATTCCATCGCCGAGCAGAGCTGCTGCAGAACCATTGGCTCCTCAAGACATGACCAGGATGGTTGCGCCTCGGACCGATTGCACGGAAACAACCGCGGCATCCCTGTGTGAGCCGCATGTTGCCCCATCGCCGCGCGCAGCCACCGCAGCGTCATTGGATCCTAAGAAAACAACCGCGACGGCATCCCTGCAAGTGGGAAGTACCGAAGTCCCTGTGCGTGATGCATCCCGCCTCAGCTGGCGCGCGACCTGCGCGTTTTACCGTGACAACTATCCGACGATTCTGCCGGAGCACCTCGCGCCGAGCGACCCGATGGCAGCCCCGGACGATCCGGAGAATTATGCCAATGTCTATGCCCTCATCAAGGAGCTGTCCGATCAGGCGGCGCCGGGCCAGGTGACGGTCGTCGGCAATGGCTCGCCGTGCGTGGCAGGTGGACAGGCGTATCGCATCAAGCCGGGGACACGCTTTATCTCGCAGGATGGCGTGGCCTCCATGGGCTATGGCCTTCCAGCCGCCATCGGGGCTGCGGTCGCTGTGCATGCCGTTGATGAAGTACATCCAGCCGTTCCCGTGGGCGGGAAGCTTTCCCATGAGACGACCGATGCGCATGCCAGTGAATTGCAGCAGGACCATGACTACAGTGCCCTGGCACGTGACCCATCCATCCACGAATCGGCAGATGACCGGCTCCATGCCGAGCTCCGAAACCCATACTGGACCGGGCGCGACGAGCATTATCCGGCCTATGAGAAGCACGATATCCTTCTGCTGACGGGGGATGGCTCGATTCAGATGAACCTGCAGGAGCTGGAGACCATCATCAGCCACCGGCTGCCGATCAAGATCTTCGTCATCAACAACGGTGGCTACCACAGCATTCGCCAGACGCAGACAAATCTCTTCCGCGGAGAGCCGCTTGTCGGCATTGGCATCGACTCTGGTGTGAATGGCGTTCCGGATCTGAGCTTCCCGGATATGGAGAAGATTGCACATGCGTACGGCTACCCATTCGTGCGCGTGCATCATAACGAAGAGCTGCACGACGCGGTGGCGAAGACGCTTGCCCTCGATGGCCCGGCGATCTGTGAGATCATGGTCACCCTGACGCAGCAGTTCCTCCCGAAATCCGCAGCGAAGCGCCTTCCGGACGGCAGCATTGTCAGCCCGCCGCTGGAAGACCTCGCACCGTACCTGCCGGAGGAGGAAATGGACGCCCTCATGCTCGTGAAGCGGGCGTGATGAAGAAAAACCGTGTTGGCGCAGCGTACGCGCGGATCTTCGTCGCCTGCTGTCCGTGAACGTAGAGCCAGACGGTGTGGTAGCACCTGTAGATATGCAGGTGTCCGTACTGTCTGAGGACGCAGAGCTTCGCAGGAAGCTTCATTAAAGAAAAGGAGAACATCATCGTGCGCGTACTGATTACCGGCATCACGAGCTTTTTAGGCTTATATACAGCGAGGCTTCTGCTTCAGGAGGGGCATACGGTCATCGGGGTCGTGCGGCCAGGCAGTCGGCGCGTACAGGAGCTCGCGTCCTATGGCATCACCGCGTACCCGCGCTATCGGACCGTTTCGCTGGATCTCAGCGACCTTCCGGAGGCAGAGCTTGGGGAGGAATATTATAAAGAGGTGCTGGACAGGACTCGGACAGAGGACTTCACTGAAACTGTGGGGGCCTCGATCCCGGACATCTCTGCAGATCCAGTATCAAGTGCAGTCTTCCTGGGAACGCCTACGGGCAGAGGTGAGAGGAAAAACAGCACCGAAGCTGTCCAAGCTGCCGTCCCTTCGTCTCTTCTCGATGCCTGGATTCACTTCGCCTGGGACGGTGTGGGCTCGGCAGGCCGGAGCGACGTCAACCTCCAGATCGAGAACATTGAAAATGCGAAAAAGGCCTACCTGTATGCGAAGCTTCTCGGCGCACGGAAGTTCCTTTTCGCGGGCTCCCAGGCGGAGTATGGCCGTGGAAATCATCGGACGCCTCTGCCGGTGAGTGCGTATGGAAAGGCGAAGCTTGCCTTCGGGCGCTGGGCGACGGAGCAGAGCCTCCTTTCAGAGCTTTATGATGAAAAGCCCATGCAGTTCATCCACATGCGTATTTACAGTGTGTATGGAAAGGGAGACCATGAAACGAGTCTTGTGAACAGTGTGCTGAAGGCAGCGCTTCACCACGAAGCCATGACGCTCGGACCGTGTACGCAGCGCTGGAATTACCTTGAGGTGCATGACCTCGCCCGCGCGGTCCGCATTCTTCTCGAATCCGAGGACACGCGCACGGATATTTATGACATCGCGGGATCGGATTCGCGTACACTGAAGAGCTATGTCCTCGCCATGCACCGCATGGCGGTGCACCACATCGCAGGCGAAGATACGACAGCGAGGACGCAGGCCATCGGCGCGGAGCTCCAGTTCGGCACGCGCGCGAACAACGCAGAAGGTGCCGCCGATATGTCTCCGAACCTTCTGAAGATTCAGCGTCTCGGCTTCCATCAGGAGATTTCCTTCGAAGCCGGGATCGGCATGCTGCTTAGGGAGATGGAAGAAGCCAAGACATACGGAGAATTTTGATGTCTGATGAGTATAGTCGCAGTCTGGAAGAGCAGGCGAAGTGGCACGTAGAGTATGGCTTTGTGACCACATGTTGAAATAAGATGGGATAGTCTGTGGATGACGAGAAAATATAGGAGCAAAAGTGTATGGGCAGCTATTTAAATCCAGGAAGTAAGGGATTTCGAGAGAGTCTAAACTCTGAAATTTACGTTGACAAGACAGGATTGATTGAGAAGACCAATGCAGTCTTAAATACACGACAGAAATTCATGTGTGTAAGCAGGCCTCGTCGATTCGGTAAATCCATGGCTGCAGATATGCTTGCAGCCTATTATAACCGTGGTGAAGATTCTTCGGCATTATTTGATGACTTAAGCATTTCTGCATCTGCGACCTATCGGCTTCACATGAATCAGTATGATGTGATAAAAGTGAACATGCAGGAATTTCTCAGCATGACGGATAGTATGGAGGCCATGCTGACCATGCTGAAGAAGTATCTCATACTTGATCTGACAGAACAGTTTCAGAATGTCCGCTTTCGTGATGAGCATAATCTTCTTCAGGTGATGAAAGATATCTATGCAAAAACGCAGCGTCCCTTTGTGATTTTGATTGATGAATGGGATTGCCTGTTCCGAGAGTATCAGGAGGATCAGGAGGCACAGAAAACCTATCTTGATTTTTTGAGAGCCTGGCTGAAGGATAAGGATTATGTTGCCTTGGCTTATATGACGGGTATTCTTCCGATTAAGAAATATGGCTCTCACTCTGCCTTGAATATGTTTACAGAATATTCCATGACAGATCCTGGAGAACTGGCAGAGTATTTTGGCTTTACAGAGCAGGAAGTACAAAAGCTGTGCGTGAAATATGAAATGAGTTTTGAAGAAGCGAAAGCCTGGTACGATGGATATGCATTGACAAATCATTCTCGTTTTGGCGATGTACAGTATGCGATGTACAGTCCGAAGTCGGTGGTAGAGGCCATGCTCCGTCATAAATTTGGTACCTACTGGAATCAGACCGAGACATATGAAGCTTTAAAAATATACATCCAGATGGATCTGGATGGACTGCAGGACGCAATTACACGTATGCTGGCAGATGAAGCAGTTAAGATCAGTACAGGAACCTTCAGTAATGACATGACGACCTTTACCTCGAAGGATGATGTACTGACGTTACTTGTCCATTTAGGATATTTGACCTATGATGGTGCGACGGAGACGGTCCGCATCCCGAACCGAGAAGTTTCACAGGAATATGTCAATGCCATCAGCACCATGAACTGGCATGGGGTGATGGATTCCGTGGAATCTTCGCGAAAACTGCTGGAAGCATTATGGGCATTAGATGCAGATGCTGTGGCTAGAGGTATTGACCGAGCACATGAAGAAATTTCTATTTTACAGTACAATGATGAAAACTCTTTGAGTTGTACGATTCATCTTGCATTTTATTTCGCCAGAGAATACTACACGATCGTTCGTGAATATCCTGCAGGCAAAGGATTTGCAGACATATGTATGATCCCACTGAAACGGCACTTAGATAAGCCGGCGATTGTGATGGAGCTAAAGTGGGATAAAAGTGCATCGGGTGCGATTGCGCAGATTAAGAATAAGAATTATGGACATGCTTTACGGGATTACCGTGGAAATTTACTGCTGGTAGGCATTAATTATGATAAGACTACGAAAAAGCATGAATGCATCATAGAAAAAGTGATCAAGTAGCGAGAAGATCGTACGAAAAAGAATTTCAGTCGCTCGCGTGTTTTACAATTGAGAACCTATCCAGGAGACCCATATGAACATGACCTGTATTTCCTGCGGCCACGCCCTGTCGCCGCTGATGACACTTGAAAATATGCCGGCGAGCGCCCAGAACATTCCGGACGCGACCGAGCTTTCGGAGGATCATCCAATTACTTTGACCCTCTGCCAGTGCCCATCCTGCGGCCTCGTGCAATTTGACACGGAGCCGGTGGATTATTATCGGGATGTGATCCG
>DJEQ01000024.1:0-18194 GCA_002431355.1 Oribacterium sp. UBA5894
ATCACTTCGGTCCTGTCAGGCTGCCGGCCGTCAGTTCTTCGATGGCACCGGAATTTGTGGTGGTGCTGGCTGGAGAGCTGGTCGTGCTGCCTGGTGCAGTGCTGACACCGTTTGACTGGGTTGGGCCCTCATTCTGGGCTACGCCGCCTGGACCACCGCTCGTACTGCTGCCTGGCTCAGTGCTCGTCGTCGTGCCGTTTCCAGCGGCTCCCGGCTCCACCGTGGATACGGTCGTGCTGCCCGGTGTCACATTCGAGCTGCTGGTGCTTCCTGGCTGTGTGGCGGTTACAGCGTTGCTGCTGCCTGAACTCGCACCGCTCGAGGTCGTCGAGCCGCTGCCACCATGGGTAACGGAGACATTGCCCACCGAAGACGTGCAGACGCCATTCGAGCCGAAGCTGTAGTTCGTGCCGCCGATCGAGACGGTCTTCCCGGCGATCATCTTGCCGTTATCGAGATAGTAGTAGGCGCCGTTCAGCTCGAGCCAGCCTGAAACCATCTTGCCATTGTCAGTGAAGTAGTACCAGCTGCTGTCGATCTGCTTCCAGCCCTGTGCCATCTTGCCGTTCGACGGGTCGAGGTAATACTTATGACCTGCGGTATCGGTCTTCCAGCCGGTCTGCATCACGCCGCTGGCATTGAGATAATAGTAGCTTCCATCCTGCGCATACCAGCCGGTCTGCATCACACCATTGGTCTCGAAGCGGTACCAGGAATTGTCGATCTTCGCCCAGGTACCCATGAGAAGCGTGCCATCTCCTGGCTGGAAATAATACCACTTATCGTTGATCTTCCGCCAGCCGGTCGCCATGGAGCCGTCCGCCTTCAGATAGTACCAGCGTGTCGTGTTACTCTCCGTCAGCTTCAGCCACCCGGTCTGCATCACGCCATCCGACTGCAGATAGTACCACTTGTTGTCTACCTGCCGCCAGCCGGTTGCCATCAGGCCATTCGAACGGAAATAGTGCCAGTTGTCATTGATCTTCTTCCAGCCGGTCACCATATAGCCGTCGCTGCCAATGTAATAATATCCAGAAGAGGTGTGAATCCACTTACTGTAGATATACTTGTTCGTGGAATCATCCACATAATAGTACTTGCCGTCCTTCTGGCCCCAGCCTGCCAGTGCCGGCGTCGCAAATGCAGCACAGCCGATTGCAAGTGTGAGTCCTAAGGCGCGCATCCTGGCCTTCATATTCATAGTGTTGCCCTCCGATTCTTCATAGCTAGATTCTATCACGCTTTCCTGAGGATGTCCTATACGCTCCCCTTAAATTTTCCCCGATTTTTGTAAGATTTTATACGCATCCTTAAAATATCGGTACATGCGAAGCGTGTAGTCGCCAAAGGACTCGCCGAGGGACATCTTGTACACGCACCAGAGCGCCCAGAGGAGCCCGCCAAGCCCCATGTAGGCTACGACCAGCAGGCTGGCATCCTCGTCGCAGAGTCCGTGAAGGGCAATGCCGCCGTCCGCAGCCGTCGGTGACTCCGCCGGTACGTGGTCTTCACCGGAAGCTCTCGCAGTGTCGAATTCCTGCATAAGCGCAGGCTTCTTCGCATTCACTTCGTCTGCTGTCGGATTCTCAGGCTCCTGCAGCGGTGCATTCCGATAGACCTCCATCAGGTTTTTCGCTTCGTCAAAGCTCATATAGGAGTAAATGGCCGCCATGGCGAGGTCCGTCAGCGGATCCGCCATCCCACAGTACTCCCAGTCGATCATCTTGAGGCCCTCATCCGTAAAGATGAAGTTATCCTTCACGGAATCAATGTGGGCGATCGTCTTCGGGCGCTTCTGCGCCGCCACGAAGTGGAAGACCTCCTCTGCATGGCGGCGCACCTCCGTATAATCCTCAAATGGAATCTCTGCACCTGCTTCGCGGATGTAGCCCTCATAGCGTTCCATTTCCTTCTGAAGATCGAAGTCATGCTGCAGGACGATCCCGGAATTATGGAGGCGCTTGAGAAGCGTCATGCACTGGCGGAGCTCCACCGGATTCCCGTAGTCTGCATTGCGCGCCCCATGGTAATAGCGGGAAATCTTATATCCGTTCTCCGGGTTAAAGTACACAAGCTCCTCCGTGATGCCGAGTCCGGCCACGGCCTTGTAGACCTCGTTTTCATGGAAACGGTTGATCAGCTTTTCAGTACCCGGTCCTGGAATCCGGCAGATGTAGGCCTGGCCACGGCAGGTCTCTGGAGCCTCGGGTGTATCCAGCACGGAAAAGTACCAGGACTTGTTCGTCATGCCGGCCTTCAGGCACTTGATATGCACGATAAAGGATTCTGGAATGCCAAACACCTTCGAGACAAGCTGCATCGCCTCGGAGCCCGAATGATTGACATACTTCTCATCGAACTGACGGAGCTCCTCCAGGTTTTCAAATTCGTAGATCTCATCCTCCGGCTGCCGATTGATGTAGATCGGCGGCAGCTGCTTCAGGTTGCGGATCAGTACATCCTCCCAGTAGAAGGACTCCGTCCCCGGCATCCGATAATAGCGTTCGATCATCGGCAGGAATTTCTCCGAGAATTCTCTGGTGAAGTAGACAGGGCCATACATGCACCATTGATCACAGCCTCCGACATGAACCTCCTTGATGGCACCATTGCGTGCGGTCTCCATCGCCCACTCGCGTGTTTCACCCTTCATGAAGCTCGCCGCATACCAGCTGTCCGCCTCATAGCGATGGTACATGTTTTCCCGCATCCAGTTGTCAGAGGACAGAATATAGCAGTTTTTGCCTCGAAGCACCGACGCTGCGTGGTACATCGTCGCCAGCGTATTTTTCGTCACATACTCCGGATTATAGAGAAGCTTCACCTGGTACTTATCGATCAGATAGTCAAACTTCTCCTTGAGATAGCCGACCATAATCGTGATATCGGTGATGCCCACCTCCTGAAGCTGACGAATCTGACGCTCAATCATCCGCTCGCCGAACACCTCGAGGAGCCCCTTCGGGGTCTCATAGGTCAGCGGTACGAAACGGGAGCCGAAGCCCGACGCCAGCACGAGGGCTGCATCCACCCGATACGTCTCCAGCGCCTGCTGCCCCTCTTCCGTCAGGGCATACAGCACATTCCGTCCGCGCCCCTCCTCCGAGCTCTGCTTCCGAAGAAGTCCCTGATCCACGGCTCCCTGCAGCAGCTGGTTCGTTTTTCCGAGCGACACGCCCAGCGTCTCTGCGAGATCCCGCTGCGTACTCTCCGGCTTCTCAAACAGTGTCCGTAAAATGATCGTCGTCTCCCGATTCTGCATGACCTTCTGTTCTCCTTCTATTGCTTTGCTATTCTGCGCTTCTATTTTACATTTATGTTCATATTTTAATTTACACATCTATTCCTGAACATAGTAACATAGATATTATAGGGTTTCAAGGAATTGAATTCATCGATAAACGTTTTAGACTGTATCTGGCACTCTGGAAATCCTCCCGAAGCGCCTTATGCAGGTAGTAGCTGACGCTCTCGAACAGCAGACAGACACCGGGCAGGCAGTGAAAATTATATACGATTCTAAAAAACGCCCTGCCGTATATACTATTTTCCTTCACAGTGTTTGTTAATAATATATCAATATACACAACAGGCTCTTTTCAAAAACTGTATATATGGATTTTGAGGCTTCGAAGCCTAAATGTCCGCTTTTCATATATACAAATCGTCCTTTTCATAAATCGTATATACTCATTTCTTATTTATAACCAAAAAAAGTCTGATTTCATAGATACGATTTCTGAAAAGGCCTTCGCGTATATACTTTTTACTTCCCAATGCCCGTTTAGACGCAAAAAGCATAGATACGATTTTGAAAATCAAAGGATAGTATATATTCTGCATGCTAGCTGATCGTCACTTACATCCAAATCCCACACAGCTCATGCAAACAAAAAACAACCCGCCCGCAGGCGAGTTGTTTCACTTTTGTACATACGAGACTGTCACGCATCCTGAATATTCTACATACTGGAAATGGAGATGTCGTTTCTGTATTTCAGCATCATGGCTCCGATGGATCAATCATTTCGGATTCCGGGATTTTTTACTCCAGCTTTCAGCATCATGGCTCCGATACTTCGAAGATCATATCGCCATAGCTTGGATATGGCCAGAGATCCTTGTCGACGATCTGCTCGAGCTCGTCCACGGGTGTCCGCAGAGCCCGCATATCCGGTACAATCGTATCGTGATAGGCATGGGCCTTCTTTTCGGCATCCTTCTCCGGGCCATACTGCTCGACATCCTGGAGAAGCTGTGTTCTCGCCTTCTCCATATCGGCAAGCAGCTTCGACGCATGGATCAGAAGATTTCTCTGTACCGATACATCCGCCTCCGGGCAGGCCTCCTGCACCTTGCGAATCGAATCGGCAAGACGGGTTGTGTAGTGAATCACCGCTGGAATGATCTGCTTTCCGGAGATGTTGATCATCGCACGTGCTTCAATGTTGATGACCTTCGCGTACTGCTCATACTCGACCTCCTCGCGGCTCACAAGCTCGGCCTCTGTATAAATGCCGAACTCCTTAAAGAGCTGAATGGCTTTTTCGGTCGTCAGCGCTGGAATCGCATCCACCATGGACGGCAGATTCGGGAGGCCACGGCGTGCGGCTTCCTCCACCCATTCCTCGGAATAGCCATTGCCATTGAAAATGATACGCTGATGCTCCGTGAGAAGCTTCTTAATATAATCATGGCAGGCATCGCTGAAGTTTTCGGCCTTTTCAAGTGTATCTGCGGCTTCCTTAAACTGCTCCGCCACGATGGCATCGAGGATGATGTTTGCGCTGGCGATGGACTCCGCAGAGCCCACCATACGGAACTCAAATTTGTTGCCCGTAAAGGCGAACGGAGAGGTACGATTTCGATCCGTCACATCGGCGTAAAGATCCGGCATCGTATGAACACCTGTTGGAAGGATCTTTCCCTTCTTCGATTCCGTCGCATAGCCGGTACCGATCATCTGCTCCACGACATCCTCGAGCTGGGTGCCAATGAAGGCGGACACAATGGCTGGTGGTGCTTCATCCGCACCGAGACGGTGCTCATTGCCCACATCGGCAGCGCTCAGACGAAGAAGATCCGCATGCTTATCCACTGCAGCCAGTACACAGGCCAGCACCAGCAGGAACTGAATGTTCTCATGTGGCGTGTCGCCTGGATTCATCAGGTTGATGCCATCATCCGTCACGAGGGACCAGTTGTTGTGCTTTCCAGAGCCATTGATCCCCTCAAATGGCTTTTCATGCAGGAGACACTCGAGTCCATGTCGCGGCGCCGTCTTCTTCATGACCTCCATCACCAGCTGGTTATGGTCCACCGCGAGGTTTGCTTCATCGTATACCGGTGCCAGCTCATGCTGTGCCGGTGCAACCTCATTGTGCTCGGTCTTTGCGGTGACGCCCAGCTTCCAGAGCTGCACATCCACATCCCGCATGAATGCGGCAATGCGATGACGGATCGAACCGAAGTAATGATCGTCCAGCTCCTGGCCCTTTGCCGGCATCACCCCGAAGAGGGTACGTCCGGTATAGATCAGATCCTTCCGCTGCAGATACTTCGAGCGATCGATCAGGAAGTACTCCTGCTCGGCGCCGACCGATGGCTTCACCGACTTCGACGTGGTGTTCCCGAAGAGTCGAAGAATACGCAGCGCCTGCTCATTGATGGCCTGCATGGAGCGAAGCAGCGGTGTCTTCGTATCGAGTGCCTCACCGCCATAGGAGCAGAAGGAGGTCGGAATGCAGAGCGTCACGATCTCGCCATGCTCACCCTCGCGGCGAAGGAAGGCCGGACTCGTGCAGTCCCAGATGGTATAGCCTCTCGCCTCAAAGGTGGCACGAAGTCCACCGGATGGGAAGGAGGAGGCATCCGTTTCACTGCGAACGAGCTCCTTCCCTGAAAACTCCATGATCACCTTTCCATCGGCATCGGCTGCGGAAATAAAGGAATCATGCTTTTCTGCCGTGATGCCGGTCAGTGGCTGGAACCAGTGGGTATAGTGGGTTGCCCCATTTTCCAGTGCCCACTCCTTCATCGCCTGTGCGACGGCATCGGCAATGGTTGGATCGAGCTCATAGCCCTCGGTAATGGTCTTCTTCAGCTTCTTGTACACAGCCTTCGGAAGACGCTCCTGCATGACCTTGTCGTTAAAGACGTCCTCACCGAAAATTTCGGTCACATTGATTACTTCACTCATTCAGACTCTCCTTCTACTCCCCATGAAAGGAAGAACGTAGTGCGTGAAAAGAACCCGTCCCCATAGCGGGGGCAGGTTCTAAAGAAAACAGTTTATGCCTTGTGTGCAGAACCGAAGACCTCGATGCGTGCCTTGCACTCCTCGATGATTGCCTCTGCACCCGGCTTCAGAAGCTTACGAGGATCATAGCCCTTGCCCTTCAGGTCATTGCCTGCCTCGATGTAGGCTCTCGTTGCCTTGGCAAAAACGATCTGCAGCTCGGTGTTAACATTGATCTTCGATACGCCGAGAGAAATGGCCTTCTTGATCATCTCGTCCGGGATGCCGGAACCACCATGCAGTACCATCGGAAGATCGCCGATCTGCTCCTTGATGGCTGCGAGCACATCGAAGTCAAGACCCTGCCAGTCTGCAGGATATACACCATGGATATTGCCAATGCCAGCGGCCAGGAAATCCACGCCGAGATCTGCGATGCGCTTGCACTCTGCCGGATCTGCCTTCTCACCTGCGGAGGTCACACCATCCTCAACGCCGCCAATGCCGCCGACCTCAGCCTCAATGCTGACGCCATGTGCATGTGCGAGTGCCACAAGCTCCTTGGTCTTTGCTACGTTCTCATCGATATCATAGTGGGAACCATCGAACATAACCGAGGTAAAACCAGCCTCGATGCACTTCTTTGCGCCTTCGTAGGTGCCGTGATCGAGATGCAGAGCAACTGGAACCGTAATGCCGAGCTCTTCTACCATGGCCTTCACCATCGCCGCTACGGTCTTAAAGCCAGTCATATACTTGCCCGCACCCTCGGATACACCCAGAATGACCGGAGACTGTACCTCTTCACATGCAAGCAGAACGGACTTCGCCCACTCCAGATCATTGATGTTGAAGTGTGGTACAGCATAGTGACCAGCAAGCGCCTTATCCAGCATTTCCTTCGCGTTAACTAACATTTTATTCCCTCCTAAAAGAATAGCATTTGCAAACTATGTGAATATATTAACACAGTCTACTTTGTATTTCTATAGAAACATCGATTTAGGAAAATAAGAACTTTTCCACCATCTGCTGCATCTCTGAAATCTCACACACCTCACTGTGACGGATCTCGGCATTCCGCACCTCACGGATGGCACGTGGCTCCTGCACGCCGGAGAGCTCCGACAGCTGATCGATCACGGAAAATACATCCTGATTTTCCACATCGATACCGAGGGCCTTCATCACATTCGGCGCAAACTTAAATGGACTTGCCGTGGATGCAATAACCGTCTTCCGTGTGTCACCACTCGACTCTCTGTACTTCTCATAGACGGTCGCTGCTACGGCCGTATGCGGATCCAGCACGTAGCCCGCGTCCTCCTTCAGTGTACGAATGGTCTGGAATACCTCGCTTTCCTCCGCATAGCCACCGATGAAGTCAGACATGAACTGACGCATGTCCTCGCTGATCTCATACACGCCCTTCGTCCGAAGGTCCTCCATGAGCTGCGCGGTCTTCGCACAGTCGCAGCCTGTGCTGAGATAGATGAGCCGCTCCAGATTTGAAGAAATGAGGATGTCCATCGATGGGCTGGAGGTCAGAATAAATGGACGGTTCCGATCGTAGGCACCGGTGTGGAAAAAGTCCGTCAGCACCTTATTTTCATTGGATGCACAGATCAGCTTCTCGATCGGCACTCCCATATGCTTTGCGAGATAGGCTGCCAGAATGTTTCCAAAATTTCCTGTCGGAACGCAGACATTGATCTTCTCCCCCTCGGTGATGTCCCCCGCCTTCAGCATCTGGCCATAGGCATAGACATAGTACACAACCTGCGGTACGAGACGGCCGATATTGATGGAGTTCGCCGAGCTGAGCACCACACCGCGCTCCTTCAGCTTCTTTGCGAAGGCACGATCGTGGAAGATCTGCTTCACACCGGTCTGGGCATCATCGAAGTTTCCACGAATCGCCGCGGCATGGGTATTCTTCCCCGGCTCCGTCCGCATCTGCAGCTCCTGGAAGCGGGAAACACCCCCATATGGATAGAAGACGATGATTTCCGTGCCTGGCACATCCGCAAAGCCCGCCATCGCGGCCTTTCCAGTATCACCGGAGGTGGCCGTCAGAATAACGATGCGATCCGTCACCTGATTTTTTCGTGCGCTCGTCACCATGAGATGGGGCAGGATGGACAGCGCCATATCCTTAAAGGCGATCGTCTTTCCATGGAAAAGCTCGAGGTACCAGGCATCTCTCTTCTTCACGAGCGGTGCAATCCTCGGATCCTCGAACTTCTCGTCGTAGGCAGCGCTTATGCAGTGTCGAAGCTCCTCCTCCGTAAAATCCGTAAAGAATTCCTTCATGATCTCATAGGCAAGATCCTGATACGACAGCGTACTCAGCTCTGCAAGTGACTTCTGAAATGTCGGAAGTGTCTCTGGCATAAAAAGCCCGCCGTCGTCCGCGAGTCCCTTCAGAATCGCCTCCGATGCACGAAGTCCCTTCTCTCCTCCACGGGTACTATTGTAAAGCATATGGCTTCCTCCCTTTCTTTTCTCCTACTGTGGTCATCGTACGTACGGTTCTTCTCTCTTACGAGCGGATCCGCACGCTTTTCTTCCTCTGCCATCCTCTGCGCCTCACGTGGTGCACGATGCGGACTTGTTTTTTTCATTCGCCCTCTGCGCATCTACTCCTTCGAGAGGATCTCCTGAATCTTCGTCCGCATCAGGTCAAAGGCCACATCATTCATGCCACTGTTGATGACGATATCCGCAAGGGCCTTCGTCGGCTCCACATACAGATAATGCATCGGCTTCACCGTCGTCAGATACTGTGCTGAAATATCCTCCACATGACGGCCACGCTCCTTCACATCGCGAATAATGCGGCGAATGATGCGTTCATCTGCGTCGGCTTCCACATAAATTTTAATATCAAACAGGGAACGAAGCTCTGGATTTTCCAGCACGAGGATGCCTTCCACGATGATGATCTTACTTGGATGAAGCTCTGTCGTCTCCTTCGTACGGTTGTGCTGGGAATAATCATAGACTGGGCACTGTACGCTCTCGCCGCGTCGAAGTGCCTTTAAATGGGCGATGAGAAGATCCGTCTCAAACGCATCCGGATGATCATAGTTGATCTTCTGCCGCACCTCAAACGGAATGCCATCATTGGCCTTATAGTAATTGTCGTGATAAATCACGGTCACCTGATCACCGAATTCAGCTTTCAGACGATTGGTAAAGGTTGACTTGCCGGAGCCCGAACCACCGGCAATCCCGATCATAATACAGCTCATCTTCCACCTCCCACAAATTTCTTAATATCATATATTACAATGCTTCTGTTTTCAAGAATTGCTTTCGGTGCATGAGAAGAAGTATCGGACGGCGGATCCAGACCGCCTCCGTTCTTTTACAGCTTTTCCCAGAAGCCGGTTCATCCCTTCTCGTGCCGTAAACGATGCCGACGATGCCAGCGCTGCGCCACCGTCACCAGCACGACACCGAGCAGCACACCGCTGCTGTCAATGAGCACATCCGTGATCCGCCCGGCGCGTCCCGGCACAAAGAGCTGATGAAATTCATCGCTCGCCGCATACAGCATGCCGAGTGGAAGTACCGTACAGAAAAGCGATCTTCGTCTTTCTGGCATCACCGTGAGCAGATAGCACAGGCTGTAAAGCACGCCGAGCACCATATACTCACTCGCGTGTGCGAGCTTTCGTACCGGATGGTCGATTCGAATGGCGAGCTGCCGCTGCGCCGCCGGTGTCCAGTCCCGATAGCCCGGCACGACGAGCTCTGCCACCAGCTCGCCCGCACGGAGGCTGGTTTCCGTCGAGGTATCTGCATTCTGCTGTGACATGGTAAAAATAAACGCCATCCAGAGGAGACTGAGGAGCAGAAAGAAGCGTGCAGCCTTCTTTCTCCGATGCAGCTTTCCCTGTGCATCGCCTCCTCCATGTGCTTCGTGCTCCAGCTGCTCGCTTTCTGCTGCCTGTGGGATGATCTGCTGCTTTTCCGGCATCTGCCCATCTCCTCGTGTAAAGATCCCTGGTCTACGGGGACGCCGATGCGGTGTAATCTGACGCACGCTGAGAAAAAGGAAAAAAAGTGACAGGAGAAGCAGCAGGAGGAGTGCAATGAGCCCCGCCTGCATCAGGCTGAGGCCGAGCGTTCCGCGAAAATAAATGGGAAGACCGGCGAGTGCGAGGCTCAAGGCCGTGCCGACATAAGACATCAGCGTGGATGCTGCCGTCATGGCCATGCTGAGACTCGATAGGATGCCGAGACTCGTTGCAAGGACCGCACATACCGCTGCGGTTCCCAGATAGAGCACGATATCGAGAAAGCCAATGCCGCCATATATGAAGACCGTGGCAAGCGCTGGAAGTGCACTCAGGACGAGCAGCGAAAGGGTACTGAGAACACCCATCAGCTTTCCCACGATGATGTCCAGCGGTGTCAACTGCGTCGTCAGAAGAAGTCCCAGAGCCCGCGTATCGCGTTCACTGGAAATAGAGGATGCCGCCAGCGCAGGGGCAATCAGAATCAGAAGCACGAGCTCCAGTGCTGCGGTCATATAATAGGTTCGCAGGAAGCTCTGATATGGAATTTCTCCTGTCAGCTCCGCCGTGGATACAATATAGAAAAGATGAATCAGGATGAGAATGACCAGTCCCGCATTGCATGCCGTCACCAGCAGTGGCAGTAGAAAGCTTCGCGCGCTGCAGAGCTCATCCCTCCGAAAAATCGGATTCCGCTTCATAATAGCTTACCCTCCTTTCCTCTCGTGCGCCCGTGAGCTGCAGAAACAGGGCCTCCAGATCTCCCTTTTCTCGATGGAAGCCCTGCACGGGAACCCCTGCTTCGATCAGGCGTCGAAGCAGCGCCGATTCCTCCTTCGGTGAACCAGTATAGGTAATCAGCAGCTGCTGATCCCGAATACTGATGGATCGGACCTTCGCATCCTTTTTCAGCGTCTGCATGGCAGAGCTCATATTCCCCGCAATACGGATAATGATTGGATTGGAAGCGTCCACTCGATCCAGCACGTCGTGGAGCTTTCCTTCCATCACCAGCTTTCCATGATTCAGAATGCCAATATCGGTACAGAGCTCTGAAATTTCCGTCAGCATCCGGGAGCTGATCAGCATGGTTTTTCCAGCATCCGCAAGCTCGGCAATGATTTCCCGAAACTCGACACGGGTTGCCGGATCGAGGTCGGCGATCGGTTCATCTAGAATCAGAATTTTCGGATCATGGATCAGTGCCCGTGCAAGACTCAGCTTCTGCTGCATGCCGCGGCTCAAGGTATCCATATACTGTGTCTGTCGGTCTCGCAGCCCCACAAGATCGAGCAGCATCTGAATCTGCCGCTTCGCCTTCGCTCCAGAGAGGTCATAGCAGTCTGCAAAAAAATCCATATACTCGGACACCCGAAGATTCGGATACATGCCGATACGATCCGGCACATAGCCGATGCGTCGCTTCAGACGACGGATATCCGCACCTGCTTCCATCCCATCGATGGTCACGGTACCACGGTCTGGATAAAGCAATCCGAGAAGGATGCGGAACAGCGTCGTTTTTCCAGCACCATTCGGTCCCACCAGTGCATACAGTGCGCCATCCTCCACCTGCAGGCTGAGCCCATCCAGCGCGGTCACATGACCATAGCTCTTTGTAATGTTCTGAATTGAAATCATGTCCTCGCTCCTTCCCGCACTTCAGGCTCCGGCGTCGTTCGTGTTCGAAGCTGGATTCTCCATGTCCACGTCTGGATCCTCTACTGTCGCCCCACTTTCTTCCAGGGACGCATCCGTATCCCGGACAGTCACGGTCAGCATCGGAAGATATCGTCGCGCATCGATGCCGGCATTCTCCTCGCTCGAGATATACCGCACGATGAGAACATTGTCCTGATCAAGATAATTTTCGAGCTGTGCCCGGGTCAGCACACCTGCACTGACGTCCATAAGGTCGAAGCCACCCGTCGTATAATTGTAAAAGCTCATGCTGCCACGGAACGGCTGCAGGGTACCGAGGGTACCGCTCGCATCCACCGCATCTGTATCACGCTCCTCGAGGCTCTCGATGCTAAGGCTTGTGATCTCATTGCCCTCCCCGAGATGGTAGGCCAGCGTCGTCGGCCAGGCACTGCGGGTCGTATTGTCGCTCGGATCATAATCCCCGGACTGCACGATCGGATCCGTCGACAGGGCACTGTAGCTGTATACATCCCCGACACGGGTGCTGAGCGGAAGGGACGAGATCACCATGGTCATGCCATAGCGCTCGATGCCCGTATCCTCGGTGAAATCCAGCGTCGAATGCTCCGGATCCTGCTCACGCACATAGCCCACCACGCGTGCATCCCCAAAATATCCACGCATGCTGTTCGTAAGATACGAGCGAAGCAGACTCTGCCACGCGTCGCTCGTCACACTTTCGGCTATGGCGCGACTGTCCCCCACCGGCACATTGACGACCTCACAGCTCTGCAGGTCAATGCTGGCGCCCGCAGCGAGATGACCGATCCGGATGACCTTGCCATACAGAAGGATCGCCGCATCACTGAGCTCATAGCGCGTGTGATTGGTCAGGGTGCCCCGTACGCTTCCATCCGCATACACGATGTCGGACAGAAACGCGCCTTCCGTGTTCGGCATGCTGTTGTGCAGCTCGAAATAGCGTGCCGTAAACGGCGCCGCATTCTGGATGGAAAGGGTTTTCTTCTCCCGTCCATTGTCAATGACCGTATGGCTCACGGACGCATCCGCCGACAGCAGGGTCTGAATGTCCCCCGTGAAATCCGAGCCCTTCAGCACAGGATAGACATCATACTCGGTCTTGACCGGAAGCTCATAGCTTCGGAAGTAGGGCGAGCGAAGATTCAGATAATCGGTCTCATCCACACTGCTTTCCGAGATTTCCTTCAGCCGGACATAGGTCAGGAAGGGGCCATGGAAGCGGGTTCCCAGCCCCATCACATACACGAGCACCGCCGTCAGCGCCGACAGAAGGAGCACGCCTGGGCGATACATGCGAAGAACCTGTCGCTCCCGCAGATAGAAATAGAAGCCCGGGCCGATCAGCAGCACATAGGCCCCGAGGATCACGGCATAAAGCAGTGGCTTCGGAGCCTTTCGGAGGTCACTTCGATTCATGAGCTCCTGCACATCCCAGTAGCGGGTAAGGCTCTGCTCGGACGCGGCTACCGACAGCGTATCCAGCCGGGTTTTCCCAAGAATTGTGGTAAACAGCTGATCCACATAGCTGCTCTGCTGTGTGGCGTAACGGGTGAGATCGCAGAAGTCATAGCCGCTGATGACCACGAGGCCGGCGCCCTCCGAGACCTTCGCGAGGATGGGCTGTCCATCCGACAGCATCATATCCTGTCCCCCCAGCATATGAACCGGGGATGCGGTCAGCGTGAGGGTATCTTCATCCACGTCGCCGCCTTTTCCCTCGGTGCTCCCCATATGAAGGTTCATCGGCACTGGCTGAAGCGGGGACTTCAGATAGGATGAAAAGTACGGGCTCAGGGCCTCCATGCCGCGCGCACCCGTTCCCATCAGCAGAACGCCACCGTCCCGTACCCACTGTGCAATCACCTCTGCCTCGTTGTTCCGGATCCGCTTCACGGAGAAATCGGACAGGAGCAGCACATCCAGCTGATCGAGCTCATTCTCTGACTCTGGCAGTGCATCCACGGACAGCGGCACCGTTCGAGTGCGCAGGAGACCATTGTTGATGCCCACATCATTGAGATAGGACAGCGCATCCGGATGATCCGAGATGACGCCAATGATGAGCTCTGCGTCCGAGCTCGCCACGTCGAGTCCGATGCGCCGTGATCCGAGGGTATGTCCCTCACGATCCTCTGCCGTTACGAGCAGCTGGCTGATGCCGGCACTCAGTGATACCGTGGCATGCAGGGTATCCGAGGATCCTCCCTCGACGATTTTCGGGTAGCGATACTCATAGACGCTGTTCTCCGACTCGACCATATAGATATGGATGGAGCCGGAAAAGGTCGTATCCAGATGGTTTTCGATGCCAATGCTGACAGGCAGACGCCGCCCGGCCTTTGCGGTATTCTGGTAGCCGTAGGTCACGGAAAGGTCGACGCTGTCTGCGTAAACGCGAAGCGTAAGGCACAGGAGAAATGCAAAAAGGACGGCAAGCAGCCGTACCCCCTGCGCAGCTCTGTTTCGTTTCATAGCCGAACTCAAAATTTTCTCTCCTCATCAAAGTGAATCTTCAGACGTACCGTGAAAACGGTTCCGGAAAGATCCGACGAAACCGATACCGTTCCGTGGTGCATCTCCGTAATGTTCTTGACAATCGCAAGGCCGAGGCCCGTACCTCCCGGTCCGGAGGCATTGGTCCGACTGTGATCCGTCCGGTAGAAGCGGTCGAAAATCAGTGGCAGCTCGTTTTCCGGAATGACATAGCCATAGTTCACGATTTTAATCGTCACGACTTCACGATCCGCTCGAAGGCTCACGCGAATGCGTTTTCCTTCCTTTCCATATTTGATGGCATTGCCGATCAGGTTATCGAAAAGGCGGGCCAGCAGGTCGCCATCCGCCTCGATGAGCTGGGATTTTCGATTCGATACAAAATCATAGCTCAGACCATTCTTCTGAAAATTCGGATAGCTTTCCTCGAGAAGCTGCGCGAGCAGTTCCACGATGTCCAGCTTCTGCACATTCATCTGGACCTTTCCATAGGACAGCTTCGTGAAGCCGAAGAGCTCCTCAATGAGCTTCTGAAGCCGAACGGATTTATTGTAGGCAATTTCCAGATACTTCTGCCGCATATCCGGAGAAAGTGTCTTATTTTTCTGGAGCAGCTCGAGGTAGCCGAGAATCGAGGTCAGCGGGGTTCGAAGGTCATGGGCCACATTGGTGATGAGGTCCGTCTTCGACTGCTCGGAGTTCCGCTCCTTATCGATGAGCTCCTGGATATCCTCCTCCATACGGTTCAGATTTTCTGCCATTTCCGTAAGCTCGCCCTCGCCCTCAAGCTCGAGGCGGGTACTGAGATCGCCCTCGGAAATCTGCTGGACCGCATTCGCGATGGTTTCAATGTCGCGGGCCGTTTTTCGCTGCAGAAAGAGGAAAATAACGGAAAAAATCAGAATTCCGAGCAGCACAAACAGAAGGACACTGATGGTCGAGCCGAACGTGAAGCGCTGCAGGGCCTGCGAATCATTGCCTGTCTGGTAAAGAAAGCTGGTGATGGCGGTGATATTCGTGATGAGAAACACGAGAAGAATCATCGTGATCACCGCCGAAATGCCGATATGTGCCATCAGCTGCATCATATAGCCATGCCCCTGGGCATGTTTTCTCTGATCGTTCATATCTACTGAAGGGGTAAATCTGTTTACTTTTCGATCTTATAGCCGACGCCCCATACCGTCGTAATGATCTTATTCTCACGGGTATCCTCCCGCATCTTTCCACGAAGCCGACGGATATGCACCATGACGGTATTATTTGCCTCGTAGACCTTTTCGTTCCATACCTTTTCGAAGATCTCATCCGTCGAGAACACCTTCCCCGGGTGGGACGCAAGAAGGAAAAGAATTTCGAACTCAATCGGGGTCAGCTTGATGTCCTCGCCGTCAATCGTCACACGGTGATTGTCCTTGTTGATGGTGAGGTTTCGAATCGTGATTTCATTGCTGACAGGCGCACTGCTTGCATTCGGATTCAGCTGCGTGTAGCGACGAAGCTGGGACTTGACACGTGCGGTGAGCTCCAGCGGGTTAAACGGCTTCGTGACATAGTCATCGGCGCCGCCTGTAAGGCCCACGATCTTATCGAGGTCCGTGGACTTCGCGGAAAGCATGATGATGGGAATATTGGACTTCGTCCGGATCTTCCGGCACATCTCGAGGCCGTTCATCCCCGGCATCATGATGTCGAGAAGCACAAGGTGAATCTCCTGCTCTTCGAGGATCTTAAAGCCCTCCTCCGCATTGTACGCCTTAAATACCTTATAGCCATCGCTCACCAGATAGATTTCCACCAGCTCTGCGATTTCCTTTTCGTCGTCCACGACGAGAATATTTGTCTGTGGCATAATTACTCCTTTCCGTAGTTTCCCAGAATACGAAGGGATGTGATCTGATCCTCGAGTCCAGCGAGCGCATTGATCATGTTCGGCATGGACAGGTTGCCCTCCAGATCGATGAAGAAGCGATACTCGAACGGCTTCTCCGGAATCGGTCTGGATTCAATCATCATCATGTTGACATCGTTAAAAATAAAATTCCCGAGCGCATTATAGAGCGCGCCTGGCTTATGTGCCGTTTCAAAGCAGATGCTGATCTTCCCGGCGTCCTCGGTATAAATCTTCTCCCGACCGACGACGATGAAGCGGGTCGTATTGCTTTTTTCCTGATTCACATTCCGCTTTAGAATCTGCAGGCCATACAGCTCTGCAGACAGCTCCGAGGCCAGTGCCGCGATGGTCGGATCCTTCTGATCCCGCACATAGGTCGCCGCAACGGCCGTATTCAGTACCGGTACCGCGGTGATGTTCGGATGCGCCTCCAGGAAAGCGGAGCACTGTCCGAGGGCCTGCGGGTGGGAGTAGATGCGCTGCAGCTTCTCCATGCTGGCGCCCGCCACACTCATGAGCGCATGCGCCACATGAAGATCGACCTCCTCCACGATGCAGAGGGACGGGTAGCGTACCAGAAGATCAAAGATATCCGAGACCGCACCATGGCTTGAATTCTCGATGGGCAGCACGGCATAATCCGCCTCGCCCTCGACCACTGCATCCATGGCATCCTTCCAGGTCTTTACATGGGTGAAGGCATGCTCTGTACCGAAGCACTGGCGTGCCGCGAGATGTGCATAGGCACCCTCTACGCCCTGGTATACCACCCGCTTTCCTTCCTTCGGCAGCGCTTCCAGCTTCTGAAAATCCGCATGGAAGGCTTTTCCGTGTGCAGACAGAATGCCGAACTGACGGCGGCGGGATATGGTCATCATCTGCTGGTACAGCTCACGAATGGCCTTCCGATCGAAGTCCGTATGGAGGTAGGACTGTACCGTTTCGATCTTCTGTGCCTCGCGCTCCGGGTCAAACACAGCCTTTCCCGTTTTAATTTTATACGCGGCAACCTCCTCACAGAGGTCCATCCGCTTTTTATACAGCTCTGTGATCTGACGATCGATCACATCGAGCTGATCCCGAATTTCTAAAAGTGCATTCTTTTCTTCCATGTTTTTCCTTCTTGCTTTGATCGTACGATAGAGACAGCAGCATCCTGCAGCTTCTTACGACCGTACCTCCGTCTGGTGCGTACCCTGTCGGTGAGGTGGACAGCTTTCCAGCTTCTGCTGGCAGCCCTTCCTGCCACAGAGGCTTGACACCCTCCTCACGATGATCACCTTCATGCGTTCTTTTCCTCTTGAAGCATCGCTTCCAGATCTGCCTTCACGGCATGCTGCACATAGCTTCCGATGTGCTTCTGCTCCTCCTCTGAGAGCTGCTTCAGCTCAATCGGTGTGCCAATGCATACCTTGATATGCTGTGGCTTGATGCTCGGGAAATGAGCTTCCAGGATCTCCCGCGTATGAATCATGGAAACAGGCACGATCTTACAGCCCGTCTTTTCGGCCACCTTGAAGGAGCCCTCCTTGAACGGCTCCATCTCGAGCTCGGAGGCCCCCTCCGAACGTGTGCCCTCCGGATAGATCCAGACAGAAATTCCCTCTCGGATTTCCTTGATGGCCGCGATGATGACCTTCAGCGACTGCTTCAGATTATTGCGATCCATGAAGAGGCAGCCCAATGCCTCCATCCAGCGCCGAAGCGGTTTGATCTTTTCCATTTCGATTTTCGCAATGAAGCCGGTCGGACGGTCGACGAGCGTATAGCCAATGATCACATCGAAGTATGAGCGATGGTTGCCCACGAAGAGCACGCCCTCCTCCTTCGGAATGGATGTGAGGTTTTCCATGCCCTC
>DJEQ01000024.1:18285-20956 GCA_002431355.1 Oribacterium sp. UBA5894
GCATAGGCCGCACGCTCTCTCGGCGACGAAAAGCCCTCCAGCTTTTTACGATAGCGAAGCTCTCCGAGAAGAAGAAAGACAATGGCATAGGTTAATACGAAAAAGGTAGACAGCATAGGTACTCCTTTGATACGTCTTACAGTACGTCAGAAAAGTGTGGGCGAAGCTTTCGGAAAAAGGAAAGTCCCACAAAGAAAATTCCGAGGGTCACGACCCAGAAATAGAGTCCGAGGGTCGGTCGCATCCAGAAGCCTGCTCCTGTCAGCATGGAATCACGATACCCGGCCACGATATAGTACAGTGGGTTCAGCTTCAGAAGCGTTCCAACCCAGGGTGCACGGCTCGTGAAGAGGGTTTCATCATACATGATCGGGCACATCCAGATGCCAAACTGAAGGCAGATTCCAACAATCTGCTGCATGTCCTTAAAGAAGACATTGACCGCACTCGTGAGATACCCGAGCCCGAGAATCAGCACGGAGGCTGCAAAGCTGTAATAGAAAATCTGGATCCAGCTGATCATCGGGGTCTTCCCGGAAATCAGGAAGGCAATGAGCATGATGACCACGAAGCAGAGATGCACGAAAAAGCAGGAGGCCAGCTTGATGATCGGCAGCAGCTCCACGGGGAACACCACCTTTTTCACGAGATAGCTGTACTCCTGAAGGATTCCGGTCAGGGTATTCAGGCCCTCACTGAAGAAAAACCAGGGAACCAGACCTGGAATCAGCCAGATGACATAGCTTGTATTCGGCACCGGTGGGGCTGATTTAAAGCCGTAGGGTCCGAAGATAAAGGCATAAATCACCACGGTTGCAAGTGGCTGGAGGAACATCCAGATGATGCCGAAGTAGGAGCCGACAAAGCGCTTTCGGAAGTCGGACTTCGCAAGGTCCAGGATCATCCGACGCTTTTCGGCGATATGCTGCAGTAATTCGATCAATGCTTTCATATAATGAATTTTCTTTCTATCAAGTTTTCGTCATCTCGTACGAGATGCCTTCTGTCTGAACGCTTTATTATACCACTCCTCAAACACGCTGCACAACGGTGATAAAGCATCTAAGAAGAATATATGCGTCCATCCCCATCATAAGGCTGAGAAGGATTCCATGGAGCTGTACTTTTCCATGGAAGATATACCGGAAACGGTCCAGCTGCGTCACACGAAATGCAAGCAGAAGCACTGGAAGGTATGGAAGGAAGTAGCGTCCCTGCACGCCCAGAATATAGAAGGTATCTGCTGGTGTATAGGCGAGGAGCATGCTGACCATCAGCACGAAGCTCAGGAGCAGAAAGACGAGGATCATCCAGGCTCTTCTTCCACGTGTCAGTGTCGGTTCCTCCTTCCGTCCCACGACGGCAAGTGTCAGCGTCCCGCCCCAGAACAGCACGAGACATGGAAATGGTGTCACAAGACCTCGATCGAAGGCGCCGAGCCACATGCCGACGGTTGTGCCGAGGAACTGTCCCCCCAGGATGCCGAGGGTATTTCGAATGATACGAAAGACAAGTGTCCGATCCTGCAGCAGCTCGGAAAGATCATGCAGCTTCACCGTGTTCACCTCACCTGCCGAGGTGAGCTCCGGTGCCTGTGTCACGCCGGAAGCATTGACATAGCGGAGGAGCTCCCGGACATTCACGAGCAGGATGGAGCCGACGATGAGGAGGCCAATGAGGGCCACGGACAGCAGCCACTTCGGCCACGGCTTCGTCCCCCACTTCCGAACAGGAATCAGGAAGCAGAGCAGAAACAGCGTGGCATAGATCATCTTGCACGGGGAGAGCAGAAGCGCCAGCAGGGAAAGCTCCAGTACATTTTTCCAGGAGATTTCCGCGCGTGGCCGAGCGAGTGCAAGGTCCAGAATCACCGCAAGGAGATAAAAGCTGAGCGCCATGATGTAGCTGTCATAGCTGTAGCTTCCGGCGAGCTCCAGGGTCATCGGAAAGAGGGAAATGGCGAAAAAGACCTCTTTTCCGATGGGGGTCCGACGCACGGCGAGGCTTCCAAGTGCTGTAAACAGCAGGAGATTCATGAAACGCCCGAGCAGTACGAGGCCAATCGCACTGAGGTGAAGAAGCCGTGCAAGCGTAATACCGAGCGCCGGAAGAAGATAGGCGCAGGGCGTCGTCTTGACCGGCTGCTGCAGGGTGATGCTGCTGCCCTCCTCCGTCGCGTGAAAGAGCCCCTTTTCATGCATGGCTTCGTAGACGGAACGATCCAGGGTCTGCCCAAGCACTGTTGCCTTACAGGGATCATGATCCCCCGGCCAGTTCACCAGATACTCATCCTCCTGTCGGATACGGACATTGCCCTCCGCATCCCGCACCGGCTGCCCCATCAGCTGATTTGACAGTGCATAAGCGCCCGTAAAGTGAAGGATCTCATCCGGTGCCGACAGCGGCGGAAGCGCCAGCATAAACAGAAGCCCCACAGACAATACGGACACGCCGTAGATCTGATGAAGCTTCCATTTCGCACGATAAAAAAGATAGATCACGGCACCAAGAATCACGACAAGCGCGATCAGAAGGAGTGCAAACCAGTAGCAAAGGAACGCATCCTCCGTGCCCAGAAATGATTGAAAAAGCTGAAACATGAAGTCCTCTCGAATAATAAAGTTCAAAAAATAAGAGGGACGGTACATATCCATGAGCCTCTCCGCGCTTC
>DJEQ01000024.1:21079-21315 GCA_002431355.1 Oribacterium sp. UBA5894
CGGCCTCGCCCTAACGTCGGGCTTTGGATGCCCGACATTAGCCCTACGGGCGCAGATCAAAGATCTGCGAGATATCGTTTCGGAGTTTGCTTGATGCAAACTCCTACACTGCCGCCCGGGGGCATCCATGAGCCTCTCCGCGCTTCGCGCGGCCCTCTCATGTCTTGCAAAGAGACCATGCCATTTCTATGCGCCTACGGCGCTGGCATGGTCGCCTGATTTTGACGCTTTCGCGT
>DJEQ01000123.1:0-845 GCA_002431355.1 Oribacterium sp. UBA5894
GACGCGAAGGTGAGGCCCACCTTCTCATTGATCTGCACCTGGGTGGCACCCTTGATATTGTACTCCACCGGGTCCTCGAGGGTGATCAGGTTCGTGGTCTCGCTGAGAAGCTCGTTGACGAGCGCATACATCGTGGAGGACTTACCGGAACCCGTCGGTCCCACAATCATGATGACACCGGAGGTCAGGCTCAGAAGCTTATCGATCTTTGGATCCTCGCTTTCTGGGAGGCCAATGCCTCGGCGGTTCAGCTGCTTTCCATCTCGTCTCAGAATTCGGATCACGATCTTCTCGCCGTAAATGGTCGGGAGGGTCGATACTCGAAGATCGATTTCCTCGCCCTTGATGCGAACCTTCGCACGACCATCCTGTGGTACGCGACGCTCGACGATATCAAGGTGTGACATGATCTTGACACGGGAAATCACGGATTCCTGCAGATTCCGTGGAATCGTGAGAATCCGGTGCAGACGTCCATCGATACGCATGCGGATGATCATATCCGTATCGGATGGCTCCCAGTGGATATCGGAGGCCTTCTCCATGTAGGCACGTTCAATGATGGAGTTCACAAGGCGGATGGTCGGCGCCGCGACATCGCCCTCTTCGGTAATGGTGGAGGCCTCGCCGCTCGTCACCTCATCGTCCCGGATGCCGGCTTCTGCGCGCATCTGTGCCATCGCCTGTGCGGCGCCCTCATTGCCATAGAGGGTGCTGATGGCGTGGTCGACGGCATTGCCCGCGGCAATCATCGGGATGATGTTCTTCTTGCTGACCTTCTTCGCCTGCTCGATCGCCACGAAGTTCGTTGGGTCGGTCATGGCAAGGAACAGGGTGTCCTTCGA
>DJEQ01000123.1:877-3728 GCA_002431355.1 Oribacterium sp. UBA5894
TCCTTCGACATCGATACCGGCACCATGCGGTTTTCCTTCGCGAGGTTTTTCGGGATGTACTGTGACATCTCCGGCTTGATGTCGGTTTTCGTGAGGTCAATGTAATCAATGCCGAGCTGGAGGCGCAGGGCGTCCACCATCTGCGACTCTGTAATGAAGCCATGCTTCACGAGCGTCGCACCCAGTCGATCGTGCTCCTCCTTCTGTATTTTCAGCGCCTGCTGAAGCTGCTCCTCTGTAATGAGGTTCATCTCCACCAGCATATCGCCGAGTCGTTTCGTTCTCATTTGTCGTTCTCCTTCAGCTCCTGTCGAATTTCTTTCCGTATTCTATCATATAATACCGTAAAATTCCGCATGCTGACGAAATAACGTCCGATTCCCTCTTCATTCCTGGAGACGAGGAAGGCATGGGTATGGAGCGTAAGCTGCTGCCCATCGCTGCGTCGATAGAGGATGTCCGCCTGACTGCCGGTCAACGGATTCTTCTCTGCCTGCTCGAGGAGCTTTACCACCTCCTCCTTATTAATCACATAGTCCGTGATATGCTTTTCGTAGCTCTTATCCTCCAGTGCCTCGCGTCCCACGATGTTATAGTACAGGTCGTTTACGCGCACGAGGGTCACGTTCTTCGCGGCATCCATCTCATAGAAGGCGACCGGCCCAAGGATGTGATTGAGCAGCGTGTCGCTGTAGACATTGTCGTCGAACATCTCGCCCATATGGATGCGATCCGCCCGGTGCAGCTGAATGCCTTCGGCCTGCACGCAGTCACCGGCCCGGAGCATTTCCTCCATGCGATTGTACGGGAACGGCCGGTAGTAATAGTAGCCCTGCACGTAATAGATGCCGAGCGCCTTCACCATCTTGAGCTGGGCCTCGGTCTCGACGCCCTCGCAGACGACAGGGAGATTGAGGAGGTGGGCCATGTTGACGATGGATTCCATGATTTTCACCGTCTTCTGCTCGTCCTTTCCCTGCACGAACTTCATGTCGAGCTTCAGGATATCGAGCTTCATGTCCCCGAGGGAGTTCAGGCTCGAGTAGCCAGAGCCGAAATCATCGAGGTACACACGGAAGCCCAGGGCGCGAAGCTGACTCACATTCTTCTGGACGATCGCATAGTTCTCCGCATAGGCGGATTCCGTGACTTCAATGCCGATGAGGTGCGGATCCATCTGGTACTTCTCCTTGAGACCGCGGAAGACCTGAATGAGGTCAATGAGCTCGAAATCCATGCGTGAGACATTGACCGAGCACGGAACCGTCTCCACACCCTGATCAAGCATCGCACGCTGGCGCTCGAAGACGCGTTCCCAGATGTACTGGTCGAGCATCACGACATAGCCGGTGCGCTCGAGCAGCGGGATATACTCCCCAGGCGAAATGACCTTGCCGTCCTTCACCCAGCGAACGAGTGCCTCGAGGCTCACGGTCTTTCCTGTGGTGACGTCGACGACCGGCTGTGTGTAGAAGGTGAATTCACCGGCCTGGATGCCTCGGCGAATATCGTTGATCAGCGCATTCTCCCTGTCCTTCGACAGGAAGAAGCCCGGCTTATAAACGGCCACATTGTCCTTATAATTGTAGCGGACCGTGTTCAGTGCGAGGAGGGCCTTATCGTACATCTGGGGTACCGGCTCGTTCGGATCCGTGATTTCATAGATACCGACGGACTCCGAGAAGCCCATGTTGGTGTCGGCCATGATCTGAATTTCCCGCTTCGCAAGCGCCACGATGTCCTGAACGCTATGATTTACAGCAATAAGACAGGTAAAATAGTCATCGCCGAGATAGCCGACGGTACCGATCGTTTTCGTCAGCATCTGCTTCAGCGCGTCTGCCACCATCTGGAGCAGGGCCTCCGCGCGTTCCTTCCCATAGATGGCCTCATAGAGCTTAAAGTTATTGATGTCCGAGTTGATGAGCACAAATTTCTTCTCTGGATGCTTCTTCAGCAGCTCCTCTGCATTTTTATAGAAGGCATAGATGTCTGGAAGCCCAATGAGATCATGCAGCTTCCGGTCCTCTTCCGTGAGATCATCCATCCGCTCACCCTTTGCGTCGGTGATGTCACGGAGCATGACCACCAATCCCCCACGGACGCCTTCATTGGCCGCATAGAACACGACCTGGTCGACCCAGCGCACGCCCTTCTTCGTGGAAATCCGATATTCCATGTGGCTCATGCTTGGGCGATGGCCGTTTCCGATGAAGACCTCGATGGAGTCGTCGTTCCAGAAATCCTCGACGCGATCCGTGTCCTCTTTGTAGACAAACACACGGAGGAAGTGCTCCCGCATCCGATCATAGTTCACGCGTGTCATCGGAAAATCAAAGAGCTCATGATTCTGATACAGCACCTGCGAAAAGCCCTCACGAATGTGAAGCTCCACGATCAGGTCATAAAACAGCTTTTCCATCCCTCCGCCTCCTTGCGTTTATATATGCTCCGCTGCTTATCCTCAGCAGAAGCAGATGGTCGCATCACTCGTCTTCTCCGTGAGGAAGGCATAACACTGCTACGATGCAGTAAACCACTTGAACGAAAAGGCCCACCCGTCTTTCTGTAGGGCAGGCATGCCAACTGCCACGATGCAGTAAACCACTTTACATAGTTATTTTAATTGTATCGTACTGTAAGAAAAAAGTAAATTCATGCCGGAAAATTGACACAATGTCGAGCAGGATGCACAAATTTTCACATCATCTTTTAGCGATTTCGTAATCGGTTTCGGCGATATCCCTGACGGAAATCTTTCCTGCGCATGTCCCGCCTCCATCGATTCTTTTCCCTTGCATCGCAGTCACAGATAAGCACTTTAGCACTGGCATGATATTACTCTTCCTGC
>DJEQ01000122.1 GCA_002431355.1 Oribacterium sp. UBA5894
GTGAGGTCACTTCATATTATCTAGAAGGTCCGATTTGGATTTTGCAGCAGCCTCTGCGTATTCCTTCTGTGAGCCATCCTGCAGGGCTCTCAGCCGCTACAGTCCACCACGTTTCTTGTGATTTCCTTTCTGAGACGCAAAGAGATGACCCTTCAGAGTATTTTTATTGACAAGCTGTAAGAATTCAGAATATGATATGAGTCGCTGTCGTGAGACAGCGATTTCTTTTTGTGTAGGAAGAGATGCCGTATGCTGCTCGAGGAAATGGCCTTTGGGTGGAACAGGCGATGATAATATGTATAGAAAGGGAAAACGATGCTCAATCAGTTTTCGAGAACACAGCTGCTCCTCGGGGAGGAGGCAATGGATATTCTGAAAAATGCGCGTGTGATCATCTTTGGTGTCGGGGGTGTTGGAGGCTTCGCGGCAGAGGCGCTGGCGCGTTCCGGTGTTGGAACCATCGATCTGGTGGATGATGATAAGGTATGTCTCACAAACCTGAACCGTCAGATCATTGCGACTCGGAAGACCGTCGGAAAGTATAAGGCGGAGGTGATGGAGGAGCGGATTCATGAGATTAATCCGAACTGCACGGTGAATGTGCATAAGACCTTTTATCTTCCAGAGAACAGTGCAGAATTCAACTTTGCGGACTACGACTATGTGATTGATGCCGTCGATACCGTAACGGCGAAAATTCAGCTTGTCATGGCCTGCCAGGAGACGGGAACCCCGATCATCAGCAGCATGGGCGCAGGGAATAAGCTGGATCCGACGAAGTTTCAGGTCGCAGATATCTATAAAACGTCCATTGATCCACTTGCGCGTGTCATGCGGCGTGAACTGAAGAAGCGTCATGTGAAGCATCTGAAGGTTGTCTATTCGACGGAACCGGCGCTTCGTCCGCTGGAGGATATGGCGAACAGCTGTCGCTATCACTGCATTTGTCCGCCTGGCGCGAAGCATAAGTGCACGGATCGTCGGGACATTCCAGGGTCCATTTCGTTTGTTCCATCGGTTGCTGGACTCATCATCGGCGGAGAGGTCATCAAGGACCTGACGAAGGCCGCATGCGCGCGGGCACGGGCCGCAGAATAAAATCATTTATATAGAATCATTTTTTAAAAGCGCACTTCCTGAAGCTCTGTCAGGAGGTGCGCTTTTTTATGTTCGTCACGATTTTGTGCAATATGCATAATGAGTTTTTCTGCATATGGCAAATGACATGTCAAAATGATGAAGAGTGTGATAAGATGAGACCATAGAATGTCGAGAAGGAGGAAATGCGTATGATGAAGCTGAGTCAATGGGAGTATGAAAACTACACAGCGATCCTGCGCGAGGAACTGATTCCGGCCATGGGCTGTACGGAACCGATTGCCATTGCCTATGCGGCAGCCGTGACACGGAAGCTTCTGGGAGAGATGCCGACGCACATTACGGTGAACTGTTCCGGCAACATGATCAAGAACGTGAAGGGCGTGACCGTACCGAATTCCGGTGGTCAGAAGGGCATTGAGGTCGCGGCCATCCTCGGCATGGTCGGGGGTGACCCGAACCGGAAGCTCGAGGTCATCGCGGGTGTGACGGATGAAGATCGGGAAGCGTGCAGAGACATTGCCGCGAGCGGTATCTGTGAGGTGAACCTGGCGGAACAGGTGCCGAATCTGTACATTGAGGTCTGCATGCAATCCGAGGCGCATACGGCCTGTGTCCGCATTGCCCATCACCATACGGAAATCGTATATATGGAGAAGGATCGAAAGGTGCTTCAGGATGTGGAAAATGAGGTGATGGAAGAGACGGCCTCCGGCATTACGCGGGCAGATCGAAGAAAGATGAGTCTCGAAGGGCTGCTCACGTATGCGGATACCGTGGATCTCGCAGAGGTTCGAGACATCCTCCAGCGCCAGATCGAGATGAATTCCGCCATTTCACAGGAGGGCCTCGACAATGCCTGGGGTGCCGAAATCGGAAAGACGATCCTCGAAAACTGGGGAAGCGATGTACGGACCACGGCCTGTGCTGCAGCAGCTGCGGGCTCCGATGCGCGTATGAGTGGCTGTCCTCTTCCGGTGGTCATCAATTCAGGATCTGGAAATCAGGGCATCACCGTGACCATGCCGGTGCTCGTCTATGCACGGGAGTGGCACATTTCGGAGGAGAAAATGGAGCGGGCGCTGCTCGTAAGTAATCTCGTATCCATCTATATCAAGCATTACATCGGCGCACTTTCCGCCTTCTGCGGTGCCGTCAGTGCCTCCTGTGGTGCCGGTGCCGGTATCACCTATCTGTCCGGTGGTGATTACCCGCACATCGGACGTACCATTACCAACACCATTGCCAATGTTGGCGGCATTGTCTGTGATGGCGCAAAGCCAAGCTGTGCAGCGAAGATCGCGGCCTCGGTTCATGCAGCGTTGCTGGCCCACTATATGAGTGTGAGCGACAAGCAGTTCAAGGCCGGTGAAGGCATTGTGGAAAAGGACGTGGAGGAGACCATTAAGAATATGGGCTATATCGGAAGAGTCGGGATGAAGTCGACGGATAAGGAAATTCTGAATGTCATGATCGATAAGGCCGATGTGAATTCGAATCTGTAGCATTGGAATCAGTAGCTTTTCAAGTGGGAGTATGAAATGAGTGAAAACGTAAAAAAAGAGAAAAAACGTGGATCGATCAATGCCTTTGTGATCGTCTTTCTGGTGATTGTCGCCTGTTATATTCTGTCGCTTTTTATCAGTCCGGGAGCCTTTGACCGCGAGGTGCTGAATGGGCGGACCGTCGTGATCGCCGATTCCTTCCATGCGACGGAAAAGACGTATCTGGGGCCGCAGGCAATTTTCCAGGCAGTGCCAAATGGACTGGTGTCGTCGGCAGGCATGATGTTCCTGGTCATGCTGGTCGCCGGATGCATTGAAATCTACAAGGAGACAGGGGCACTCAATAAGGGAGTTGCACGGATCCTTGCAAAGTCCGATACCGTCGGAGCGGAGAAGATTCTTGTACTGATCATGATCATCTTCGGTGCGCTCGGAGGATTCCTTGGCTGGAATGAGCAGATTGTGCCGTTTATTCCGATCGTGCTGTCCCTGTGTCTCGCGCTCGGATACGACCTGATGACCGGTATTGCGTGCTCTGCAATGATCGATATGATCAGTTTCTCCTTCTCACCGACGAGTGTATATACCGTGGGCATATCCGACGAAATTGCTGAGCTTCCGATGTTTTCCGGCTTCACCTTCCGCCTGATCCTGCTCTGCATCGCAGACCTTATCATCATCCTGTATGTTCTTCGCTACGCGCGTGGCGTACGGAATGGAAAAATAAAATCCATCACAGCGGATCTCAGTACAGACCGATTCCGCGTGGATTATTCTGAAGAAATGAAGGAACCGCTGACAAAAGGACAGAGCCTGTCGCTCCTTTTCTTCCTGGTAATTTTTATCGTCGCGATTGCAGGCGTTGCAAAGTTCGGCTGGTCGATGAATGATCTGTCGGCCTGCTTCCTGTTTACCGCCATCGTTGCCGGTCTTATGAACCGAATGGCACCCGATGCCATCGTCAATGCCATCTGCGCCGGAGCGAAGGATGGTCTCGTGCCGGCCCTCGTGATCGGTCTTGCACGTGGCATCCAGTGGATTCTCACGGAGTCAGGCATCATTGACCCGATCATTTATGGCATTTCGCGTCCACTGAAGAATCTGCCGGGGGCCTTTGCAGCGATTGCCGTCATGTTTGTCATCGCCATTTTCAATGGTCTCATCACCTCTGGCTCTGCGAAGGCCATGGCACTGATGCCGATTCTGATTCCGCTTGCCGATATCATCGGCATGACACGACAGACCATGATTCTCGCCTTCCAGTTTGGCGATGGACTGACGAATTCACTGTGGTTTACCAGTGGTACTTTACTTATTTTCCTGACGATTGCAGGTATTCCACTCAAAAAATGGTGGAAGTTTGTCACGCCACTGATTTCCATCCTTTTTGTGGTCTGTGTCATTGCCCTGATTGTGGCGACGAAGATTCAGTACGGACCATTCTAAGTATGCAGCCTTCCGTTTTTCGATCTTTTTGTGAAGAGCGGAAGAAGCATCTTGCGTCGAGGCCATTTATGTGGCATACCATTCATGAGGAGGAACGATCGAATGGATGTTATCAAAGAAGGAACGAAGCTGCAGGACGAGCTCGTGGAGCTTCGTCGCTATTTCCATGCACACCCGGAGCGGTCATGGGAAGAAGTGAATACACAGAAAAAAATCATGGAGTATCTGGAAAAACTCGGAATTCCGTGCCAGAAGTCCAGTAAAACCGGCGTCATTGCGACCATCCGAGGACCACATTCTTCAGATAAAATCCTCGGGATTCGTGCAGATATCGATGCACTTCCGGTGACCGAGCAGACGGCTTGCGCCTGGAAGTCGGAAAATGAAGGAACGATGCATGCCTGTGGCCATGATACACACATTACCATGCTGCTCGGTGCGGCGAAGCTTCTGAAGCAGATGGAGGAGGAGCTCACCATCACGGTACGTCTTCTGTTCCAGCCGGCCGAGGAGTGCATCGAGAACAGCGGCGCAGCACTGATGAAGGAGGATCCGGCGCTGCTCGCATGTGATCGTCTGATTGCCATGCACATCTGGAGTAAGATTCCGGCTGGCTATGCTTCTCTTCGCTATGGGCCTGTGATGTCGGCCGCGGATACCTTCGATCTCTATGTGAAGGGGAAGGGCGGACATGGCGCACTGCCGCAGCAGACCATTGATCCGATTGTGGCGGCGTCGGAGCTGGTGCTTTCCATGCAGCGCGTGGTGGCGCGGGAACTGAATCCGCTGGAGCCATCGGTCATCAGCATTACCTCGTTCCAGTCTGGAACCACCTCCAATGTCATCCCGGCGGATGCCCATCTCATGGGAACCGCACGGACCTTCAGCCCGGAGATTCGTGACCAGTATCCGGACATCATTCGGCGTGTTGCCAAAGGTGTCGGTGAGGCGACCCGTACGGAGATTGAAGTGGATTACCATTTCGGACCACCACCAATGATCAATGATGATGCATGCGTGGATACTGGACGAAGAGCGGCCGAGACCGTTTTCGGAAAGGACCATCTCACGGACTGGGAGCTGCAGATGGGTGGAGAGGATTTCGCAAAATATCCGCAGGAAAAGTGCATACTGCTTCTCGGTGGCGGCTGGCCAGAGGAGGAACGCCGCTTCCCGCAGCATAGTCCGTTCTTCGACATCGATGAGCGGGCACTGTCGCTCGGTGTGGAGTACTTCGTTGAATACGTACAGGAGTATCAGAAGGAGCTTGCGAATCGCTGAGATATCACGATGAAGTATAATAGAAAAGGACGACCGCAGGTTCATGCGGCCGTCCTTTTCTGCTGTCTTACTGTTGCAGCTGCAGCTGCTCAGTCATCCGGCAGCCTCGCCATGAGATGGTCGAGCACGATGACGACGAGGATCCCGGCCTCCAGTGCCAGTACGAGTGGAAGCATATGGCGAAGCACGAGACCGCCCTTCAGAAACCAGATGAGTCCTGGAATCAGAATCATCAGAGCGACGGACAGGAGTGTTTTTGCTTTTAAAGAGCTCTGATTCTGCTCGGTGGACAGCGTTTCCTTCAGTGTGGATTTCTCCGCCCTTTTTTGGATGGAAGCATCCGTACCGTCCTCGTTTTTTCGGTGGAAAAGTGAAAAATGCTTTTTGGATTTGGGCGCAGCTGTCAGAGAAGAAATCTGTACTCCAGGCGAAGTATTTTCTCCGAGACTCGTATAAGATCGGTTTGGTGCGGCTCCAAGAAGGCCGAATTCTGTATTCTCGGTGTGGTGAAAAGCGTTTCCACCGTTTATACTCGCGCTGGCTTCAGATGGTGGATCAGCTTCATGTATGGAGTGGACACCGGATGATGGCGCAGATTTCTGCAGCGTTTTCACGGTGTTACTGTAGTCATCTTCTCCATAATCCGAGTGGAAGGTGATATTTTCATGGGAAGAGGATTCCTGTGTGCATGGAGAGGCAGAGGATAAGCCAGATGCCGTCGGAGGAGTCTCTTCGAGACCGGCATCGATCGGACGGAAAATGCCATCGGTGGAAATCATGCGGGACCGTCGAGCGGCTTCCTGCGCGTGAGCATGGTTGGATTTAGACGAAGCGAAAGTCTGCGTCGGACCCTCGTCTGTGCCAGCAGGAGAGAAGGTCCCCTGTGTGCCTGGCATTCCTCCGCCTCGTTCAAGCTGAAGTATGCGTTCTCGTTCGAGATTCTGTCGGCAGATGCGCAGCAGATTCTCCATCACAAGAAATTCCTTCATGGATTCATTGTAGAGTGTGTAGCCCATCACGACGACGCGGTCTTCGTTATAGTCGATGTGCTTCAGAAGCCAGGCAATAAGCGCCTTCAGGGCCTCATGAAAGGACGCGCGATAGCCAGGCACCAGTGTAAAGAGCCACTGCATCTTCTCTGCATCATAGAAGATCGCAGAGGGATCCAAAAGAACAAGCTCCTCTGAAAGAAAATATTCTTCGAGATGCGCGAGAAGTGCATGAATCTGCTCCATGAGCGCAGCCAGCGGACGGGCACGGAGCTTTTGACCGGAGAAGCGGCTCGCCATGGATTCCAGTCCGGAAATTTCATATTCGAGGGTACAGGAGCTTTCGCCCTCGTCGATGCGGATCGCCACGGGCAGTGTTCCTGGAATGCTTGCTTCACGGAGCAGGCGAAGCTCATAGGAGGCAGAATCGATGGTCTGCTGCGGAATACGCATATAACTGTGACGGAGCGTATGCTCGTAGGTGATACGCTCCAGAATGGTTTCACTCATGATGTTCTCCTTCTGCCGGATCCTGGTCCTGCTCAAACAGGGTAGCCACACGGATGAATTTTTCTGGCTGAAATTCCTTTGTCCCTTCTGGAAGATGACTCTCAATTTCGGTTTCAAGTGCAGCGCGTGTAAAGCCATTGATTTTTGACTGCAGCTTCATGGCGCCGGTCAGGATCGTTGCGATGACCAGCAGAATCATTGAAAAAATATAGGCGGCTTCAAGGGTATACATAAGATCTCCTAGGAAAAAAATGAAAAGAGCAATGCAGAGAGCGCAGGAATCGTACATGGAATCCACGGAAAAGAAGCGCCGCGCATACTGCGGCCACGGAAACGTCCATAGAGAAGAAGCAGCATACTGATGAAAAAGCCCACCAGAATGCCGGAGAAAAGCAGGAGCAGCATGGCACGCATGGAAAGGAAGAGACCGGAAATGAGAAGGAAGAGTGCATCGCCGAAGCCGAGGGATTCCTGAGAAAGTCGGCTGATCAGTGTGGCGATGAGTCCGGGCAGCAGGGGCAGCAGCACCGCGCAGAAAGCAGCCAGAAAGGCCGGAGTCGCGGAAGTCTGCATCGGGGCTGTGAGGATTTCGAGCCCTGTGGGCTGCATCCACATGTGTTCGCTTGGGATGCGCTCTATGCCTTCCTGTATATGAAAGCACAGGGACAAAAGGCCTGGACACAGGAAAATCAGGTGCAGTCCCAGAGGGACCGTGCGCGTTCGAAGGTCATAGAGGATGCAGAGAAGTGCATAGATGAAGTAGATGAAGAAAAAAACCGCAGGGTTCCGCATTTCTGTTCTCCCTTTCTTTTTTATGATCGGATGTGCCATGGATATCCTGCCTGCAGGAAGTCTTTTACAAGCTGTTCGGAAGCCATCCGTAGACGCTTATCCACAGCGTACGCAGGCATGCTTTCCGTAGGATTCTGCTTCAGAACGCTTCATATCCTGTACGTTACTTGAAATGGTGCGGCAGCTCGGGGTGGTGTGATAGCTTCGGGCCGCCAGGGTATAATACACGGTTTCCATCGAGAGATTCGGTCGGCAGGTCGCGCAGGGACTGTACTTTCCGCCAAATTTGTTTCGCAGGGTGCGCATGTCCTCGCCGCGCGCTTCCAGAATGTCATGGGTGAGGTAGCTGCAGGCACGTGTCGTATGAAAGACATCGGTGTCACGCGTGCTTACATAAACGATCGGGTCGTCCACCGTGCCTTCACCGGGGCCGTCGGACCAGCGATTTCCATCGGCACCGATCCAGGCACGACGGCTGGCGACGACCTGCTGCGACAGGTGCTGAAGACCCAGTACAGAGAATGGGAGGACCGCATCATAGTTTGCAACATAGCGGATCGCTTCCTGTGAAATTTCCGAATCCCGGAGCAGGTCGATATGCTCCATGCCCGGCTGCGCAATCTGATGCCCGAGGGCAAGCGCATTCAGTGCGGCTTCGCCCTGGCCTAAACGGTCCGGATCCAGAGTGAGACGATCCGTTTTATCGAGATAATATTCGACGTACTTCTGCTTTGCCATGCGCTTCGCATTGGCATCCATCTGCAGAAGGGCGTTTCGCTGATGATTGAGGATCAGCATTGGCACCATGAGGACAACGCAGGCAAGGATCACCAGGGTCAATGCGAGCGCTGCCTCCACGGTGAAGGAAGAACGACAGGGCGTGGAAAGAAGACAATGTAATTTTTTCTTGTATTCGAATGCCCGGGATGGGTACCTGGAGTGTGACTTCTGCCGGGGCGCAGGTCTTCGTTTTCGCTTCATGTCATTCCTTCTAGTGTGTATCGTTTCGATATTTGTAGTAGCTTGAAATGGTCATAGAGTAATCGATGGTTGGCACCGTTTCTGCCACCATCTGAAGAAGGCCGGTGCCGTACATGACGTGTCGTGTGTCCGGACGCACGGACGCTTCGAGCGCATAGAGGCATTCATCGAGGGCGAAGCTCTGCTCCGGCTGCTCTCCACAGCTCTGCAGATCCTTCTCGATACAGCTTAACATCCGCTGATTGATCGTTGCCTGATGGAGAAGACCGGAACCGAGCAGAAAGGCACGGAGATAGTCCCGATAGGAGAGACCGGTGGCGCGATCATCGACCTGGGCCGACGGGTGTTCAGCGAAGCTCAGGAGACTGGAAATGTCGACGGACCAGCTGCCGGAATCATGAAAGAGAGGCACACGGCCAGCGGACAGCAGGGTCTTTACGTCCTGAATTGCCTGAACCAGGGCCCAGATGCCGAGCACGAAGAAGGTGAAGACGGAGATCAGTGCCGGATTTCCAGTCACGGCCAGGAAGGAGGTGACGAAAAGACGAGCCTCATTCCGTTTCTCGGCATTCGAGTAGAGGTAGATCAGGTTCATGCCTTCACGAAGTGCCACCAGCTTCGTGACAACATCAGAGAGATTGTCATAATCGCTGCCGTTCCCGCCGAGAAGATACTCGAGCTCCAGAGCACGGGCACCACTTGGTGGAAGCTGCTCCTCGGTGACTTCTCCTGGATGATAATAATGAAAGAATTTGAAGGCATATTCGCCGAGTACGGCTACGTCGACCGGATGTGCTGTGGAATCCGCAGCGAAACGCGGCGACACATCATGAATGCGGGCGCTCGAAGGAAGGGAGGCACCGTCTGGAAGCACCAGAGAGAGCAGATTTCCTTTCAGAAGATCACTGATCTCGTCGAGCAGCGCCTTGTTTTTTGCATTGATCTTCGAAAGCTCTCCACCGTAGTGAATCAGCGTGAAGCTGTTCCAGTCGGAGGCTGCACTTCGATAAAAACGACGAATCTCATACGAAAAATCAGGTTCGTCCTCATCCTCCTCGTCCCAGGCAGCGTCGATGGCCTCGGCCAGCCACTCTTCGAAATCCTCGACGTCCTGCTCTACGCGATCGGCCTCCTGGGAGAGGGCATCCGCCTTCGTCGGCATGGACTCGATTTCTGCGCGTACGGAGCCGTTCTTTTCTACATACGCCTCGTATTCCGAGATTTCCGCATCGATGGCCTGACGACCTTCGACAGAGAGCGCTGCCGCACGGGTGTTGAAATCCTGCCGCAGTGCAGAAACCTTTTCGGAGAGCTGATCCGCTGCCCGTGTATAGCGGGTGACCGCGTTCTGCAGCTCATTCAGGCTGTGCTGAAAGGAAGCCTTTTCAGAATAAAAGCGGTAAGGATCCTCTCTCTGCAGTGCCCTTCCAGCCTCCTGATGGGCGGCCTCCGCGCTGCGGGCGGCCGCATCCACCTGGGCAATGGCGTCCTCTACCGCCTTCAGATCCCGGGTATCGAGCTGATACTCCTTCTGGAGTGTGCGGATCTCGGCGGATTCCTCCGAACGCTGAAAAACCTTTTCGAGCTCCGGGAGGACTTCCTGCTCCTGAAAGCCATCGCCTGCGAAGGAAATGAGAGAATCAAGCAGTCCATATTTCATATAGTCCAGTACCTCCTCCTCGAAGCTGATGCCTTCTGAAAGCGGAACATGCTCCAGAAAGGAAATCGCATCCTCCTGAACATTCCCCGGAAAGAGATCCCGGGCCTCGCGATAGGGGGCCAGAAAGTCATAGAGCTCTTCCTGCAGGTCCTCGTCCGTCCGGTACTGAAGTCCGAAGATACGATAGTTTTCCCATAGAGGACGATGGTACTGTGAAAATAAGGATTCCATTGAGCTGTCGACGGCAATCTGCCAGAACAGGCGCTCGGACACCGTGCGGCAGGATTCCACAATGGTCAGAAGAAGCGCTGCGATCATGGCGAAGCTGAGTGCGAGAAAAACAGTGACCGAGCCACGGGTGTGCTTCGGATGATGGGCCTTCATCAGTATACACTGCTGGCCGAGCTGTCGATCTGATCGAAGATCGTGTTTAAAAGGGACTTGATACGATCCTTGAAGATCAGCACCAGCGCAATCAGTACCACGAGGATGAGTACGAGTTCAATGGTGCCGATGCCGCGATCATCCTGAAACAGCCGTCGCAGCTGCTTTCGAAGGCCCAGGATGCACTGCATAGAACAGAATAAGAAGGCCTCATAGAGCGCGTGCAGTCGACCGAAAACAGCATCCAGCACACAGTGGGAGAGGGTGATCTCGCCGGACATAGGGAACAGAGTAAAGCTTGTATTCATGGGTTTCCTCCTGAGGATGTACCTCTGTATTGTGGGTGCGGTGACCTGACTGGAATGCAGTAGAAAAACCGCACGGGTGAATGATGAAAAGCGGCGCCCCTTCGACTGCACGCTGCTTTCGCTGCAGCAGAGACCGGGCATGCGCTCCGTCCGGGGTGCAGACGTTAGAAGACAGAAGAGCTAGCCGAGGGCACTCATTGCTGGCACGATGACGATCACCATGACAATCCCGAGCATTAAAAACAGTGGAAGAAGAAGCTTCGTGCCGGCCTCCTCACCGAGCCTTCGAGCGGTCGTTTTCCGCTCTTCGAAGGCATCCTCCATTTCGAGCTCGAGCATGCTTCGGAGATTCTTTGAACCGTTCTGTCGATTCTGTTCAATGAGGCTCACGAGCTTCGTATATGGCTTCAGATTTACTCTTCGTCCGAAGGAAAGGTAGATTTCGGATTCCGGTATATTCCGCTGGAACTGAAGAACCATGGTGCGAAGCTCCTGGTACAGTGGCCGGTCCTCCTGGATGCCCCGTTCGAGGAGGGCATCAAAGTGTCGGGAGATGGTTTCCAGCGCATTTCGGATCGTGAGTCCGGCACCGATGTAGACCATGAGCTTGGAGACAAGCTCGGAGTAGTCGAGCAGCAGGAGATTCGCACGCTTTTTCTGTTCCTCTCGTTTCAGCTGCCCCTGACGCATATAGATGGCCATGGCAGCAATGACACCAAGGAGCGGCAGCCACAGGTAGCTGCGGTCACGGTGCTCACGGTAGCTGATCGGCTGCCCATCGATTTCCGTCGGGAGCGAGAGTGTATTCTCGCCGAGACTTCCCTCATCCTGCGACGTGATGGCATTCTGGAGCTGCAGCAGGAGAGACTCATAACGGGAAAGGGTCCGTGGGACAATGTTGACAGGGATACGGTATGGTGAAGAGTGGTACTGCGTCTTCAGATAACGGGTCGTTCCTTCGCCCTCCTCCGGCACGATATCGGTGCTCATGATCAGGGAAAGGCAGCCAGTGACGACCGTTCCGGCAGGAAGTGCTTCATTATGGAGTGTGCCATCGCTGTCCATGAGATGCCGGTAGCTTCGCACGTATTCCTGGGCCGCCGTACGCCGCTCTTCTTCGGAATCGGTGGTGCTGCTTTCCTGATCGAGCTCCGGGTAGAAGTCCCAGGAGAGCTGAACGCCCTCGTCTGGCAGCTTCGTCATCAGTGTGAGATCATGCTGCAGATTTGCAAAGCTCTCTCCCTCTGGAACCACAAGCTCTTCGATTTTTTCATAGATTTCCTGGAAAACAGCATTGGCCTCTTCCTTTGTATAGCGCTTCGGACTGACCGTGATATCGAGCGGTACCGCGTCGTCTTTAGAGAGCCCCGAAACCTCTAAGCTGATATGCTGCTTCGGCCCGCCATAGTGGCTTCGGGGGAGGCGGAAACCATCCTGAAGTACAGTGCTGCCGGAACTCGAGAGAAATGCGAGAAGGCTGAGAAGCAGGGACGCAAGGATGCACAGTCGCATCTCCTTTCGAATCTTCGGCGGGGTGGAACGAAGCTTCTGACGAAGCCCTTTCAGCCTCTTTTCGATTCCTTTTTTCAGCTTTTCCATCGTTATACCTCAATGCTCATGATGCGTCCGGAAAGCCAGAGGGAAAAGGCATAGACCAGAAGACAGAGGGTCATGGTAATGCGCCCAAGAAGGGTCGTGTACAGTGTCTGGAAAAATTCCGGTGAGCTGAAATTCATATAAAGAATGATCAGGAACGGAACCAGGTTCATGACCCGCTGCTCATAGCGCTTTGCGGCATTCATGGTGAGGATCTCTTCTGAAATCTGCACCTTGTCCCGGATGACCGCTGCCGTATGCTGGATGATCTTCACAAGGGGACCGCCGTTCCGCTTCGCAACGGCGAAGACCTCTGCAAAATTCGTAACATCCTCGAGCCCGGAGCGATAGGCAAAATCGGAGAGCAGGACCTCCACAGGCGTGTGGAGCGTGAAGCCATGCACGAGCTGCTCGAATTCCTGTACAATCATGGCATCCTTTGAAAAGAGATGCTCGAGCTCTGGAATCGAGGCCCGAAAGGCATTTTCAGTCGAGTATCCGGCACTCAGGAAGGACGAGAGAATCGCGAGGGCTTCCTTGAACTGGGAAAGCAGCAGCTGCCGCCGTCGGGCACAGAGGGCCTTTCGACAGGAGAAGGGATAGAGAAAGCAGAGCGGAAGTGCCACAAAGAAGACCATACGGCTCTGATAAAAGGTATAGGCAATGAGCGCATCCGCAAGAATGGCCATGCCACTAAGGCGGACATACTCCCCGGGCGTCAGTACGTAGTCGTTATAATCGGTTGAGGAGCTTCTGCTTCGACTGGAGATCCGCAAGCTTCTGAAGCTTCTGACCATCGAATTTATAAAGCGGTCTGAGTGTGATTTCGTCTTGTTCAATGCCGGTGACCTCCGATATTTCCAGTACCCGGCGCTTATGGTCACGGGTACGTCCCAGGTGGACAATGATGTCAATGGCTGATTCAATCATGCTGCGAATCGCAGGCAGCGGAAGATCGGCGCCCTGCAGTACCATGGTCTGCAGACGGCGAAGCATATCCTGTGCCGAGTTTGCATGGCCGGTCGACAGGCTGCCATCATGCCCTGTATTCATGGCATTCAGCATATCGAGGGCCTCGGCTCCACGCACTTCCCCGACGATGATGCGGTCGGGGGACATTCGAAGAGAGGCGCGGATCAGATCCGCCATGCTGATGCTGCCCTCGCCCTCGGCATTGGCATTTCGTGTCTCCAGCGATACGAGGTTCGGAACCTTTCGAATCTGGAGCTCGGCCGAATCCTCAATCGTGATGACACGCTCATCCGATGGAATATACTGACTCAGTGCATTGAGAAAGGTGGTTTTTCCGGAGTTCGTACCACCGGAAATGAAAATGTTATAGCGTGCCTCGACGAGGGAAATCAGAAAATCGGCCACCTCCCGTGTCAGAGAGTCATACAGAATCAGCTTTTCAAGCGTGATCGGCTCCGGAAACTTTCGGATGGTGACGGTGGGGCCCTTCAGTGCAATCGGTGGCAGGACGACGTGTACACGCGAACCGTCCTCGAGACGTGCATCCACAATCGGAGTACTGGTATTGACCACACGATTGATGCGGCTCACGATGCTCTGAATCAGCTCCTCGAGCTGTGCGCGCGACTCAAAATGACGATCCCAGCGCTGCATGTGCCCCTTCTGTTCAATGAAGATTTCCTGCTCGGAGTTGATCATGATTTCTGTCACCTCCGGACAGTCCAGCACCTCGGAGAGAACATCGAGACGGCGAAAGCTGTTAAAAACCGCGTTTCGCAGGTAGAGCTTGTCGCGAAGGCAAAGCTCCGGATGCTGTAGAAGAAGCGCGTCGATCTGCGTATAGAGTTCAGCGTCGGAAAAGCTGCGCTGCTCTTCGAGTGTGGAGAGAAGCTGCTGCTTCAGTTCTTTTTTTATTTCGTTCAGATCCTTCGTTGTATTCATCATAGTGTTCAGTACTGTGGCGCTGCATCGTAGATATAGTTCCGAATGACGGCCGATGTGAATTCAGAGAGACGTGCATTGACGTCGGCGTCCGAAGCGTCTCCATGCGGCTTCGGAATCACCAGCTTTATGATGCGATCCAGCGCGGCCCGCTGTGGAGAAGCGGAGAGGTAATGCTCCAGTGCCACGAGCTTTCGATGGTGGGCAGCCTCATCGGTCACGGGCATGAAGATCCAGTCAGCCTGTGGGAGGATGCCTTCGATTCGACTCACCATGCTGTCGGTATCGAGGACGAGAACATCATAGGGGATCTGTGCACGCAGCTTTTCAATGAACTGTGGAAGCTCGGCCTCCTGGAGTGTGGCAAGATCCTCCGGCGAACGAACCGGTGGGATGAAATCCAGTCCGTCGCTATGGGAAATCATGCTCTGCAGCGGTTCCGTGAGGAGATGCTCCTGCTTGTAAAGGAACAGTACATCGCTGAGGGAAGCCGTGCTGTTTTTTATGGCTGCATCGGTCCAGGCCGGCATTTCCTCCAGACTCACATAGAGCGTGCGAACCTCTTTCATAAGCTCCTTTGCGAGACTTTCTGCAAAGATGGTTTTACCAGAGCGCCCGATCGGACTGTAGATGAGGTAAAGCCGTGCAAGCCCCGACCGTGGCCTTGCGGGGTCGTTTCGCTTCTCAAACTGATAGGTCGAGACAAGCTCGTGGAGAATCCTTTCACCGGACTGGTACTTGTAAATCCTTCGTGGCTCCGTGGCGGCAGGTCCAGACGCTGCTGCGCCCGTGCTCACCGGTTCCTCGGAGAGCTCGATCCGCGTACCAACCGGCAGGGACTGGAGGGTCTCGTCCTGAAGGGAAGTCGGATCACTGAGAAGGAGATCGATGGGATGCTGATGGGCGAAGCGCTGCAGGGCGCCTGCATCCTGAAAGGTGTAAATCGTAAAAGGGCATTCGGTACGGGACGAAGCATATTTGGAAAAGCGTGCACAGTAGGCTGAGTCCGGTTCAAGCAGTGCGAGAATCTGACGCATGGGAACTCCTTTCTGAGAAGACGGTGGATAAAGTTCGAAAAACCGGTACCTGCAGGGGCAGAAGAACTCCCGTGGCTGCAGTCCGTAGGGGTGGGAGACTGCAGCGCACTATACGGGAGGAAGGATCAGTCCCGGAATTGCACCGAGAAGAAGGGGAAGGGCGAGGGGGAGGCCTGGGGATGAGATCGAAGGCCGACCCCCGTGCCCATGAAATGCTCGTCTGATCCATAAAAGATACAGGAGTGCAAAAGCGAGACCCGGCAGCAGAAGCTGGCAGCCTTTCTCGGCACCGCACCAGCTGAGGATCAGTGCCATCAGGCGTGCATCGCCTCCGCCTGCATGGGTCAGGGCGGTGAGAATACGCAACATGACGAAGCTGAGAAGATAGGTGAGAAGATAGAAAAGAGACGTTCTCAGGAAAGAGGAACTGCATGTCCAGAGGGAAGCATCTATTCTATCTGGCAGAAACAGACCGAAGCATAAATAGGTGTAGATCAGCATATGGGGGATACGCCGCTCTCGTAGATCGTAGCCTGCGGCGATGGTCAGACACTGCAGGAGAAGGAGCTGAGATACTGTCATGTGGCCTCCGCTTTTGTGATAGCTCGAGTATAGAGGAAGTCCGCTTTTTCGCCTATAGTCGACAAGTAGACTATGGTCGTCAGGCCGACTAGATGGGATCGATTCCCTGCTGAGAAAAGTGAAAGACAGGAAACAGAAACCTGCCGAAAAAAGGTCCCACGAGAGGAAGAAAAGCGCAGAATTGCAGCATCTCTGTGGAGGATCCACAAAACATCTGATTTTTTTAAGGCAGGCTGCACAAGACGGCATTCGGCCGATGCATACCGTGCCCGTCCTCTAGTAGAAAAAGACAAGTTATGATAGAATACGGACGTGTTTTTTAGAAAGGCAAGTGTATGAATATCATTTTACTATCCGGTGGCTCAGGAAAGCGCCTGTGGCCCCTTTCAAACGATATCCGATCGAAGCAGTTCATTAAGCTCTTTAAGCGCCCGGATGGAAGCTATGAGTCCATGATCGAGCGCGTTTATCGACAGATTCGGACGGTGGATGCAGAGGCCAGGGTCACCATTGCAACCTCGCGCACACAGGTGTCCTCCATCCTGAATCTGCTCGGCACGGATGTCAATATTTCCGTAGAGCCGACGCGAAGAGATACCTTCCCGGCGATTGCATTGGCCTCCGCATATCTGCATGAAAAATGTCAGGTACCGCTGGACGAGGCGGTCGTGGTCTGCCCGGTGGACCCGTATGTCGAGGATGACTACTTTCGGGCACTGCGGGATCTGTCGCAGCAGGCGGAGCGAGGCGAGGCCAATCTCGTACTGATGGGCATTCAGCCGACCTATCCGTCCGAAAAGTACGGCTATATCATCCCGGAGACGAAGGAAGCGACCTCTACGGTACGCACCTTTAAGGAAAAGCCGGATGAGGCGACGGCACGGGAGTACTTGAAGCAGGGGGCCCTCTGGAACGGTGGCGTCTTTGCGTATAAGCTCGGCTATGTACTGGACCGTGCGGAGACCCTGCTTCACACGAGAGCTTATCAGGAGCTGTTTGATCATTATGCAGAGCTTCCGAAGATCAGCTTCGACTATGCAGTTGTGGAGCATGAGGAGAAGATCGAGGTCATGCGCTTCCATGGCGAGTGGAAGGACCTTGGTACCTGGAACACGCTGACGGAGGAAATGTCGGAGCCGGTGATCGGACATGGCATCCTCGGCGAGCAGTGTGAGGATGTGCATATCGTGAATGAGCTGAGCGTGCCGATTCTTGCGATGGGCATGCAGCATGCGGTGATTTCCGCAAGCCCGCAGGGCATTCTCGTCAGCAATCTGGAGGCCAGTGCACGCATCAAGCCGTACGTTGACCAGCTGCCGGATCAGATCATGTTTGCAAAGAAGTCCTGGGGCGATTTCCGCATTCTGGATGTCGCACCTCATGCGACGACGGTGAAGATTTCCATGCGGCCAGGGGCACATATGAGCTATCATGCCCATCATGCGCGGAATGAGATCTGGACCGTTCTGGAGGGGCGTGGCGTCGCGATCGTTGATGGGCATGCGCAGCCGGTACAGACGGGCGACGTGATTTCCATTCCGTGCGGGGCGAAGCATACGATGCTGGCGGATAGAGAAGCGCCACTGACGCTCATGGAGATGCAGCTTGGCGAGGATATCGCTGTCAATGATAAAACGAAGTATGAGATGCCGACCGCTGCGTCGGCAGAGGAGTAAGTCATGGACTACATGAAAGAATATACACGCTGGTGTCGAGAGGTGCAGGATCTGGATCCCGAGGTGACAGCGGAGCTTTCCGCGATGGCCGGGAAGGAGGCCGAGATCCAGGATGCCTTTTATCGTGATCTCGCCTTCGGAACCGGCGGTCTCCGCGGGGTGATCGGGGCCGGTACGAACCGGATGAATGTCTACACCGTGGCGAAGGCCTCGCAGGGCCTCTCGAATTATGTCTGCAGGCATTTCGCTCCGGCGGAGCGACGCATTGCAATTTCCCGGGACAGCCGCCTGAAGTCGGACCGGTTCGCACAGACGGCCGCCCGTGTGTTTGCGGCGAATGGCATCGATGTCTACATGTATGAGGACATCATGCCGACCCCGTGCCTGAGCTTTGCCACCCGCATGCTTCACTGCGCGGCCGGCATCATGGTGACCGCATCCCATAATCCAGCGAAATACAATGGCTATAAGGTCTATGGTGCCGATGGCTGCCAGATCACAACCGAGGCCGCGGCTGAGATCCTGGCGGAAATCGAGGCGCTGGATCTGTTTAGCGACATTCGCATGACGGACTTCCAGGTAGCTGGTACGCGCGATGTAGCCGAGGCCAATGTCTCCATTCTGGATGTCGCTCAGAAGCCGCCGGAAAACGGGATGAAGCGGACAGCGGTACCGCAGGAGGCAATGGAAGCCACAGAGAAGACCGTAGCAGGCCGCATCTTCTGGATCGGAGAAGCCGTGTATACCGCCTTCGTGGAGGCTGTGAAGCAGCAGTCCGTACTGGGCCCGAACGACGACATGGATCGAAACGTTGCCATCGTCTACTCCCCACTGAATGGCACAGGCCGGAAGCCGGTGCTTCGGACCCTCAAGGAGTGTGGCTATACGAACATTACGATGGTGAAGGAGCAGGAGCTGCCGGATGGACACTTTCCGACCTGTCCGTATCCGAATCCGGAGATCAAGGAAGCCATGGCGCTTGGCATGGAGTATGCGGCTCGCGTGCAGGCCGATCTCCTGCTTGCCACGGATCCGGACTGCGATCGTGTCGGCATTGCCGTACGAAGACCTGACGGCAGCTACCAGCTTCTGAGTGGCAATGAGACCGGTATTCTGCTGCTCGATTACATACTCATGCAGCGGACGAAGCACGGGACGCTTCCGAAGGATCCGGTGATGGTGAAGACCATCGTGACGATGGATCTCGGAGAGCGCATTGCCGCCCATTATGGCGTACAGACGATCAATGTGCTGACGGGCTTCAAGTTCATTGGGGAGCAGATCGGAAAGCTGGAGAAGGAGGGACATCCGGAGCGCTACGTGTTCGGCTTCGAAGAAAGCTATGGCTACCTCACGGGCAGCTATGTCCGGGATAAGGATGCCGTCGATGGGGCTCTCATGATCTGTGAGATGTTTTCCTACTATAAGACGAGAGGCATCAGCCTGCTGGAACGGCTGGATGCGCTCTACAAGGAGTATGGATACTGCCTGAATACGCTTCACAGCTTTACCTTCGAGGGCTCGGCCGGTTTCGAGAAGATGCAGCGCATCATGGCGGATTTCCGTGCGGATGCACCGACGAGCTTCGCCGGGAAAAAGGTAGAGAAGGTGCTCGATTATGCGCCGGGCCTGGACGGACTTCCGAAATCGGACGTTCTCAAGTATCTCCTGGAGGGACACTGCTCTGTGGTAGTACGACCGTCCGGCACCGAGCCGAAGCTGAAGCTCTATATTTCCATCAGCGCGGAGAACCGGGCTGCCGCGGAAGCCTGCGAGGCTGCAATCGCCGCAGAGCTTTCAGAACGCATGAAGTAAAGAAATCAGGAGCAGGGAGAATGCAAAGACGCCGGACGAGTGAAGTGACTGTCTGGCACGAGATACGCGGAATCCCTGCTTCATTTTTCATCGGAATCGACAGAAAACCAGGAGAATCGATATGCAGGATTCATTTTACATTTATGCGGGACTGTTTTTCCTCTATTCCTTTTTCGGCTGGCTGCTGGAAACGCTCAGTGCGTCCATTCGGAAGCGGCATTTCGCCAATCGTGGCTACCTGAACGGGCCGTTCTGCGCCATCTATGGCTTCACGGCGGTCTTCATGACCCTGTTTCTGTATGAGCTGGAGGGGAATCTTCCCTTCCTTTTCCTTGGCTGTATGATTATTGCGACCGTTGCCGAGTGGACTGCGGGCCATCTTCTGGAACGGATCGGTCATGGCAAGTGGTGGGACTATTCGAAGCTTCACTGGAACCTGGATGGCTATATCTGCCTTTCCTACTCCGTGGTCTGGGGAATTCTGGGAACGCTGGCCATCCGCGTGGGAAATCCTTTGATCGAGGCCCTGCTTCATCATCTGCCACACGGTCTCATGCATGGAGTCATCTGGGGACTGTTCGGACTTCTTCTGGTGGACGCGCTCGGCTCCTGCCTTGCACTGCATCAGGACAGTGAACGGATGCCGCACATCGCCGCGTTCAATCATCAGCTTGCCGCCTTCACCCATCGACTCAGCCTGCACATTTATCACTATGTCGATGCCCGTGTAGAACGGGCCTACACGCTTCAACGCAGGAAGCAGCCGAGAACGTGGACGAAGTGTGGCGCTTTCGCGGAAGGCTGCAGCTTTTATAAGATCGTCCTGCTGTTCATCATCGGCTCCTTTGTGGGAGACCTGGTAGAGACGATTTTCTGTCGCCTTACGGCCGGGGTATGGATGAGCCGCAGCAGCCTCGTCTGGGGCCCCTTCAGCGTGGTATGGGGACTCGCCATCGCGATGGTGACGCTTCTTTTTTACAATTACCGCAATCGCTCGGATGGCTTCCTCTTCATGTGCGGTACGTTCCTTGGAGGTGCCTATGAATACATCTGCAGCGTTTTCACTGAGCGGGTATTCGGCAAGGTCTTCTGGGATTACAGCGGCTTTCGCTTCAATCTCGGAGGGCGGATCAATCTTCTGTTTTGCTTTTTCTGGGGCATCGCAGCCGTCGTGTGGCTGAAGAAGCTCTATCCGCTGTTTTCTGAGCTCATCGAAAAAATTCCACAGCAGATGGGGCCCATGCTTACATGGGGGCTCCTTCTCTTTATGAGCCTCGACATCCTTGTTTCCAGTCTTGCCCTCGCACGCTATGATCAGCGCGCCCATCAGCGCCCTGCCACGAATGCGATGGAGCAGGCACTGGATCACT
>DJEQ01000061.1:0-159 GCA_002431355.1 Oribacterium sp. UBA5894
CACAATGACGCAGCCCGGGCACTCTATCGCAACAACGGATTTGTGGATTCCTATGTACGGAAGGCCTATTATCAGGCACCGACGGATGACGCAATCATCATGATGAAGGAAATAAACCATGCTTGATATTTGTTTACTCGGAACCGGCGGCATGATGCC
>DJEQ01000061.1:204-341 GCA_002431355.1 Oribacterium sp. UBA5894
CTTCCGAATCGCTGGCTGACAAGCCTGATGCTTCGCTGCAATGGCAGCAGCATGCTGATTGACTGTGGGGAAGGCACACAGATCGCCATGAAGGAAAAATCCTGGTCCCCGAAGCCGATTGATGTCATCTGCTTCAC
>DJEQ01000061.1:393-1053 GCA_002431355.1 Oribacterium sp. UBA5894
CATTACCATGCCGACCACATCTCCGGACTTCCGGGCATGCTGCTCTCCATGGGCAATGCGGAGCGCACGGAGCCCCTCCATATGGTGGGGCCGAAGGGCCTAAAGCGCGTGGTGGATGGTCTTCGCGTCGTGGCGCCGGAGCTTCCCTTTGAAATCGTCTATCACGAGCTTTCGGAGTCTGTAGAGCAGCTCACGTTCGGCCCGTTTGTGCTGGATGCCTTTAAGGTAAATCATAAAATCACCTGCTACGGCTATCGTGTCAGCATTCACCGGCTCGGAAAGTTTGACGCTGCCCGCGCACAGGCACAGGGGATCCCGCTTCGCTGCTGGAATCGTCTCCAGCACGGCGAAACAGTGGTGGAAGACGGGGTGACCTATACCCCGGACATGGTCATGGGCGCGGCACGCCGTGGCCTCTCCGTCACCTACTGTACGGATACCCGTCCCACCCCGATGATCACCGAGATGGCGACGGATGCGGATCTTTTTATCTGCGAGGGAATGTACGGCGAGCAGGAGAAGCTGGACAATGCAAAGAAGTATAAGCATATGATGATGACGGAGGCCGCCCACATCGGTGCGGAAGCGAAGCCGAAGGAGATGTGGTTTACCCATTACTCGCCGAGCGAAATGAAGCCGGACATCTATCGTGAGGAAATC
>DJEQ01000061.1:1120-1341 GCA_002431355.1 Oribacterium sp. UBA5894
CGAAGATCTGGCCGGTCAAATTTGCACGCGATGGCTGGACGAAGGACCTCGTGTTCGAAGATCAATAATTCTGGAGTACCTATGGCAGATATTACAATCCTTGGAATTGAATCCAGCTGCGATGAAACCGCAGCCGCAGTCGTACGAAATGGACGGGAGGTCCTGTCCAACATTATTTCATCGCAGATTGCGATCCATACCGAATATGGCGGCGTCGTACC
>DJEQ01000061.1:1380-1751 GCA_002431355.1 Oribacterium sp. UBA5894
GAGATCGCTTCACGGAAGCATCTTGAAAAAATCGACGACGTCATTGAGCTTGCCTTGAAGGAGGCACATTGCAGCTTTTCGGACATCGATGCCATTGCGGTCACCTATGGTCCGGGACTCGTGGGCGCACTTCTCGTTGGCGTCGCGGAAGCAAAGGCCCTCGCCTATGCGCTGAAAAAGCCGCTCATCGGTGTGCACCATATCGAGGGGCATGTCAGTGCAAACTACATCGAGAATAAGGACCTGGAGCCGCCTTTCGCCTGCCTCATCGTCTCTGGCGGACATACGCATCTTGTCGTCGTGCAGGATTATGGGAAATTTGAAATCGTGGGTCGGTCCCGCGACGATGCGGCGGGCGAAGCCTTTGACAA
>DJEQ01000061.1:1788-3393 GCA_002431355.1 Oribacterium sp. UBA5894
GAAGCCTTTGACAAGGTGGCACGGGCTGTGGGCCTCGGCTACCCGGGAGGTCCGAAGGTAGACCAGGCCGCAAAGACCGGAAACCCGAAGGCCATCGAATTCCCACGTGGAGCGGTCACGGATCATCCGTATGACTTTACCTTCTCTGGTATTAAATCGAATGTCCTGAACTATATCAATAAAGCAAAGATGATGGACACTCCGATCAACGTCCCGGATCTCTGCGCCTCCTTCCAGGAGGCGGTTACGGATTCGCTGGTTTCGCGTGCCATCATGCTCTGTAAGGAGCGCGGGTACCAGAAGCTTGCCATCGCCGGCGGGGTCGCCTCCAACAGCCATATCCGGGCACGAATGGAAGAGGCGTGCGCGCAGAATGGCATCCGCTTCTATCGCCCAAGTCCTGTCCTCTGTACGGACAATGCTGCCATGATCGGCTGCGCGGGCTACTATGAGTACCTCGAAGGACGACGTGATGGACTCGATCTCAACGCCTGCCCGAATCTGAAGCTCGGTGAACGCTGATATTCGAATCGAATCCTGGCTCTGTAACACATGTCTTATGGAAGCTTAAAAACTGTCGGGTCTTAAAGGATCCGGCAGTTTTTATATTGCGCGCGTATGCTATAATAAACGTACACGATTTCAGGTGAATCTGAAGAATTCATCGCAGGAGGAGAGCATGTATCAGGGTAGAAAAGCGTATGCGATCGTGCTGGCAGCAGGCAGTGGACGCCGGATGCACAGTAAAACGAAAAAACAGTTCATGGAAGTCCTTGGAAAACCTCTGTTTGCGTGGAGCGCAGACTGCTTCGATCGCCATCCATCCATCGATGGCATTGTTCTCGTAACAGGAGAAGAGGATGTGTCATATATGGAGGCATTGACCTCCTCGGAGGGCGCGTGCACACTCGAGAAGCTGGTGGCCGTGATTCCGGGCGGAAAGGAACGCTATCACTCCGTATATGCGGGCCTCAGAAAGATTGCAGAGCTGGAAAACATGACCATGGAGACCGTGGATGATGAAGGCCCCGGTCAGAACGGTTGCGGAAAAGCACCAGCGTCAGAAGCATCAGGCGAAGCGAAGTCTCTGGATCCACTCATCCTGATTCATGATGGGGCTCGTCCAATGCTGACGGAAGCCATGATCGATGATGCGCTTCGCTATGCAGAGAAGTACCAAGCGGCCGTGATCGGCATGCCGGTAAAGGATACCATCAAGATTCTGGATCCGGATCATTTTGTAAAGGAAACCCCGGAGCGAAGCTCAGTATGGCTAATGCAGACCCCACAGAGCTTTGATTTTTCACTTATTCATCGTGCCTATACGGCACTCATCGAGCAGGAGACGCGAGGACAGCTCATGATTCCGGTAACCGATGATGCCATGGTGGTGGAAGCCTTTACGGGCCAGAGAGTAAAGGTGATCCCGGGGAGCTATCAGAACATCAAGGTCACGACACCCGAAGATCTCAGGATTGCAGAGCTTTATCTCTCGTGATTCCGAAAAAAGTTCAGAAAACAGTTGACAAACATGGGCTTAATCGATAATATATCTAAGTCGCTCGACACGAGCGAAGAAAAGTGCAGAGGTATCGAAGTGGTCAT
>DJEQ01000111.1 GCA_002431355.1 Oribacterium sp. UBA5894
AATTACTCCAAGTGCCTCTAAAAGGTCCGATTTTGGATTTTCAACGTTTCTTTCGTATGGTTTCAGACAGCCCCCTTCATGGAAAACCTGGCTTTGATTTTTTACTCTGAAAATATAGCCATCGGATAGCAGCCCCTCCGGGGTCACGCGTTTACATACCTCTTATCCGGCCGCCCCTTACAGAGAGGCACGGAAGATGTCCGCGATGTCCTTTTCTTCAAGTGGTGCCCAGGCGTTCTCGAGTCCTTCGAGCTCCGCAACATGGTGTGCCATCTCGTCGATGCGGCTTTCGTCAATGCCGACCTCGCGAAGATGCATTGGGATGCCGATGGAGGCGAAGAAATCATAGGTTGCCTGGATCGCGCGGTTCGCGATCTCGTAGCGGTCGAGCGTCGGGTCGATATCGAAGACCTGCGTCCCGTACTTCACGAAGCGGTCGATGGTATGATCGTTCAGAATATGCTTCATCCAGCGCGGGGTGAGAATCGCCAGTCCTTCCCCGTGCGTAATGTCATAGTAGGCCGACAGGGCATGCTCCATTCCATGGCATGGCCACTCAGAGCCACTGTTGCCGAGGGAATAGATACCGTTGCAGGCCAGCGTACAATCGAGCATCATCTCCGCTCTCGCCGTATAATCCTCTGGATTTTCAATGCACTTCCGCCCATTCACCATGAGACTCTTCAGTGCAGACGCCATGATGCCATCATTGAGCAGCGTCGAATCCTCACAGAAAAACTGCTCCATCACATGGTTCATCGCATCCGCACAACCTGCCGCGGTCTGCTTCTTCGGAACAGTGAAGGTATAGGTCGGATCCAGGATGGAGGCCTTCGGGAAGAGATGCGGGTCCATGTAGCCGACCTTGTCGTTCGTCTCCGTCCGGGAGATGACCCCGCCACAGTCGTACTCACTGCCCGTCGCTGCGAGGGTCAGGATATCGACGACCGGAAGCGCATCCTTCGCCTGCACCTTATAGCTGATAAGGTCCCACGGCTCGCCGTCATACTTCGCACCGGCTGCGATGGCCTTCGAGCAGTCCAGAACGCTGCCGCCACCGACTGCAAGAATCACGTCAATCTTCTGTTCCTTACAGATTTTCACACCCTCAAGTACACTCGGATCATACTTTGGATTTGGCTGGATGCCGGACAGCTCGAAGAGCTCGAAATCCGACAGCAGCTCCTTCACCTTATCATAGAGTCCCATGCGCTTGATGCTTCCGCCACCATAGGTGAGAAGCACACGCTTTCCATATGGGCGCATCACGCCTGGAAGCTCTGAAATCACGCCCTTTCCAAAAATCAGTCTCGTCGGTGTTACATAGTCAAAATTCTGCATGGTTTACTTCCTCCTTAATTTCTTCCATTTTACCGCAATTCTACAGTTCCTGAAAGTCGACGATTTCCTTCCTGCGTACAAATTCATCCCAGCGGAGGCCGCGGTCTGCGGTTTCAATCTCGCCGAGCTGGTTGTCATACGGATCGGCGCGAAAATGCTGCTTTTCGACGGTGAAGGGTGCCTGGAAGGCGCGATTTGCGACCATGCGGTACGGGTCGAGGTTCCCGAAGTAGAACTGTCGGCGTTCCTCGTTCTCGGCGCGAACCGCGGCGATGCCATAGGATGGATCTGCGTAGAGCCAGCCGAAGGGTTCTGCATAAAAGCGTACCCAGTCGTGTCCACCGAGAAAATCCGGTTCCGCTGCGAAGCCACTCTGCCACTCGGCCGGGATCCCGGCGCAGCGGCACATCGTGAGGAAAAGGAGGGCGAAGACGCCGCAGTCTCCGGTCTTCGAGCGCGCACACTCCTCTGCGATGTTCTCGAGGGAAAAGTACGCCGGCATGTAGGTGTACTTGAAGTTCAGCGTAATGTAGTCATAGAAGCGTCGTGCCTTTTCGAGCGGAGGCAGGACATCGCCTCGTATGCAGGCATCGGTTACAGCACGGATCAACGGCGTAAAGCGTACATGCGGTGCCATCTCCTGCGTGTCCTCCTCGTATTCGGGCAATGCTTCCGGTGGGAGGCAGTCGTTTTTCGCTTCGCATTCGAGCTCCATACGCTCGTCGGCTGCCTCTGGGCGCGTCACCGTGCAGGTCTCCTGGTACGTTCCCTTCAGTTGCTGCATCACATGGCACTTCTGCGCCTCCGTCTTATCCTCCCATGCTGCAGCCGTATCATGCCAGGTCGCGGTATGCACATAGGAGTAGGTTACGCTGAAGGCGTGATTCTCCTGCAGGATTTCTTCCCAGCAGACGGTACGCTGTTCCGCATCTTCTGGAGCGAGCCGACCGCCTTCTGGCGACATGGCTTCGATTCGGATCTCGGACTGCTGTGCGCAGGCGGACGGAATCGGGAGATGGACACGCACGAACATGCCGGGTGTGAAGCTCTCCTCCTTCAGCTGCACGGACGCGTGGATCCGGATGCGATTCGACAGCGTCCCCTTCTCCTTCATGGTCCGCATCGCACGGTTCAGCCGTTCGTCTCCTCGGCTTCCCTTTCCACCGCTTTCTCCGCCCTCCAGGCGTGCCCCCGCCCGCGCACGAAACTCCGGCATGGATTTACACATGCTTTCGAAGAAACGGTCGAAGATGCGAAGCTCCCCATGGCTGTATATGAAACGAATCTGACCCTGCCGAAGCTGTTCCTCAAATTCTTCATCTCTGTACGAAGGGATATGCGCCCGAATCCTTGCGAGCGCCTCCGCTCTGGTAAATGGAAAGTCCGAAGGCAGGCGGCGGATCATTTCGCGCTCGGCGAGCAGAGCATAGCGTGCCTGCTCCGGCAGCATCTTCTCTGATAGTTTCTCATCTATGCTTCGAATCGCTTCCTCGAATTCTCCACACATCTTCAGTCGTTCGATTTCCTCTGGAATTCCCATCGTCAGATAGGAAAAATACTGATTTTCATTCATATGATTCTCCTGACTGCTCGATCTCTACATTGCAGGCATCCTGATTTTCCACAGTTTTGCCAGTGAAAGCACACACGCACCATTCGCACTGCAGAGCTTCTCCTTTTTATTCTCCTTCACGCACGGGTAGTAAAAGAGCCTCCATTTCCGAAGAAATGGAGGCCCTGATTCGCTTAATCAGTGTACAAAGAGCTGCAGCAGTGCGCCCATGCCGAGGCCCATGAAGTTCCCGAGCGCGGCACCCAGAACGCCCATCAGAACGCCAATACCGGCAAACGATCCGTCATACGCTGTTGCAATGATCGGTGCGGAAGCCGAGCCACCAATGCAGGCCACGGAAGCCGTCGAATCCATGCAGAGATCCCAGTGGAATACCTTCGACAGGATGAACATGAGGATGACATGTACGAGCAGGATGCCGAGACCATAAACCACCCACATCGGTGCGGAAACAAGATCCACAAGCGTAGCGGTCGATGCAAGCAGTGAAACCACGGCGTACAGGTAGACATTGGACAGCTCGGAAACTGCCGGAAGCTTGCCCATCGGAGTCATCGCACAGATGAGACCGAGCACCGTAACGAACACGGTCGTGCAGGTTCCCTTATCGAAGAAGGCGAAGCCAATGTTTTTAAAGAAGCCGTTCATCTCTGCGCCGATAAACTGTGCAAGTGCTGAAACGACGAGGGAAATACCAATGAGGAAAATCCAGTCAGCGGCACTCGGACGGATGTTCTGCTCCTTTGCGACCTCTGCATTGGCAGCTTCTGCAACTGCATCGAGCTTCGAGGTATCCGCCTTGCAGGCCTTGTTCCACTTTCCTGCATACTTCACAGCGAAGAGCAGCAGGGCGATCCAGAGAGAATAGCAGGCGGTATCGAGTGCGAGGGCGCAGGAGTAGGCACCGGCATCGACCGGAAGAGCATCCTGCATGGCTGCCATGTTGGCAGAGCCACCGACCCAGGAGGCATAGAGCGCCGCAGTGGCACCCCAGATCTTATCGGCGCCGCCGAGCATACCGGCGAATACAGGGAAAAGCACCAGGAAGCCCACACCCAGGGTGATGGCGCAGCCCATGAAAATGCCGATCATGCGCGGACCGAGCTTTCCGAGCTTTCGGAAGTCGCAGCGAAGCAGCATGACGAAAATCATGGCGTACAGGATGTTGTTCTTCAGTGCGCTGTACGCAGTGGAGCAGGCATCTGAATTATAGAGGCCGATCGTACAGAAGAACATATTTAAAATGCAGATCCAGACGAGGGGTGGAACAATGTTGAAGATCTTCCACTTTGCGTACTTCTCCAGGGCGAGGAGTCCGCCAGCGATGAGCATCAGAAATGCAATGTAGGTAAAACCGTTCGTAATTGTCAGCATAAATTCATTCTCCTTTGTTCGCTTCAAGATCGAGCATCTGCTCGTATCATAGCTGTCGTAAAATGTAGTCCTGTACCTTCTTCAGACTACTCTTCTTCCACTCCTCCTTTTCTGCGTTTTTTGAAAATGGAACAATGATGGAAAAATCCATGTGCGCGCCTTCGAAATAGCCGTCCGGCTCCGTACTGAAGAAATACCCGTTCCATACTTCATCCCCTGCATCGGTAAAGCGCTCTGGCTCGAGATACACCATCTTCCGCATATCCTCCTTTACGAAGGCCTTCGCAGCAAGCGGTGCGAGCAGCGCATACTCTTTCGCCGGTACATTGGTAAAAATGTCCGGCAGCGGGGCGAGGGCAATGCGTTCCTCGCCTCGTACAATCTGAATTCCGATCGCCTCGAAATCCAGCTTTTCTTCTGTAAATAGGAGCTTCAGCAGCACGCCGACATCGGTATAAAGATGCACGCGCTGATAATCGGTATCAAAAATAAAATTCCCTAAGGAATAGAAAATCGCCTTGCCATCGTCGAAAAGCTCATAGTTTTCCGGCACATGCGGATGATGAGCGACGACGACATCCGCTCCCATCTCGAGGAATCGAAGGTAGCGCTCCCGTGTGTACGGGCTCGGAAGGCTCGTAAACTCCTCGCCACCATGCGAGACGATCACACACCAGCGACATTTCTTTTTGATTTCATCGATGCGCTTCTGAATGAGCTCGAGATCATCCCAGCGAAGGATGCCCGGCTCCGTTGCGGTTGCCGGAATACATTCTGCCTGATAGGCCACACAGAACATCCCGATGCCTCCTGCCTCGTCGAGATAGACCGGTTCGGAGGCTTCTGTATCGTTCATCCCCGCACCGATGGTCTGACAGCCCATTTCACTGGCCAGCCGTTTCGTGCTGAGCACGCCCTCGGCACCGGCATCCATCGTGTGATTATTGCCAATGCTCCAGATGTCCGCGCCGATCTTTCGAAGCACTGTACTGGCTTCCGGATTCATGGCATGGAAAAAGACACCGCGCGATCCATCGTCGACGGCATCAATCAGCGCGCCCTCGACATTGGCCACGGTATGATCCGCGCTGTGAAAGAAATCAAGGACCGCTGGTGCGATAAAGTCCGGATCCTCCCAGCGCCGGTCCATATAGCGATCGAAGCCGATATCTCCCGTAAATACGATGGACGTCTTCTCTTTTCCCATGGTAATCTCCCTCCATCTGTGGACTTCCAGATGATTCCCGGCCTGCTGCATCCATTCGATGCGATGAAGCTGTTCTGGTCTTTCTCCCTGCACGGAAGCGCAGCGAGATTTCGGTCCTGTCTCCTCATGTCGGTAATCTGATTTCCTCTATAGTATCAGATTTAGTGCAAGAATGATATATATGATGTCAGGTTATGGAAAACGTTTTTTCTTCTCCGCAGCCCGATGCCTTCAGCGAGGATATTCGAAGCCGTCTGTCTCCATATGAATATCCGTGCTTTTCGTCATAACAATTTTCCATGTTTTCAGAAAAAAACTTACACTGCAAAAAATTTTATGTTAAAGTGTCGCAACAGACAAATTTCATAGGTTTTTATTGGAAACGCACACTCCTCCCGGATGATAACGAACAACACTAATACATCATTCAGGAGGATTTTTTATGCCAAAAACCAAGTTTCAGAACGTCATCTTCACTGCCATTATGGCCTTCGTCATGGTATACGGAATGATCGTATACAACATTTCCTTAAACACAGGCAGCGTATCCACCATGTGCTTCCTCGCGGCCTTCCATGAGGTTCCGATCATGGTTCCGATCGCCTTCTGCCTCGAGCTCTTCGTGGTTGGAAACATTGCCCACATGCTGGCCTTCAAGGTCATGCGTCCGGATGATCGCCCAGCCTTCATCACCTACGCGATTTCGCTTTGCATCTGCACGATCATGTGCCCGATCATGAGCCTCATTGCGACGATTCTTTTTAAGGAAGAGAAGACCTTCGGTACCTTCATCCAGACCTGGGGCATGAACTTCCCGATGGCCGTGCTCTACCAGATGTTCTACTGCGGACCATTCGTACGCTGGATCTACCGTCATATTTTCAGAGAAAAATAAAAAAGTAAGAAGCGGGAGCTGTTGCAGATCATGCAGCAGCTCCTTTTGCATATACGCTCGAAATTGCATAAAATGCCGTAAATTCATTGTATTAAAGTGTTTAATATGGTAATTTCATATATATCATTTACTCTTTCTGAATTACGTTCGAACCGTTTCAAGTCCATCGTATTCTGAAAAGCTCTTAAAGGTAAATTCAATGGAAAAGAAGATCAATCGTATGGCTGGAAACGTGAAGGTCCGCTCCGTCAGTACCTGGAGCATCGTTGCAACGCTCGTTCTTGCAGGATTATGCATCGTGATTTCTCTCTACGGTGTGACACAGTACGCCGTGCTGCGCTCCGCGATGCAGGATTATATTTCCTGCGAGAATGCCGTACACGAGCTGCAGGCGGGCTCTGATCTTCTGACGAAGCAGGTGAGGCTCGCTGCTGCAACCGGAGAAACGCAGTACATCGATGCCTATTTCGAGGAGGCCAATGTCACAAAAAGCCGCGAAAAAGCGGTGAATGATCTCCTTGCCCTGGAAGGCAGCTCCTCCGCGGCCATCGAAACCCTGCAGGAGGCACTGGCCGCTTCCGTTGATCTCATGCAGACCGAATATTCCTCCATGCGGCTCGTGGAAGAAAGCATTGGCACAGACGACGCTTCCTGGCCACAGGAGCTGAAGGATGCCCGGCTTTCCCCAGAGGACGAGGCGCTCTCCTCGGCTGACAAGCTGCTCCGCGCGCAGCAGCTCGTGTTCGGTACAGAGTACGAAAATGCAAAGGACATCATTACCGGCGATGTCGATGCCGCCATCGCTTCGCTTACAGAGGAAATCAATGCGCGACAGAATCATGCGGCGACCATTTTCTCACACGTTTTCCGTCTTCTCATCGCCTGCGTCATGACCTTTGCCATCATGATGGTGCTTTCCTGTCTGCTGATTCATTTCTGGGTAGCACGTCCTCTGCTCGCCTTTCATAAGGACATTGAAGCCGATACCCTGCTCACCGTCGACGGTGCCTATGAGCTTCAGTCCCTAGCCAATACCTACAACCGGATTTATCAGGAAAATGAAGAGCGTCAGCGCCTCATTCGTCATCAGGCGGAGCACGATCCTCTCACCGATCTTCTGAACCGTGGCTCCTATGACCGGATCTTTCATCTCTACACCGCGGATCAAAAAAACTTCGCCCTGATTCTCATAGATGTCGATACCTTTAAAAGTGTCAATGATACCTATGGTCATGCCATCGGTGATGCGATCTTAAAGAAGGTTGCCCATATGATCACGATCACCTTCCGTACCATCGATTACATCTGCCGCATTGGTGGCGATGAATTCGCCGTGATCATGGTTGAGATGACCAGTGATCTGAACTACACGATCACTGAAAAAATCGATTATATCAATGAGGAGCTCTCCCACCCGAAGGATGGTCTCCCGGCTGTTTCCATCAGTGTCGGCATTGCCCTGACAGATCGTAAAAATCCGGGAAAGAGCCAGTTCACGGATGCCGACAACGCACTGTACCACACAAAGGAGCACGGGAAGTGTGGCTACAGCTTTTATCCGGTTGAGGAGTGAGCGGCTTTTATTTCTGCACTTCCTTATACGTCGCATAGGTCATCACGAAGCTGAGTGCCAGAGCGATGAGCGACCAGACCACTGCAATCAGGATGCCTGTATTGCTGCTCCCTGCCGGATTTGCATAGGCAGCATAGCCGAAGATCCCGAAGCCCGCAAAGCGGTACGCACGGGCGCCGAAGAGGGTCATGCCGACACCGGTAATGCCACTGACGATGCAGGTGATGATGAAGGTCGTACGACTCCGCAGGGTGACGCCATAAATTGCCGGTTCGATGATGCCGACCGACGCTGGGAACAGGGATGGGAAGCAGCGCTTCTTGAGCTCGCGATCCTTCGTCTTTAAGCGAATGGCGAGAATGGCACCGATCTGTGCGAAGTTGCAGCCGAAGGTGCTCGCGAGTGTCGTATCATAGCCAAGCGTTGCAAAGTTGTTCATCACAATCGGCAGAACCGCATAGTGAAGACCAAACATCAGCACCAGCTGCCAGATGAGTCCGAGTATGCCACCATAGACCAGCTTGTTCAGATCCTCGAGCTTTCCAAGCACGAAGGAAAGGATGTGCGTGACCCCCGTTGCGGCCGGTCCGATCACCAGGATCGTCAGCATAAAGGTCACGGTACAGGTGATGAGCGGTACCGCAAAGGCCCGAATCATCTCCGGAATATAGCGCACATACTTCTGCTCCATCCAGGCTGCGAAGCCGATGGCCACAATGATCGGCACCGCCGTCGTCGTATAGTCTCCTCCTGGCGGCATGATAACTGGAATCCCGAACAGGGAGTCATGCACCGCCGTCGAGGCTGAAAGCAGATTCGGGTACAGGAGTCCGGCACCGATAACGAGGCCCTCCACCACCGGCAGATCAAATCGTTTCGACGCTGTGTAGGCAAGCAGAATCGGCATGTAGTAGAAGAAGCCGTCTGCCAGCGAATACAGGATCGTATAGGTTCCGCTCGTGTCACTCAGCACCCCGGCTGCGGCGAGCAGCGGCAGGATTCCCTTCAGGATACCGCAGGCTGCGATCACGCTGTAGAACGGCGCAAACACGTCGGTCATAATGCTGATAAAATGCTGCAGCGGATTACGATGCACCTTTACCGTCTGTTTCGGCGCTTCTTCACTCGCTGTTCCGATATGTGCGGCCTTGCATACCGCCTTATAGACGTCCGCCACATGGGTGCCAATGATGACCTGCGTCTGTCCATAGCTCTTCACCATACCGGCCACACCCTTGATGGACTTCATCCCCTCTTCGTTGATGAGGCTCTCATCCTTCAAAATGAAGCGAAGACGCGTCACGCAGTGCGTAAGCCCTGCAATGTTCTCCTCTCCACCGATTTCCCTTACAATTGCTTCTGCCAGCTCTTCATACATGAAATTTTACACTCTCTTTACATCAGGATAGGTCTATTGTAGCACAGGCCTACAGGCAGGACCACGAAAACTTCAATTCGCGGATCCTGTAGGCTGCTTCAGCTGTTGCAGCACGAGCTTCAGATTCTTTAGCTCAAGTGGCTTCGCAATATGGGCATTCATTCCTGCTGCGAGACATCGTTCTGCATCTTCCGTAAAGGCATTGGCCGTCATGGCAATCATCGGAATTTTCTTTCCGAGTGGATTATGACTGCTTCGTATGGCTTTCGCTGCTTCATATCCGTTCATCACCGGCATCTGTATATCCATAAGGATCGCATCGTATTCTCCCTCCTGGACGGATTCAAAGGCTTCTGCCAGCAGCTTGCCGTTTTCATAGATCACGCACTGCGCGCCCTCCATCTCCAGCAGTGCTGTGAGAATTTCCGCGTTTAATGCATTGTCCTCTGCACACAGGAATTTCATGCCCTGCAGCTGGACCGGAGTCTGCTGCCCCGCATCTGTCTGTCCCTTGGTCTGAGTTTCCGCACACATCTCAAACGGCAGCTCAACATAAAACGTACTGCCCTTTCCAGGTGTACTGTCCACCCGAATGCTTCCACCCATCGCGTCAACCAGTCTTTTCGTAATCGCCATGCCGAGACCTGTGCCCTGAATTTCTTTCACCTCCGATTCCGCACGTGAAAACGCATCGAAAATGTGGTGAAGGAATTCTTCGGACATGCCCATGCCACTGTCCTTCACGATGAATTCATAGCGCTTTTCTCGGGCAGTACCTTCCTTTTCATGGATCTCGAGGCCAATGCTTCCACCTTCGTTCGTGTATTTGACAGCATTGGAAAAAAGATTCATGAGAATCTGACGGAATCGTACCGGATCCCCCGTGACGGTACTGAAATCCTTACAGTCACACTGTACCGACAGCTCCTGCTTTCTTTCAAGCATCTGCGGCTTTATAATATTGACCACCTGCTCAATCTGTACGCCAACATTCATGGGATCCGCGCACAGCTCCAGTGATCCATTTTCAATTTTACTGAAATCCAGGATGTCATTGATGAGATCCAGAAGATAATGACTGGCGGACTGAAGCTTCGCAATATAGTTTTTCAGCAGCTCCGGATTCCCGACCTGATGCTGCATCAGTTCACTGAGGCCCACAATCGCATTCATCGGTGTACGGATATCATGACTCATATTGGCCAGGAAGCGGGTCTTGGAGAGACTCGCCTGCTCGGCCAGTATCCTCGCTTCATCGAGCTTCGCGTTAATTTCCTTATTTTCCTGTAAGGCAAGCTCCAGCTGCCGATTGCTGCGGGTCAGTCTTCTCTTCGCATCGACGAGCTGATTGTTCATCTGCTGAATCATGAAGTATTCATTATGAAACAGGCCGAAAATATGGTCTTCCGCCCATGCTCTGAATTCCGCATAGGCGGCACCGAATTCGAGAAATTCCTGATCGCTGTGAATCGTTGCAATGACGATCAGATCCGCCTCCTGATAAGCACGAATGACGGCTGGCAATGTCCGTTTCTGCTCCGTAAAGCTCAGCTCCGCCGTATACTGTTCTTCCTTTTTCTGCCCAGTGTTTCTTTTTACAGAGACCTGCCCGCGGAGACTCTCTCCCTCCTGTAGATGGAGTTCCGGGCTGCACTGCTTTATTCTTTTAATGTTCCACTGCTTATCACATAATAGAGCCGCATAGATCATCGATTCCACAAGCTCCTCTCGCGTCTTTCTTTTTCACAGGTTTCTGAAAATAGACCGAACAGATCGCGTCGCGCTGTTTTCACGCACAGATTTCATTGGCTCTTGCGAGAAGCTCGCGCGCATCCTTCGTAAAAATATCCACCGGCCACTTTTTCCATAGGTCGTCTGTACTTTCGAACGCCTTGCCACCTACGGCCACTTTAATATCTGGAAATTCCTGCTTGATTTCTCTTACGGCCTTTTCGCAATCCATGAGGTGCTGCGGCATGGATACCGAAAGCGTCACAAGATCCGGGTGATTGTTTCGTACCGATTCCAGGATATACTCTACCGGAACCGCTGCTCCCAGGAAGATGCTGTCCCAGCCATGGTTCTCAAAAAGATCGGTAATGATGCGTGCACCCATTTCATGGAGCTCCATCCCCGGACAGACGCTCAGAATGGTTTTATCTCTTCTCTTTCCATCAAACAGCTGATCATACATCTGTGCCATGGCCATCTGCGTAACGGAGGTACAGTAATGCTCCATGTCCACGGTGATATCTGCGGTATGCCAGAGCTCACCAACCCGTTTCATGCTTTCAGAAAGAATTTCCACATAAACATCATCCAGGTCGATTCCCTGCTCCACATAGCTGTGAATGAGGCCGATGGCTTTTCTCGTGTCTCTCTGAAACAGGCAGTCCATATATTCATCGATTTCTTTTTCATATTTCGACGCTGCTTTCGGATGCGGATCCGGTCTGTATGCACGAATGCTCTGCTGCGCCTCTTCCATAATCTCCTGCAGCCTTTTCTGCTTGTCCATGCTGACGACATCCGGAATCGCGTTCTTAATGGACTCGAGATGAAAAAGCACATACTCCCGCGTCTGCTCCGGCGTAAAGCGATGCTTATGGATCCCGACCATCAGCTCGTACAGCCATATGGCGTAGGTATTCATGATCTTCTTCTCGCCCAGTACATAGCTGGTATACAGATAATCAATATTGTATCGGGTATCTCTGTAAATAATTTTTCGAACCCGTTCACTTAAAGCTTTAAAGTATTCTTCCTTCGCTTGGCTTTCTCTTTCATAGGAAGCCTCGACAAGATGCTCAAACTCGGACTCATACTCCATCCAAAGCAGACTCATTCTGGTGACTCCTCCGTTCTCTCTTCCTGTAGCGCATATCTACAGTGTACTCATTTATAAAACCATCAGCACGGTACCCGCAGCAATCAGGATGCAGCCGATCAGAGACTTCATGGTAAAATCATATCAGACCATCTCAACCACCACTGTATTTTTTCGTTTTTTTGCCCGATACAGAAGCTCCCCCTGACCTTCCGAAGCATATTCTCATTTTTCTGGAAATGTCCGCATCGATAAAGCCCTTTGCCGCCATGTCGTCCAACATATCGCAGGTCTGTTCATGAGATAAACCTTTTTTGTATGGGCGGTCCTCAGTCAGAGCCTGATAGATATCCACACAGGCCATGATCCGTTCCGGCTCATTCAGCTCCGCAGCCGTTTTTCCAAACGGATATCCTCTTCCATTCAGCTTTTCATGATGGAAGGCTGCCCAGTCCCGGATTTCTTCAAAATCATGAACCTCCGACAGAATCAGGTAGGTGAAGCCTGCATGGTTTTTCATTCTGGAAAACTCCTCGTCTGTAAGCTTGTCCGGCTTTTCCAGAATATCATTGCCAATGGCCATTTTTCCGATGTCATGCAGAGCGCCTGCCAGGTACATTTTCTGTACGTCCATGTCACTGTAGCCGATGTACCTTGCATAAGCAGCCGCTTTTTCAGCCACACCGATCGAGTGGCGGCTTGTAAAGGAAGATTTGTAGTCAACGATGCGCGCGAAGAAATCTGCAACATGTTTGCAGGTTTCCAGATCCACTGTATACTTTTCTCTCGGAACCATCTCCCAGAGTCTGGATTCCAGATTGTCTTCACTTAATGCCGTAAAGTCTTCCTTTGAGAAGGCTTTATAAAACGCCTCGATGCACTCTTCATCAAAGAGATGTGTCCTGTTTTTCGAAAGATATCGCTCGACCATCTCCCAGCTCTCATCCGGCATTTCTTTTCGGCTTCCAATGATATCCACCATATCTGCAAAGTGGATAATTCTCGCAAAGAGCGGAATTTCCTGCCAGGTCTTGTGAAAGGGTCCTGTTCCGTCTGCATTCTCATGATGATACAGAATAACATTCGAAACATCCGTTTTAAATGGAAGACACGCGATATTTTTTTCACCGTAAACGCAATGAAGATTGCTTTTATCCTGTGCATTCTCCTGTTCAGACTGCGCCTGGAGCTCTTCCGAAATATACTGTGTCAATGCATTATCATGCAGGAGGGCGCAGATGGCCAGATCCTGCAGTGCATCTCCCTGAATCGCCCAGTATTCTGCCATGCGCACGCTGATATAGGCGACTCTTTTCCCGTGCCTGCTTTTGATATGGACGAGCTCCGCTTCGATGCAGTCCAATGCATACGAAAAAGCTCCCGCAAGCCCAACGATATCAATACTCAGTGTTTCATTCATACATCTCTTCCTGTTCTATCTTGAGTTTGTTTTTTGTGGTTCACTCTTTCTATTGAACAGTCCAGCCCTTCCACACTTCCGGCTGATATCCAAGTGTCGACTGCTTTCCATTCCGGACCACCGGCGTCCGGATCACCTGTGGGTTTTCCAGCACCTTGTGAAGCTTATCCTCTTCCGCCGTATACCTGATGAGTGCCAGCAGATCCTGATCCTTACCGTCCCACTGAATCATCTGTTCCAGACCACCCTGTGCCTGCGCGACGGAAAGGAATTCGCCCTTGCTCATGCCCTTTTCCTTCATATCCACAAGCTGGTACCGGATTCCACGCTCCTTAAAGAAGCGCTCAGCCTTCTTCGTATCATTGCACTTCTTCGTGCCGAAAATCTGTATGTTCATCGATGACTCCTCATTCTACCTGCTTTTTCTTCATGTTAGAATTCACTTCCAAGGTTTTACTTTGGATATAGCATGTCCTTCCGGCTCTGTAAAGCACTACGTGTGAACAGTAGCATCTCCTCCATAACGAATCTATTTATCCTTTTAAGATTGCCAGCATTTCAGCTGGTATTACAATATAATCACGAGAGGGATAGTGTTTCTGATTTCCTGTTACAAGATAAGCCGCGTCCTCACGCTTTTCCATTGTAACTTCATAGAAAATAAGATCATCCATATCAGGCAACCGTTCTCCCGTCGGATGCGGCTGTACTTCTATGCCAAATTGCCGAATGGCTCCCAGAACCGTTTGAATCGATTCGAATTTCAGATGAAACTTTCTGCGACATAGTACTTCTTCATACTCGGCGAGAATGTCTTCATGGTAGAGTGGAATAATATCTCCAGTGAGCATTGCACGAAAAATCTGTCTAGGCGGAGAAGAAGGATTCTTCGTAATTAAAGCCGACACAAGTACGTTTGTGTCTACTACAGCGTAGCAGCTCATTTTCGATCCACCTTTCTGTTTGCACGAACCGCTGCAATCTCCTGATTGATTTCATCCAACGTCATCTCAGGAGCGTTGGATGCCTGATGAAACATATCATCCAGTGCATTCAATGCTTCTTTGCGTGTCACAACCGTTGAAGGTAAAGTCGTCTCAAAAGGAAGACCTCGTACCATTTTACTGCGTACGAAAAACATTCGAATCGCTGTAGGTAAGTCCATGCCAAGGGCTTCATAAATTTCGGATACTTCCTGTTTTAATTCTTTGTCTACACGTGCCTGAACGAGAGCCTGCTCTGCCATCATTGCGCCTCCATAAATGCATCAAAACAAATACGATAGTATGTTTCTTACATATTTACTATACAATGACCGGCTGTAACGCGCAAGTATATTAAATTCAATGAAGGCGTAGCCTGCATAGTATCGCTACTGTTCACACTATATTGTA
>DJEQ01000004.1 GCA_002431355.1 Oribacterium sp. UBA5894
GGGGGCCCCACCACGGCTCGTCCAGTCCGGATGCCTGCGAATATGCCAGATGTCGCCCGTGTTCCGTCCGTGTCCTCCGGCGAGTACTTATGCCTCCTCGAAGGCGCAGAGGATGTCGCTGTTCACCGGGGTATAAAAGCCCCTCCGAATCTTCCCGTAATCGTGCGGGTAGCGCGCCATCAGGTACATGAGCTTCGTGATCGTCGCTTCCAGCGTCATGTCGTAGGCCTCCATCAGCTTGAAATCCTTCTTCACCTTCTGCCCGACCTGATAAATCTCCATGTTGGAGCCTTCATTCACAACCTGGGTTGCCATCACGATGAATTTGCCCTTCGCGGCCCATTTTTCCATCTCCGCATAGAACTTGTCCAGGAGCTGATTCGGAATCCCACCCACGCCGAAGGACTCGATCACGATGCAGTCATAATTATCGAAAAGATACGCCAGAAGTTCCGGTCGAGAACCTGGAATCAGCTTCATGATACAGATGGAATCGGACACCTTCTCCTGAAATTCTACAGGCTTTCGTATCGGTTCGTATGGAATATAGCGAATAATATGGTTGTCCTGGATGCGTGCGATCACCGGAAAGTTTACGCTGTGGAAGGCATTGAAGGAACGGGCCATCATCTTCTTCGCACGGGTTCCGGCGATGACATTGCCATCAAATACGAGCGAGACATTCTGTGAATAGCTGTCGCTTGCATACAGGATGCTGTCTCGGAGATTATCCTTCGCGTCCGTGCCGTCAATGTTGATCGGCTTCTGTGAGCCGGTGATAACGATCGGCTTCCGTGAATTCTGAATCATGTAGCTGAGCGCCGCCGAGCTGTAGGCCATGGTATCGGTGCCATGGGTGATGACGAAGCCATCATAGCGATCGTAGTTTTCATTGACCGCATGCACGATCTGGCCCCAGACCTCGGGTGTCATGTTCGTGGAGTCAATGTTACAGACCTGCAGCACATCCACCTCGCAGAAGCGTTTTACCTCCGGCACATAGCCGAGGAGCTCTTCGGCGGTCAATGCCGGCTTCAGACCATCGGTCGTTTTCACCGAGGCGATCGTTCCTCCCGTGCAGAGAAGCAGGATCTTTTTCATGTCCTTGGTTCCTTTCCTTCTTTAAATAAGCGCATCATTTCATTTGTCAGGCTGAAGTCATCCGGCTGAAGAACAATGTCCTCTCTCTTAAACCAGGACGCGAGCTTCAGCTCATTCTGATCCATCGAGATGGTCGGATCGCCATCCACCTCACAGAAAAAGCCCATGAGAATGTCATCGACGATACCCCATGGCTGCGATTTATAGTAGCGGATGTTCTTTACCTTGAGTCCAACCTCTTCCATCACTTCACGCTGAACGGTTTCCTCCAGCGTTTCACCGATCTCCGTGAAGCCTGCCACCAGCGCATAATGCGCGAAGCCGTGGGCATACTTCGTAAGCACGATCTCATCACCCTTTGTGATGCCCACGATCACAGCCGGAACGATGCGTGGATAGATGATACGTCCACACTCCGGGCAGCGAATGGCACGTTCGATCTTCCCGAGCTTCGTGCGGGAGCCACAGCTCCCACAGTAGCGGTTCTGATGGTACCAGTTGCTGAGCTGGAGCGCGGTACTGTTGATGAACTGCCGCCATTTCGGACCCGCCTGCGCCTCACGGAGATCATGAAGGGTTGCACGCTCGTAGCCCGGCAGGGAAAGCTCCACCTCCGGGAGAAGGAAGTAATCATCCTCGTCCACGGTGAAAAGATAAATGAGATGGCTCTCTTCTACTGGAAAGCTCCCCTTCTCCTTCACCTCCTGAAAGGTTGGAAAAATAAAGCTCGCCGCATCCAGCTTCCGAAAGAGCACCGCGTCGCGACGTGCACCTGCAAAGTTCAGCACGAAGCTCTCCGGTCTGGCTTTTTTCGATGGATCATAATGATTGATCAGCTTATGTGGGTAAATGTCCTGAATCATAGTACTCCTTCCAATGTCATCTTTCTGTCAGTGAAGCGCATGCTCGTCATGCTCAATCATGGAATGCTTCAGCCACTTACCGTTCATGAAGCGAATGAGGAAGAACACGCCACGCACGCACCAGTCGGCCGCCATACCGATCCAGACCGCGATCGGTCCCATACCGCATACACGAATAAAATAGGTGACCAGTGCCACTCGTGTCAGCCACATGGAGAGGGACGACACGATCATCGTAAATCGTACATCACCTGCGGCACGGAGTCCATAGGCCGGGATAAAACTCGGAACCCAGACGAGAATTTTCGAAATGGTAATGAAAATCACCATCTGGAAGCAGATTTCTGCCGCCTCCGGCTCCATCCCGGCGATCCACATGACGGGCTTACAGAGAGCGAGGACACTCAGGCAGGAAATGATAATGACCCAGTTCGAGATGTCCATGAGACGAACAATGTAGTATTTTGCCTCTTCCTTTCGACCGGCCCCGAGCGTCTGTCCGACGATCGTCATAAGTCCAATGCCGACGGCAATACCGCCAATGCCGTTCACATTCTCGAAGATGATGGCCATGGCCTGTGCAGCAATGGCCGTCGTACCGAGCGTAGAGACGGAGGACTGAATCGCGAGCTTTCCAAACTGAAACATGCTGTTTTCAATGCCCGATGGAATGCCGATGGCGAGGACCCGTCCGATCATGTCAAAATCCGGACGGATGCGATAATTCCGTACCACGATGGCCTGCTTCGGCTGACGAAGAAATGCGAACAGAACAAGCGCGGAAAAAATGCGGCTGAGCAGCGTTGAAAACGCCGCTCCGGCCACGCCCCAGCCGAAGCCGAAGATAAAGATCGCATTGCCGATGATGTTCATCATATTGGACACCACGGAGACCTTCATCGGAAATTTACTGTTTCCACCGGCGCGATAAAAGGCGGCTCCCACCTGGTACAGTCCCAGGAACGGGAAGGAGGCAGCCGTAAATGCGAAGTAGGTGACCGCTGCCGAAAGCACCGCCGGCTCCACACTTCCGAAAACGAGCTGCAGAATCTGCCGGTTCAGTGCCTCAGCGAAAAAAGTGATGCCGAGCGCAATCGCCGTAATCGCCAGCACGACCTGCTGGGCGGCTGCATTGGCCTTCTCCTGATTTCCGCTTCCGATATACTGCGAGCAGAGAATCGTGCCGCCGGTTGCCATGGCGGAGAAGAGCTGAATGACGAGGTTGTTGATGGAATCCGTGAGCGAAACGGCCGAAATGGCCGCACTGCCGATCCGCGTCACCATCATGGAATCCGCCATTCCCATGAAGCTCGCCAGCAGATTCTCAATCATCAGCGGAATCAGCAGCCTCCAGATGGTATGCGAATCAAACATCCGATGATCCCAGTCGATCTTCGAGGCATCGTAGACATGCTTCTTTAACTGTAAAAGCTTGTAAATCATGAGTATCCCTTCACTGTAAACGCTTTCAACTCGTACATGGTTTCATATTATAGCGGATTCTCCGGTGAATTGCCATATAAAGCCCCCCTATTTGCTTTATTGACATTCGGTAAAATGCTAGTAAAATAAATTACGTTGATTAAACCAGTTAACCGACCAGATCTATTGATGGGAGCTGACGATGGGACGCGATGGAAAAATAACCATTAAGGACATCGCCGAGATGGCAGGTGTTTCCAAAACGACGGTTTCGTTCTACCTGAACGGAAAGACCGAAAAAATGTCGGATGAAACACGCAAAAAAATCGAGGAGATCATTCTTGAGACGCACTACCGTCCGAATGTCGCTGCTCGTACGCTCAACCAGAAGAAGACAAATCTGATCGGTGTCATTATCGGGGATATTACAAACACCTTCTCGAACAAAATCGTGAAGGGCATCGAGGATACGGCACGAAAGCATGGCTATCAGACGCTCATCGGGAATTCTGCCTATGATTCTTCGACAGAGTCCAGCTATGTTCATCGTATGTTAAACCTCGGTGCGGATGGCTTCATCATTCAGCCGACACCCGGCTTCCAGCAGACCTCCACGCTGATGAAGGATCTGAAGAAGCCCTTTGTCTACTTCGACAGTAAGGTCTATGATCATGATTCCTTCTGGGTGAAGACCGATAATTATACGGCGACCCATCATGCCATGCAGGAGCTGATCGAGCGCGGCTATCAGAATTTTCTGATGATCGGCGCGGATCCGTCCAAGCTGAGCACGCGCATTGAGCGCTCCTCTGGTTTCATTGACTGCATCACAGAAAGTGGTCTCAGCTATCAGAGCCTGGAAATCCGGGACGGGGCGATCGACCACCATGAGGTTCTCTCTTTCGTTGAACAGAATCTCGAAAATCAGGAATCCACGCTGGTGTATGTTCCGAACTGCTGGGCGCTTCCAGAGGTCTGTAACGCACTGCAGCCCCTGCGGGAGCTGATTCCACAGAAGCTCGGCATCATTGGCTTCGATAATACCGAATGGGCTTCCTTCTCCAGCCCGAAGATCACGACCATCGTACAGCCCGCCTATGAGGAGGGCCAGAAGGCCGCGGAGATCCTCATCGATCAGATTGAGGAACGAAACGAGGAGAAATCACATCAGACGCTTAAGTGCTCTGTGCATTGGAGTGAATCAACACTATGACCCCCTCATAGTGGGATTCCCTTTCTCTCCAACCTACAGAGCCTTTAGCCATCCGGGCGGAGCATTCGCTACGCTCCTCTCGGAGAACAGCGGCACGGTGTAAGCAGCCATGGCCCTGTCCCATATAGAAAACCGCCCGGCGCTTTTGTGGTGCGCCGGGCGGTTTTCTGTTAAACGGGATGCGGACAAGCAGCGCACAGGAGGCCCCGGATGGGGACCTCCCAGCCTCTCCCTACCGCTTATCGCGATCGATGAACTCGAGGCTGATCGTGCCGATCACGATGCATACGAGGCCGATGAGCAGGATCACACCCCAGCTCTTCAGGATGTTGAGGAGGGTGCCAGCATAGAGTGGCTTCTGCATCTGCTGTGCGCAGAGCACGTCCATCTTCATGCGAAGATCCGAGGACTGAATGTAGTCGACGATCTCCTGCACCTCCGGGATGCTGCGGAACTGATAGATGGAGGCGAACAGCGCATGGCTTGGCAGGCTGTTGTAGTCGCCAATCGCACAGATGGCCACGGTTCCCCAGTGGCTGATGGTCAGATTTTCGACGACTTCAGCCGCACCCCCGTTGAACGGGAAGATGATGCCAGCAAAGACGAGCTGTACGATCAGGAGGAATGGCATCACGGTCATTGCAGAGGTCGTCGTTTTGACAATGCAGGAAACCATGAGGGCCACCAGATCCGACGCATAGGTGATGATCCAGAGCGTCAGACCGAAGTCCATCAGAAAGTTTCCCGTCACGAGACTCGTATCCGGAAAGCGGATCCCATACCACTCATAGATGGCCACGGAGATGATGACCTGCAGAAGGCAGATCACCGCCTGGTAGATCATGTGGGCCATGATGTATGCACTGATATGAAGGCCGGCCCGATGCTCCCGCTTAATGATGGCACGCTCGCGGCAGACCACCTGAATGGAATTAAAGAAGCCATTCCAGATGCAGACGCAAACCAGTGCGAAGGCGCCCGCCTGCAGCCGTTCCATGTTGGAAAAGAGGCTCTTCCCCGTGACGAAGGCAACCATCAGTGAAATGATCGCGGACAGTGGAAGCAGAACCCAGTCATGCTCATGGATGAACAGGCGGAACAGCTTCCCAAGGTAGATCTTCACCTGCGCAGGTCGCCGTGTATGGGCGATTTCATCGGCATCCGTACTGCCTTTCACGCGCTTCTTTTTCGCCACCTGAACCGCTTCCTGCCCTTCGCTCGTCTTCCGATATTCCCGAAAGGCTTCAATATAATGATCTGCCAGGCCTTCTCCGCCCTCCTCCTTCGCATTAATCGCGAGTACAATGTCCTCCATGGTATCCCGTCCGAAGAACTGCCGTGCTTCCGGAATCGAGCCGTAAAAGGCAAGCTGTCCGGTATGCTGGCTGTTCTTGGCAAGAACGATGACCTTATCGAAGAGATCAATGACACGGTCCGGGGTATGGGTGATCACCATCACGATCTTCTGCTGATTGGCGATTTTTCGAAGCTGCTCCATCAGATCCCGGGCCATCACGCCATCGAGACCGGAGTCGGGCTCGTCCAGTACGAAAAAGCTGGGGTCGGAAACAAATTCCACGCTGATGCTGAGGCGTTTCCGCTGTCCGCCGGACAGCTTATCCACAAGCTCATCCTTCACGGGCGTCAGTCCAAACAGCGCGAGTACTTCATCTACACGTTGTCGGCGTTCGGCCGAGGAGGTTCCTGCCGGGAGGCGCATCTGGGCCGCATTGGTCAGGGTCATATAGACGGTATCATCACCACGCAGCAGGGCCTGCTGCGGCACCATGCCGATTTCATACTTCATCCGGGAGTAATCCTCATAGACATCCCGGTCGCCCTGCCGAATTTCGGCGCGCGCCTTTTCATAGCCGGTGATGGCATTGATAAAGGTCGTCTTTCCAGCGCCCGAGCCGCCGAGGATCAGCACCATGCTGCCAGGCTCAATGCTCAGCCGGATATCCTTAAGCAGCAGTCGCCGCTTCAGGAAGCTTCCAACGGAGCGATGGTCAATGTGAATCTGCAGATCATGCTCTCGGAAGGTCGTGTGGTTATAGGCCAGATAATCACCGGCAAAGTAGAAGACGGTATCCCCGATGTTAATGACATCGTTCGGCGCCAGGACCATCGTTCCATCGACCCGTCGCTGGTTGACATAGACGCCACGCTCCGTCTGCACGTCCTCGACCTGCCAGTGTCCATAGATGTAGCGAATCAGTGCATGGTGATCCGCTGGCTTGTCCGGTGTCTCCTCCTCGGAAATCGGGAGATCTCGCCGCACATGACTGTAGATGTGGTAAACGGCCTGCTCTGTTCGAAGCGGAAGCTTCTTCCATGCGAGCTCACCCGCAAAACGAAGAAGGAAAATAAAGATCATCTGCTCGGAGCCCCGCTGGATACGGATAATGTCTCCGTTCTTCAGGAGATGGTCCTCCCCCTTCTGCAGGGGGTTCCCATTAACGCTTGTCCTGTTCAGGATCGTCAGGTTCTGATAGTGCCACTCGCCGAGATAGTGTGCGAGCTTTCCCTGCACAAAGGCAATGAGGGGATCATTTAAGGAAATCTGCGGCTGATTTTTCCGTACGAAATGCCGCTTCCTTCCAACGGTAACCGTCCGGTCCAGTTTGAACTGCGCCGACTCACCGCCGACCTTAATGGCCACAAGCTCCGCCGGGTCCACCAGATCCTTCAGAATGTCTCCCATATCGTTCCCCCTGTTTCTCGAATAAAGATCCCGCCTTCTTTATGTATCGCCTTATTTCGCGTACTGCTTGTAGAGCGCCGCGTGTGCATATACAACATTCCACGCACCGGACGTCTTTCCGGTCACGCAGATATAATGCTTGCCGGAAGCTGCGGTAAAGTACGATACTGCACAGTTTCCTGCCTTCGCCACATAGCCGGTCTTCGCGAAGTTCACCTGTCCACCCGTGGTCTGGGTATCGATACGCTTCAGGAAAAGATTCGAGAAGCTGAGACCCGTGCTTCGCTTATTGTTTGGCTGCGTCGTGTAGCTTCGCGTCGTGAGAATCGTGGCAGCCATGCTGTTCTGAGAAGCTGCACGCATGATGACTGCGAGATCCTGCGCGGTCGAATAATGATTGTCATCGTACAGGCCCGTCGTATTTGTAAAATGCGTCGTTCCAGCGATGCCAAGCTGCTGAGCCTTCTGGTTCATGAGGGCGACGAACTGCTCCTCAGATCCAGCGATATGACGTACCAGTGCCAGAGCGGCATCCGCACCACTTGGGAGAATGAGTCCATACAGAAGATCCTGCACGCTCACCTGCTCTCCGGCCTTGAAGCCACAGTGGGAAGCGCCTTCCTTCTGCACATAATCCACAATATCCTGCGTGATCTCCACCTTCTCATTGAGGTTTGAGATGTGCTCACAGGCCACCAGCAGGGTCATGACCTTCGTCATCGAGGCCGGGTACATTTTCGCCGTACCATTCTTATCGGCTACCACGAGGTTCGCATCTGCATCCACCAGAATGGCAAAGTTCGCATTGACCTCCGGGGTGATGGTCATCGCCGTCCGAAGAAAGCTGCTGCTCTGCTGCTGAAAATAATTCGTTGTTCCAGTCGAGGAGCTGCCGACAAGTGTCTGGCTGATCGCGGTGCTTCCAGCCTGCGTGGTTCCGGTGCTTGCATTCCCGTTCGTGCTCTGTGCGCTGCCCTGTGTCGTCGCACTGGTCGTTCCAGACGCGCTGCCGACGGTCGCGGTCGTGCCCGCGCTTGCTCCAGCTGGAACCGATGGTCCTGGCTGTGCGGCCGTCGTTACGTTCCCGGCGATACTGCTCTGTGCCGTTTCCGTGGTGGTACCTGCAGCTGCCGTCGTCTCGAGGACATTGCCCACTGCTCCCTGGCTGTTTTCAACATGGCCCGCGGCAAGTGGCCCCTGATCTGAGATTTCCACAGCCGTACTCGTATCGGCAAGCGCGGTGGTGGAAAGCGTGCTCATACTGAGACTTGCCACCATCAGCGCGGTCAACATTCGTTTTGTATTAAAATGACGTCTCATAAAGTTCTCCTATATCCATATTTCATTCATTTTACCACAGGAAAACCTATGGGAATCTTACTGATTTTTTACAGATCCACGCTGCAGCACCCGCTTTCTGCTTCCCTGTGACGTACGCCGTTCATGCTTCGCAGGCTCGCTCGCTGTGCCCTTCCGTGGACGAATCAGACAGTGCGGGTCGAAGCCAATGAGGTCCTCCCGGTGCTCTCGAAGAAGGGCCTCCTTCACGAGCTCATAATTCTCCGGGTTCCGATACTGAATGAGCGCGCGCTGCATGGCCTTCTCATGTGGATTTCGAGGCACATAGACCTTCTCCATGGTCAGGGGATTGAGCCCCGTGTAGTACATGGTCGTCGAGACCGTGCCCGGTGTCGGATAGAAATCCTGCACCTGCTCTGGAATGTACCCCATATCACGAATGTACTCTGCAAGCTTGATGGCATCCTTCAGGGTCGAGCCCGGATGACTCGACATCAGATACGGTACAATGTACTGCTTGAGACCAAGCTCCCGGTTGATTTTCTCAAACTCCTTTACAAAGCTGTTATAGACCTCGACCTTCGGCTTTCCCATTTCCTTCAGCACCTGATCCGATACATGCTCTGGTGCCACACGCATCTGACCGGAAACATGGTATTTACAGATTTCACGAAGAAATTCCTTATTCGGATCGGCCATCAGATAATCGAAACGGAAGCCGGAACGAATAAAGACCTTCTTCACGCCCGGAAGGGATCGCACCTCCCGGAGCAGCTTGACATAATCGCTGTGATCAACCTTCAGATTCTTGCACGGCTCCGGCCAGAGGCATTTGCGTCCGACGCAGGTGCCCTTTGTGAGCTGCTTGTCGCAGGATGGCCCACGAAATTCGGCCGTTGGTCCCCCGACATCGAAGATGTAGCCCTTGAATTCCTTATCCTGCGTAATTTCCTTCGCTTCCTCCAGAACACTCTCATGGGATCGGCACTGCACGATGCGTCCCTGGTGCATGGTGAGTGCACAGAAATTACACTCACCGAAGCAGCCACGTGCCTGGGTAATGCTTTCCTTAATCTCACCGAAGGCCGGGATGCCGCCCGCCGCATCATACATTGGATGCCAGGCCCGCATAAATGGAAGAGCATAGACATCATCCATTTCCATCTGATCAAGGGGCGCTGCCGGCGGATTCTGCACTACAAACATGGCGCCATCATAGCACTCATAGATGCGCTTCGCGATGATGGGATCCGTATTTCGATACTGAATGGCAAAGCTCTCCGCATACTTCCGCTTATCCGCGACGATTTCCTCGTAATCCGGAAGGCGGATGGCATCGTAGATTTCATCCTCATAGCGCGTCTTATACACGGTACCTGAAATCCAGGTAATGTCCTTCACGGCGATGCCGGACGCGAGCGCATCGGCAATCTCGACGATGCTGTGCTCGCCCATGCCATACGACAGAAGGTCCGCGCCACTGTCAAGCAGCACAGAGCGCCGCACACGATCCGACCAGTAGTCATAGTGCGCAAGCCGCCGAAGACTCGCCTCGATGCCGCCAATGATGATCGGCGTATGCTTGCAGGTCTGCCGAATCAGGTTGCAGTATACCGTCACAGCGCGATCCGGACGCTTTCCCATGACGCCCCCCGGGGTATAGGAATCCGTTTTCCGATGATGCTTCGCCACCGTATAATGATTGACCATTGAGTCCATGTTGCCGGCCGAAACAAGGAAGCCCAGCCTCGGCTCCCCGAACTCCATCACGGAGGAAGGATCCCTCCAGTCTGGCTGGGGCAGCATGGCCACCTTATAGCCGTGGGCCTCCAGCACACGGGAAATGATGGCCGGGCCGAAGCTTGAGTGATCCACATAGGCGTCACCGATGACATAGACGAAATCCGGCTGTGTCCAGCCGCGTGCCCGCATATCCTCCCGGTTGACCGGTAAAAATCCTTCGTTCATAGAAATCTCCATTTTACTTCAGTATCGTGTCTCGCAGCTCAGATCGCTGTCGGCTTTGCGCCCGCTTCGATTGGGCAGACATAGCCACTTTCCGTGCGCTTTTCAAATTCTGCTCTCGCTTCCTTCAGAAGCTCCGGCTTTTCATAGAGGTCGATGGCGCTCAGTGCCAGCACCTTTCCGGCAAGCAGCAGAGCCTTGTGGCCAATGCTGGAGCCGCCGCAGGAAACATTCTGCCAGCTGTGTCCCGGTGCCCCACTGACGAAGCCGGCACAGTGAATCTGCGCGGTCGGGGTCTGCCAGGATACATCCCCGACATCCGTCGAGCCGGCGCAGAACGCGGTGCTGTGGTACAGCGGGACAAGGAAGCGGTTCATCGCTTCCGTTCCATGCTTTGACTTTTCTTCCGTATATTCGCGGATCTGATCATCGAGGCTTGCTGCGAAGCCAGGCGCGGTATGTACCGGGCAGGTCGCATGCAGCTTCTCTGCAAATGCAAGCTCCTCTTCCGTATAGCTCGGAAGCTCTACCTGACTGAAATTATCATAGAGTACCTTCTCCAGCGTGAAGTTCGGTACGAGATCCGCTGTGCCGTCGATGAAGCTCCGCTCCACCGTGGTCTCCGTCATCAGCGCTGCGCCCTCCGCGATTTTATCAACACGCTTCCGAAGCTCCACACAGTCCCGCACCTTAATGGCACGCACCATGTAGAGCACGGATGCATGATCCTGTACCACATTGGGTGAGATGCCACCGGCATCGGTAATGGCGTAGTGCACGCGGCATTCCGACTTCATATGTTCGCGCAGATACTGCACGCCTGTATTCATAAGCTCCACCGCATCGAGTGCAGAGCGTCCATTTTCCGGATCTCCGGCTGCATGCGCAGAGCGTCCATGGAAGCTATAGAGAACCTGAATCGTCGAGTTGTTGGTACCGGTCTTGACCTCATTGACATCCTCCGGGTGCCAGGTGAGCGCAGCATCCAAGGAGCGCCACATATTATCCCGGGCCATGAAGGCCTTGGCTGCACCGCCCTCTTCGCCCGGGCAGCCATAGAAAATTACCGTTCCCTTCTGTCCGCTCGTTTCCAGATAGTTCTTAATGGCAAAGGCCGCGGCCAATGCACCGGAGCCGAGCATATTGTGGCCACAGCCGTGCCCGGCACCGCCCTCGACGATGGGATGATGCTCCGGCACATTTTTCTCCTGACTGAGCCCGGAGAGTGCATCGAATTCACCGAGAATGCCAATGATCGGATGCCCCACACCATAGCTTCCGGTGAATGCGGTTTCAATACCATCGACGCCCTTTTCCACCGTAAATCCGCCCTCCTCCAGGACCTTCTCGTAGTAGGCCGCGGACTTGTATTCCTTCAGACTAAGCTCCGGGTGGGCCCAGATATAATCTGCCACACCGGTAAAAATATCCTTATGCTGCTCAATATAGGAAAGAGCGGCCTTCTTGCTTTCTTCCATTTTGCTTTCCTTTCAAATGTCGATCTCATCCATGTTCTGATTTCGACCATTTTCTCTCATAAAAGTCATACCGCTTCGTTCTCAGGAGCGAAGAAGCTTCATAAAATAACAGTATACACAAAAATCAGTGCTTCGACCATCCTCCAATAAGAATGCCTCCAGGGCCACCGCATCCCGCGGTGCTCTGAAGGCATCCCATCCTGATGTTGAATTAAATTTCAAGTACCTTTCCGAGGAAATCCTTGAGACGTGGGCTCTCCGGATGCTCGAAGATCTGCTCCGGTGTTCCCTGCTCCACGATCTTTCCATCAGCCATGAAAACCACACGGTTTCCTACTTCACGGGCGAAGCCCATCTCGTGCGTAACGCAGATCATGGTCATGCCCTCATGGGCAAGCTCCTTCATGACCTCCAGAACCTCACCCACCATCTCCGGGTCGAGTGCACTCGTCGGCTCATCAAACAGCATGACCTCCGGGTTCATGCAGAGCGCACGCACAATGGCGACACGCTGCTTCTGACCACCCGACAGCTGCACGGGATAGGCATTGGCCCGATCCCGAAGACCGACACGCGTGAGAAGCTCGAGGGCCTTCTTCTCGGCCTCCTGCTTCGACTGATGCTTCACGATCATCGGTGCCAGCGTCAGATTCTCCAGAATGGTCTTATGCGGAAAGAGGTTAAAGTGCTGGAACACCATGCCCATCTTCTGACGGTACTGATCGAGGTTGATCTTTTCGTTGATGATATCCCTGCCCTCGAAGACAATGCTTCCATCGGTTGGCGACTCCAGAAGATTCAGGCTCCGAAGGAAGGTGGATTTGCCGGAGCCGGACGGTCCGATCACCACCATGACATCACCCTTATGGATGTCGATGTCAATGCCATCCAGGGCCTTGATTTTTCCGTAATTATAATACATTTTCAGGTCACGGACCTGAATCATGGACTTATCGGTTGTCACTTTGACGCATCCTCCTCTCGATGTATTCAATGATCTTACTGGTCGGGAAGCACAGGCAGAAATACAGTACGGTTGCCATAAGCAGCGGCTCTGCAATGATGAAGGTCGCCGACTGAATACTCTTTACATTGAACATGATGTCCTGTACACCGATGGTATAGCAGACGGAAGACTCCTTGATGATCGTTACGAACTCATTCGCAACCGCCGGCAGGATGTTCTTAATGGCCTGTGGCAGAATAATGTGGTACATGGTCTGCGCCTTCGTCATGCCGAGGGAACGGGCCGCCTCGGTCTGACCGGCATCGACGCCTTCGATACCGCCACGGATGACCGCACTCATATAACCGCCAGAGTTCAGTGCCATCGCCACTGCCGCCGGGAAGAAACGCTCAAACTGAATGAAGCCGAAGAACGTGAATTTCGGCAGCGTAATAAATCCGAAGACAATGTAGTACACGAGGAAGATCTGCACCAGCATCGGGGTACAGCGTACGAACTGCACATAGGCACTTGCAATCAGTCGTACAGGATTAAATGCAGCGATACGGTCATAGCGCTTTTTCTTATGGATGTCCTCGGTCTTTATTTTTTCAAAGCGCCGGAAGGGACGTACATCCGAGAGCAGCATCAGTGCAAGTAAAAATGCAAGGATGAAGCCGAAGAATACGGTACAGGCTGCCAGAAGGACGGTGACGATAAGTCCCTGCTGGAACATGGCGCCGTATTGAAATAACTTTTCAAAATTGGCCCAGCTAATGGTCATGGTAAATCCTGCCTTTCATAAATGGTGATATGTATACTCTTCCTCTTTCGGAGCCTTGAGTATATACGTAATACGCAGAAGCTGTGCTCCGCATCTTAAGTATAGACTCAAAAATCTCTCCGGGACAGTCCCGGAGAGAAAAGAATCTGATGTTTTGCTGCTGTTTAGTTGGAAGCTACATTGCCATCGGCATCGAGCTGACCCTCATAGACATTGTCCTCATCGGATGCAAGCTCCTGAGCCTCGGTGATGTACTGATCCATCGAGCCATCGGACAGCGCGTTGTTGATGACGGCATTGACTGCCGGAAGAAGATCGCTGCCCTTCTTCAGTGCAATGGCAGAACCCTGTGTATCATATGGAACATCCCATGCAATCTCAAGCTCTGGATAGTTCTTGATATACTGCTCTGCAACGGCGGTCTCAATGAAGCCACCCTCAAGCTTGCCGGAAACGAGCTCCGATACGATATCCGTTACCTTGGCAAGGCCAATGATGTTTGCGTTTGGTGTATTCTCCTTCGCAAGATCCATCTGGATGGAACCGTTCTGGGCGCCGACTGGAAGGCCATCAAAGGCAGCATAGTCGGTATACTTGTCATGGTCTGCCTTCCGGATGACGAAGGACTGGCCACCCATGTAGTAGAGATCCGAGAAATCAAAGGTCTCTGCACGCTCTGGGCTCGGTGAGAAGCCGGAAATTCCGAGATCTACATTTCCGCTCTGAAGCTCCATGAGGATACCATCGAAATCCATCGGTACGAACTGAACCTCGAGGCCGAGATCATCCGCGATTCTCTTACCGAGCGCAACATCGAAGCCGGAAAGCTCTGGTGTTCCGTTGTTGATGTGGTAGAACTCATATGGTGCGAAATCCGGGGAAGTGGCAATGGTGAGCTTACCCTCGGTAACTGTGGTGAAGTCGGTTGGAACCGCAACGGTCTCTCCGCTTCCCTCTGCAGCGCCCTGCTCTGGTGCTTCTGCAGCCGTCGTCTCCGCAGCTGTGGTCTCCTCTGCAGCGGCTGTGGTTTCAGCAGCTGTGGTCGCAGCCGCCGTCGTGGTTGCCGGGGTGCTGGATGATCCGCAGGCTGCAAGTGAAGCAGCTGCAAGAACGGTGGTCATTAAAATGGCTAAATTCTTCTTCATAATACTCCTCCTCAAACCGAATCATTCATTACGGTTATCCATCAAACTGTTTTTATAACTCATCCCAATTTGACTATGAGGAGATTATAACCCTTATTTCGGAGATTGCAAGTATTTTTATGCATATAATTGTATTTAATCGCATTCTTATGCAGTTTATTCTTGAATAAATGCATTTATGCACGCATATTATACAATCATTCAGGCAAATGCAGGCTGACGGTTCAGCGGACGCCGTCCTTCGGGAGTCGAAGATCTCTCAGATACTGATGCTTTCCCTCCTCCACCTGAAATACACGAATCTCGCAGTTTCGTGGCTTCGGTCGCCAGCAGATACCGTTTTTCCTGTCCATGAGGTATCCGGAAAGCGCGCGCATGATGCCGCCATGGCAGGCGATGAGAACATCCGCATACTCCTTCTGCTCGAGCTCCTCGAGAAAAGACCGACTTCTGGCAACGAGCGAGTCTATGCTTTCGACGCCGTCCTTCTTCGGGCAGGGAAAAAGCTCCGGCAGCGCCCAGTACAGCGTCATGGGAAGACTCATCCTCCAGTAGCTCTTCTTCTCGAAGCGTCCGAAATCCGCCTCGATCAGACGCTCATCCCGGATCACCTCCGCCATCGGAACATTCCCGATGATGGCGCCCGTTTCGATGGCCCGCTGCAAGGGGCTTGCATAAACCGCGTCGAAATGAAGATCGCCGAGCTGTGCCCGTGCAGCCCGTGCCTGGGCACGCCCCGTCTCATTCAGGGGTTCATCTGTCCGCCCCTGCATAAGCTGCTGTTTATTCAGATTGGTCTGTCCATGTCGGGTGAGCCAGATGGTCATGGAGAACCTCCTTTTCTTCTAATCCTCAGATGGCCGGGCCGTTTTGCTGTCCTCGCAGCCGCCGGAGATGGCCATGTCTCTGATCGCAGTGTTTCTGTTTATAAAAGTCTCTTCCCTGATTTGCCTGAAAAAAGAGCCGCCGCACAGGCGGCAGCTCTTTTCATACGACGGCATCAGATGTTCAGAAGATCGCTGTATACCTTCAGCGCACCATCGGTTTCATGCGCAAGCACCTTCTTTGCAAGCACCTTGCCAAGCTGTACGCCCTCCTGATCGAAGGAGTTCAGGTTCCAGCAGAAGCCCTGGAACATCACCTTATTCTCGTAGTGAGCAAGCAGTGCGCCGAGTGTTCTCGGATTCAGCTGCTGACCGATGATGATGGAGGAAGGACGACCACCCTCGAAGTTCTTGTTCCGGTTTTCATCTTCCTTTCCGCAGGCAAAGGCAACGATCTGGGCGGCAACATTGGCACAGAGCTTCTGCTGGCTGGTGCTGCCCTGAATCGTATCGTCCATGCCGATCTGATTCTCACGGAAGCCGACGAACTGAAGCGGGATGATGTTCTTGCCCTGATGCAGGAGCTGGTAGAAGCTGTGCTGGCCGTTCGTACCTGGCTCACCGAAGATGACCGGACCCGTCGGGTAATTCACTGGCTCGCCGAAGCGGTTCACCGACTTGCCATTCGACTCCATGTCGAGCTGCTGAAGATGTGCCGGGAAGCGGCTGAGGCCCTGGGAATATGGCAGAATGGCGGTGCTCTCATAACCGAGCACGTTTCGCTCATACACGCCGATCAGGGCATCGAGCATATCCGGATTCTTCAGCGGATCCTTTTCCTTCGCCAGCTGGTCCTCTGCTGCTGCGCCCTCGAGGAACTCGGCGAAAACCTCTGGTCCGAAGGCCAGCGACAGCACGGCGCCGCCGACGGCAGAGGTCGAGGAATAACGGCCACCAATATAGTCATCCATGTAGAAGGCAGCAAGGTAGTCCGGGCTTGTGGCGATTGGAGAGGTCTCCGATGTCACTGCAATCATATGCTTCGCCGGATCAAGGCCGAGCTTCCGAAGCGCATTCATTACGAAGGTCTGGTTTGTGAGCGTCTCGAGTGTCGTGCCAGACTTCGAAACGAGAATAAAGAGGGAATGTGCGACATCAATATTGCGGAGAACCGCTGCCGCATCATCTGGATCAACATTGCTGATGAACTGTGCATTCATCTTGAGAAGGCCCTTTGACTTCGCCCAGTTTTCCAGTGCGAGATACATCGCGCGTGGGCCGAGATCACTGCCGCCGATGCCGATCTGAACGACGGTCGTAAACTTCTCGCCGGCTGCATTGGCAATCTCACCGGAATGAACCTTGTTCGCGAAATCTGCGATGCGCTTCTGCTGCTTTACATAGAAGTCCCGCTTATTCTCCCCATCGGCCACAACCTCCTGTCCGAGCTGTCCGCGGGTCAGCTGGTG
>DJEQ01000050.1 GCA_002431355.1 Oribacterium sp. UBA5894
AAAACGCGACGATTGCAGAGGGCTTAGTGCTGTTTAGGGGTCCTGGCTTAGATTTTTTCGACCTCGGAGTACTGGTTTCCACCGCCTCGCCTGCTACAGCCGAGACTGTGTAAACCCTGATATCGCTCAAAGCATTTTTTACGCTTGTTGACATGATTGTCATATTTATATAAAATTAAAGAGTTGAGTTAATGTATATTGAATATTATTTCAAATATAACGTTTATTATAAATAGAGTTGGTCTGGGCCAGGGCGGATTCTGCGCCGTTTTAGCTCTTTCACATATCTGTTTGTACATTAACAACATCATAGTGAAGGAGGTACATAAGAGTGATCATTATCGTTTTGGTCGTGGCCGTAGCGGTGGGACTCGTGATGTTCTTCGTCGGATCCAGCAAGGCCAAGAATGACTTTGAAAAAACCGTGGGGTCGGCAGAGAAAAAGTCGAGAGAAATCATCGACGATGCCATTCGGACCGCCGAAAACAAGAAGCGTGAAGCTCTTCTGGAGACAAAGGAAGAGGCATTAAAGGCCAAGAATGATCTCGATAAGGAGATTAAGGACCGTCGGAAAGAGGTATCGGATCTCGAGCATCGCATGCTGAAGAGAGAGGAAGCATCCGAAAAGAAGGCGGCTTCTCTGGATCAGAAGGAGCAGGAGCTCCGCGTTCAGCAGGAACGGATGCAGAAGAAGGAAGCAGAAATCGATGACCTGCATAATCAGAAGGTGACGGAACTGGAGCGTGTTTCCGGTCTCACCAGAGATCAGGCGAAGTCCGAGCTTCTGAAATCCCTGGAGGAGGACACGAAGCATGATTATGCAAAGATGCTTCGTGAGTATGATAACCAGGCGAAGGAAGAGGCCGAGAAGAATGCACGCAATTATATCGTGGATGCGATTCAGCGCTGTGCGGCAGATCAGGTGACGGAATCGACGGTTTCCGTGGTACAGCTTCCGAATGATGATATGAAGGGCCGAATCATTGGCCGTGAGGGTCGAAACATTCGAACGCTGGAACAGCTGACGGGCGTTGAGCTGATTGTCGATGATACACCGGAGGCGGTGGTTCTTTCTGGCTTTGATCCGGTGCGCCGGGAGGTTGCACGTATCGCCCTTGAGAAGCTGATCGTGGATGGACGTATCCACCCGGCCAGAATCGAAGAGGTGGTAGAGAAGGCACAGAAGGAAGTGGATGAAACCATCCGTGAGGAAGGTGAGGCAGCCGTGCTGGAGGTGGGCGTACATGGCCTGAATCCAGAGCTTGTGAAGCTGCTCGGTCGGATGAAGTTCCGTACTTCCTACGGGCAGAATGCACTGCGTCACTCCGTGGAGGTGGCACAGATTTCAGGTCTTCTGGCAGAGGAGCTCGAGCTCGACGTACGGATGGCGAAGAGAGCCGGCCTTCTGCATGATATTGGAAAGGCCATCGATCATGATATGGAAGGTACGCATGTGCAGCTGGGTGTGGATCTCTGCAAGAAGTACCATGAGCCGGAGATCGTCATCAATACGGTTGCATCGCACCATGGCGGTACGGAGCCGACCTCACTGATTGCCTGCCTCGTTGCGGCAGCGGATGCTATTTCTGCTGCACGCCCAGGCGCACGTCGCAAGTCGCTGGAGACCTATACGAACCGTCTGAAGGAGCTCGAGGATATTACGAATTCCTATAAGGGTGTTGAAAAGTCCTTCGCCGTACAGGCTGGACGTGAGGTTCGTATCATGGTTGTTCCGGATCAGGTATCGGATGATGACATGACCATCATGGCACACGATATTGCAAAGCAGATTCAGGAGCAGATGCAGTATCCGGGCGTCATCAAGGTGAACGTCATCCGTGAATCGCGCGCAGTAGATTACGCGAAGTAAAGAAGACAAGTAAAGAGCAGTCACATAGAGCAGGGACTCGTAAGGAGGGAACTGATTCTATGTGGCTGCTTTTTTCATTCACCGGCATTTGGTCGGGGTGTGAAAGACGCGCAGGAGCAGTCACGCTCCTCTGTATACCAAGGGGCCTGAATCGAGACGTGCACAGGTACGCATAGCAACGATGATTCATGAAATGAGGAGACCCCGGAAGCATCCGAAGATACCGCCGGGGCAATTATGAAAAATCTATCAATTAGAGAAAATGTCGAATAAATTCTGAAAGAAGAACGATTTGTTTGTTCAACTTTCTTATATTGTTAATATAGTATCGAAATGTGAATAAATTATGAACAAACAGTGAACGTTTTGCATACAGTCCTTTATTTTTGATGTCCGGTGCAGAAATCAGGCGGGCGAGCGGCGGTCAAGGAAGAACGGAGCGGCGGAAGGGAGCCGATGACACGCTTCATGTGTCCATTTTCAAGTACCTGGATTGAGTTGCCGCCTCATTTATGGTAACGTAGAACAGGTAAAAATGTATTCAATCGTGAGGAGGCTTCATGTCACACACAAAGACCTTAATTCCACATAATACGGAGCGCGAGGTACTCGTCACGGGTCATCGAAACCCGGATACAGACTCCATCTGCGCTGCCATTGCCTATGCCAAGCTGAAAAATGCAGTGACGGGCAGTAACAAATATATCCCTTGCCGTGCAGGCGAACCGTCCCGTGAGACGGCCTTCGTCCTGGATTATTTCAAGGTGCCGGCACCACGTCTCATTACCTCTGTGAAAACGCAGGTATCGGATGTCGAGTATCGACAGACACCCGGTGTTAATAAGAATATATCACTGAAGAAGGCCTGGACCATGATGAACGAGGGCAATGTCGTGACCCTGCCGGTTGTCACGAAGCGAAATGCCCTGGAAGGCGTCATTACGATCGGCGATATCGCGAAGTCCTATTTCAATGTCTATGACTCGCAGATCATCTCGAAGGCGCATACGCAGTTCTCCAATATTCAGGAGACCCTCGAGGCGGAGGTTATCACGGGTGATGTCAAGCGCGTCTGCACCGAGGGAAAGGTACTGATTGCGGCAGCCAATCCGGAAATGATGTCCTATTACATCGAAAAGCATGACATCGTTCTTCTGGGAAACCGTGCTGAGAATCAGCTTTCTGCGATGGACAATGGCGCAGACTGCATCATCATCTGTGAGGGTGCCGATGTATCACCGACCATCAAGAGCCTGGCCGAGCAGAATGGCATGATCATCATGGTGACGAGCTATGATGCCTATACAGCAGCCCGTCTCATCAACCAGTCGATGCCGATTCATTATTTCATGACGCAGGATGATCTCATTACCTTTACAGAGGATGACTTCGTGGATGATATCCACGACATCATGGCGAGCAAGCGTCACCGTGATTTCCCGGTGCTCAGTAAGGACGGGACCTACCTCGGGATGATCTCCCGCAGAAACCTGCTCGGAAATCATGGAAAGCAGGTGATTCTGGTGGATCATAATGAGCCGGGACAGGCGGTCGAAGGCATTGAATCCGCAGATATCCTGGAAATCATCGATCATCATAAGATCGGTGCCGTGCAGACCATGTCGCCGGTATACTTCCGAAACCAGCCGCTCGGCTGCTGCTCGACGATCATTACGAAGATGTATCATGAAAACGGCATCGAGATCGACCGTACCACCGCGGGTCTCCTGATGTCAGCCATTATTTCCGATACCCTTCTTTTCCGTTCGCCGACCTGCACACCAGAGGATGAAAAGACGGCGCGTGCACTTGCGGACATCGTGGGTGTGGACATTGAAAAATATGCCTTCGACATGTTCTCTGCCGGCTCGAACCTGAAGGGAAAGACCATCAAGGAAATCTTCTATCAGGATTTCAAGCACTTTAAGGCTGGAAAGGTCGACTTTGGTGTGAGCCAGGTGACCTCCTTAAATAAGGAAGAGCTCGAGAGCATGAAGGATGCACTGGAAGACTTTGCACTGGAAGCGATGAAGACGGAGGGACTCGATATGAGCTTCATCATGCTGACCAATATCTTTGAGCAGAGTACAGATCTTCTGGCCATCGGCTCCGGCGCGGGTCCGCTTGTGAACAATGCCTTCGCCGTAGAGGCTGTGCGGAGACCTGCACGTGAGGGCAGCGATAAGTCGGAGGATGCATGGTCGGTGGAGCTTCCAGGTGTCGTTTCCAGAAAGAAGCAGCTCGTACCACCGCTGACCCTCTTTGCAGAGCAGCTGTAAGGGATCGCCTGAGAAAGGAAAGGAGAGGGCATGAACATTACCATGATCGGTATGCCGTCCAGTGGGAAATCCACGGTCGGTGTCCTGCTGGCGAAGCGTCTCGGCATGAACTTTGTGGATGTAGATATTGTGATCCAGGAAAAAACCGGGAAGCTTCTGAAGGAAATCATTGCTGAAAAAGGACAGAAGGGCTTCCTGCAGGTCGAAGGAGACATTGCCGCAGGCCTCGAGGTGGACAATGCCGTCATCGCACCGGGGGGATCCATCTGCTATGAGGACTGGGCCATGCAGCATCTGAAGTCGATTGGAAAGGTCGTTTATCTGGATGTCAGCTATGAGGAAATGGTCCGCCGCATCGGGAACATTGTGGACCGCGGCGTGGCGATTCCAGACGGCTATACCCTGCAGGATCTGTATGATGAGCGGACGAAGCTGTATGAGAAGTATGCAGATATCCGCATCGATGAGCGTGGAAAGAGCCTTGGAGAGGTCGTCGATGAGCTTCGGGCACTCTTTACACGGCAATATGGAAAAGAACTGAAGCTGCCATCTGAAATGTAAGTCGTCCCCCTCTTTCTGTGGGATCAGACGAAGTACACTTCCGGCAGAAGGAGAAACGGGGGGAGAAACATGGGAGAACAGGAAACGAAGCGACTGGTGCTGGGCATCCTTGCGCATGTAGATGCTGGAAAAACGACGCTTTCAGAGCGTATTCTCTATACCTGCGGGCGTATTCAGAAGCTGGGACGGGTCGATAAGGGCAATGCCTACCTCGATACGGATCAGATGGAAAAGGAGCGGGGCATCACCATTTTTTCGAAGATGGCCAGCTTTCAGCTGCAGGATATCGCTGTGACGCTCCTGGATACCCCGGGACATGTGGACTTTTCGGCTGAAATGGAAAAGACCCTGTCCGTACTGGATTATGCCATCCTTGTCATCAATGGTGCGGATGGTGTGCAGGGCCATACGGAAACACTCTGGGGCTTACTTTCTCGTTACCATGTGCCTTGCTTCGTGTTTGTGAATAAGATGGACCAGGCAGGGACGGACAAGGGCGCGCTTCTAAAGGATCTGGAGAAGCATTTCGGCCCGGCCCTCGTCGATTTCAGTGAGGTCGGTCGCTATGCGATGCCGGAGTCACTGAAGGAAAACATCGCCATGTGTGATGAGCAGTGCATGGAGAGTTATCTGGAAACAGGCGTGCTGGAGCCGAAAACGGTGCGAAATCTCATCATGGACCGGAAGCTTTTTCCGGTCTTTTTTGGCTCGGCTCTCAAGGGAAACGGCGTGGAGACCTTTCTCCAGGGACTGTACCAGTTCGTGGACATCCCGCTGTACCCGACGAGCTTCGGCGCCCGTGTATTTAAGGTCGGGCGGGATGCGCAGGGACATCGTCTCTCGTATCTGAAGATCACCGGTGGGGCGCTGAAGGTGCGTGCGGAGATTCTGCCGGGAGAAAAGGTACCGGAGCTTCGCCTCTACAGTGGTGCCCGATATACGACCGTGGATACAGCCGAAGCCGGGATGGTGGTGGCCATTCCGGATCTCTCAGGACTGAAGACCGGAGACAGCCTCGGCTGTGAGCCAGAAGGAAAGGACCCGAGTCTTCGACCGGTCCTGGACTATGAGCTCCAGTCGGAGGAGGTGGATGCACTGGAGCTCTATCGGCGCCTTCAGGCGCTTTCGGATGAATTCCCGGAGCTTCACCTGCACTGGGATTCTACGCGAAAGGAAATCCACATTCAGCTCATGGGTGAGGTACAGACGGAAATTCTGAAGCGGATGGTGCAGGAACGCTATGGCATCACGCTGCGCTTTTCCGACGGACGCATTCTCTATCAGGAAACGATTGCGACCCCGGTCGAAGGGGTTGGTCATTTCGAGCCGCTTCGCCACTATGCAGAGGTGCATCTCCTGCTGGAGCCACTCCCGCGGGGGAGCGGACTGCAGTTTCGGAGTGACTGCCCGACCGATACGCTGGCGATCAACTGGCAGCGCCTTGTGCTGACGCATCTCCGAGAACGCGTACATGTCGGTGTGCTGACCGGGAGTCCGGTGACGGATCTTCGCTTTACGCTCATCGCTGGACGTGCCAGCAACAAGCATACCGAGGGCGGTGATTTCCGTGAAGCGACCTATCGTGCCGTGCGGCAGGGGCTTCGAAAGGCGGAAACGATACTGCTGGAGCCGTACTATGCCTTCACACTGGAAATTCCAGAGACCTGTGTCGGTCGTGCCATGACGGATATCGCCGGCATGCAGGGACATTTCAGCGCACCTGAGCGAAAGGAAGGCTGGGCTGTCCTGGAGGGAACGGCCCCGGTCGTAACGATGCGGAACTATCATCAGGAGGTGATGGTTTATACCAAGGGGCTTGGTCGCCTCTTCCTGCGCTTCAGTGGCTATGACCGCTGTCATAACCCGGAGGAGGTCATTGCATCCGTGGGCTATGATCCCGATCAGGATCTTCTGAATCCATGCTCCTCGGTGTTCTGCGCGCATGGCACCGGCTTCATCGTGCCCTTCGATGAGGTGGAGCGGTATATGCATGTAGAATCGCCACTGCAGCTGGAGGAACCGGTGGAGAAGGGCGATTTCGAAGCCGATGTGGCGCGGCTGGAACGCCTGCAGGAGCCGAAATCAAAGGACCATGCCTACAGAAATGGTGGGCATTACATCGCGGATCAGGAGCTCGAGGACATCTTCGTCCGTACCTATGGCCCGATTAAAAACCGGGCAAAGGAGATGAACATCGCGAGCGCCCGGACGATTCGTGCCCGCGAGAAGGAAGAAAATAAGGAAAAGAACCGTCGTGAGACGAAAGCGGTGGTGAAGAAAAAGCAGTACCTCCTGGTGGATGGATACAATATTGTGTTCGCCTGGGAAGAGCTGAAGTCCCTGGCAGCGGTGAACCTCGATGCGGCGCGTGGGAAGCTTCTCGACATTCTTTCAAACTATGCAGGCTATACGGGAAAAGAACTGATTGTGGTATTTGACGCCTACCGTGTGGCAGGTCACGTTGTGGAGCAGCTCAGGTATCATAATATTTATGTTGTATTCACGCGGGAGGCGATGACCGCCGACGAATACATTGAAGAAGAAACCCATGAACTGACGAAGCAGTACCAGGTGACGGTGGCAACCTCGGATAAGGTCGTTCAGGTCATCACCTGGGGCAGCGGGGCCGTGCTCTGGTCTGCGCAGGATCTGCTGTCGGAGGTGCAGCGCTGTGAAAGAGAGATTCGAAAGGAGTGGCATGTTTAAACGTCGCTGGTGGCGCATGTCCATCGATCAGAAGGTTCAGAGCTTCGCCGCCATCATTGCTGTGATCATCCTGGTCTCGGCAGGCTTTTCCATGTTTACCATGAGCTATTCGCTCCGGGACTATGGTCAGCTGCTGGATGAGAACCGTGCCAGCCAGACCTTCATGGAAGCGATGGAGGCAGAGGGAACCGCCTTTTCAGACTATGCGTCGACTAGAACGGAAAGCGCGAAGGAAAATCTGCAGCAGGCCATCCAGCGTACCGAGCGTGCCATCGATGCCCTGCCCTTCAGCTATGAGCTCATCGGGCAGGAGCGCTACGCACGTACCTGGAACATTAAAAATGCCTATCAGCAGTATGCCGCGCTCCGTGACAGGATGCTGTCCGGAGAGCTGAGCAGAACGGAATTTCTGCGACGCCTCAATGAATACAATCAGCGCGAAGCGTATCTCGAGCAGTATTCCCGGCGGCTCCTGCAGCTGACGGTCGAAGCCGGATCACGCGCGTATACGGAAAAGCTTCCGCTGTTTCGCGCCCTTCCGTTCATCTTTGTCAATTTCACCCTGATCATGCTGGTGATCGTCATGCAGATGGGAAATCTGATGAAGGACTCGATTGCGAAGCCGGTGCGTGAGCTCAGCCAGGAGGCGCAGCGCATTGCGGAATCCGATTTTTCCGGCGAGGATATTCAGGTGGAGAGCCAGGATGAGCTCGGCGGACTGGTAACGGTATTCAATGACATGAAGCATGCGATGGCGGAAAACATTGAGACCATACAGGAAAATCATCGCATGACGGAGCTTCTGCAGCAGGAAAAGCTGGAAAACAGTGAGATGGAGAAGCGGCTCAATGCAAACCGTCTGGAGCTTCTGAAGAGCCAGATCAATCCCCACTTCCTGTTTAATACCCTGAACATGATCGGCTCCATGGCCAATCTCGAGGATGCGCTCACCACGGAAAAGATGACCCAGTCGCTGGCACAGCTTTTCCGCTACAATCTGAACACGCAGGAGCAGATCGTGCCGATTGACATGGAGCTTCGCATCGCCGAAAATTATATGTATCTTCAGAAAATGCGCTTCGGAAGCCGAATCCGCTATGAGGTTCAGGTGCCGGAAAGCATTGAGCATATCCGCATTCCGTCCTTCACCATGCAGCCGCTGGTGGAAAATGCCATCGTGCATGGACTGTCGAAGAAGGAGCAGGGCGGCACCGTGCGTGTGACGGTACAGCAGGATCCGGAAACCAGGCTTCTGACCCTGACCATCGAGGACGATGGACTCGGCATGGAAGAAGACCGGCTCGCTGCACTCAATGCACGCATGCACCAGCCGGACGAAAACAAGACGGCGCGGATCGGTATCGGACTCGGCAATATCTACCGCCGTATTCGAACGCTGTATCCGGAGGGCGGTGATCTCCGAATCGATGCGAAGAAAGACGTGGGAACGCGGATTATACTGACGATTCCACAGGAAGAGAAAATGCGGACGGTGAGCGCAGCAGTGGAGGAAAGAACGGTGAGCGGAAGGCATATCGCGCCGGGGACGATGGAGGCGAAGAAGCAGACTTCGGATGAAAGCTAAGAAAGGAAAGAGAGATGTACAGAATGCTGGTGGCAGATGATGAGGCCATTGAACGAAAGGTACTGCTGAAAAAGCTGCGGAGAAAGTTCAGCGAGGATGGCGTGTGCTTTTATGAAGCAGAGAATGGACGGGAGGTACTGCAGCTTTATGAGGAACATGGAGCGGATATCCTGCTTCTCGACATTGAAATGCCAGGCGTAACGGGACTGGATGCAGCAGAGCAGATCCGGGCAAAGGATCCGAACTGTGCCATCCTCTTTCTGACAGCCTTCAATGAATTCGACTATGCACGAAAGGCGATTTCAGTACATGCACTGGACTACCTGCTGAAGCCCTATGATGAAACCGAGCTCTTTCTTGCAGTGGACAGCGCGATGCATTATGTGGATCGGGTGAAGACAGGACAGCAGCAGCCGCTGCCGATGGTGCCGACGGACGAGACTGCCCCGTCCATGGAGCCGGAAGAAACAGAGACAGGCAGTACGGATAAAAGTGCGGTACGCATGCGGCACTTTGTGGAGGAGCACTACATGGAGGATATTTCCGTACTGGATATCGCCAGTGCCTTCGGCTACAGCGAGGCCTATTTCTGTAAGCTCTTCAAGCAGAATTTCGGGAAGAACTTTGTAACCTACCTCACAGAATACCGTGTGGAGCGCGCGAAGCAGCAGCTTTCGGATCTTTCGTCCAATGTAAAGGAAATCGGTCAGCGGGTGGGCTATGCGGATAGTAATTACTTTACAAAGGTCTTTCGACGTATCACCGGCATGAGCCCGTCGGAATATCGGGCGCATCTCGGATAATTGTTCATAAAATCGCCACAATCAGAGAAGATGTCGTAATTGTACGTGCATACTGCACAAATTACGACATCTAATTTTGTGCGATGTGATCAAAGTGAATAATAATTGTGAACAAAATGTTAAAATCGTACGGCAAATGTTAGAATTTTACCATTCTTAAAAAACGGATTGTTCTTTATAATGTACTTGTGTGTGAACAAAGCCTCCACTTCGTGGAGGTCAACATTATACAATATGGAGGATATGTATTATGAAGAAGAGAATCGTTAGTGGCGTTCTCGCAGCTACCATGGTTGCATCTCTTGCAGCCTGTGGTTCCTCGAAGACCGCAGAGACCACTGCCGCACCTGCAACCACTGCAGCCGCTGCTGAGGAGACGACCGCAGCTGCTGAAGAAAGCAAGGAGGCAGAGGAGACCACTGCCGCTGCTGAGGAAGCAGCAGATGGTGACTACAAGGTCAATGAGGCCGCTGCTGCAGATCCAGCCGTAACACTTACCATGGCTGAGGTTAACCCACTTGAGGGTACCATCTGTGGACAGATGGATACCAAGTTCAAGGAGGCTGTAGAGGCTATTTCCGGTGGTTCCATCACCATCGACCTTCAGGCATCTGGTGTGCTTGGTGCTGAGCAGGATGTTCTTGACTCGATGCTCGGCGGTGGCGGAGACATTGATATGTCCCGTATCTCTGCATTCGCTCTTACATCTTACGGCGCATCCAAGTCCGTTCTTCTTTCTCTTCCGTACGTTTTCGAGTCCAGAGAGCACTTCTGGAATTTCGTAAACAGCGACCTCGGTACAGAGATCCTGAACGAGTCTGAGGAGGCTGGCGTTGGTATCAAGGGCCTCTTCTACGGCGAGGAAGGCTTCAGACATTTCTTCACTGTTGAGAGCAAGCCGGTTTCATCCGTTGCTGATCTGAAGAACATGAAGATCCGTGTTTCCAATGACCCGATCATGCAGAAGATGGTTTCCGCTCTCGGCGCAAACCCTGCATCCGTTTCCATGACCGAGCTTTACTCCGCACTTCAGACCAATACCGTAGATGGTGCTGGTCAGCCAATCGCAAACTACGCTTCAAACCGTTTCGATGAGGTTGGTCCAAACCTTACACTGGATGG
>DJEQ01000093.1:0-29567 GCA_002431355.1 Oribacterium sp. UBA5894
GAGGCATCCCGCCCGGCCCCATTTGATCGCACCGAACAGGCTGCAGCTGTCCGCCCCTTTTGCGAGGTTCTATTCCGGGTTTATCAGAACAGGAAGAGCAAGTGAGCAGCTGCTTTTTCAAAAAAGAAATAAGTTTTCACCATTTGAAAAGCGTGGAAATCCACTGCCATGATGTGGATAACCCTACGATTGCATTTCTAAAATACAATATGAGTGTAGCCTTGACATCGATTTTACGCGCTTTTACACATTGCGATCTGATTTCAGACAATTTAGAATAGAAATGTAAGGCTTGACTTTTGAGCTGTGAACATTATCCACCGTGATGTGGATAACTTTGGTGGATAAAGTTGTGGACTGGCTGTGTTGAAGCCGTCGAAACCCTGTGTTAATATCATCTCACCGAAGCAAATCGCGGTTCTGCGTAGGCAGAAAGCGGGATGGATACGTCATTTGAGCCCGGAAGCGTGGGTGTGGATGAGATCCTTGCATCGGATTTTTTTAGGTGTAGCGTTCTGCGCTGTGGATAATTTATAGATTTGGGTAGTTGAGATGGGCACAAATATTGTTGATAACCTTGCGGTCTATGCGACCTGCATTTCCAATGACTTTCTGGATACATATCTGGCAACCGCCAATGGGGACTATATAAAAGTATATCTGTTTATGCTTCGCCATAAGGGAGAGCAGTTTACGGCGACCGATGCTGCAGATGCACTGAATCTCACAGAGGGAGATATCGAGCGTGCGGTGCGGTACTGGGAGAAGCAGGGAGTTCTGAAGGCAGGTGCGGATGCACTGGTGCGCAGGGAGCTTCAGCAGGACGAGGATGCCCAGGCGGAAGCATGGGCTGCACAGGAGCGCACGGAAGCCGCTGCTGCGCTGCCGGCACAGCAGATGGTACAGGCAGAGGAGAAGCTCGAGCAGCTTTCCGGTACCGTCGATGACATTCTCGAGGATGAGGAGTTTGCGGGTATTCTCTTTGTTGCAAAGCACGTCCTTCCGACCCTTCCGAGTGTACGGCAGGTGGAAACGCTGCAGTACATGTATAAGGACCTGAAGATGCAGGCGGATGTCATTGAGTATCTGCTTGAGTACTGCGCGAGCATTAAGAAGACGACCAGCAAGTATATGCAGGCGGTTGCCATCAACTGGCATGAGCAGGGCATTGTTACGCTTGCACAGGCCCGAAACCTCATCAAATCCTTCGAAGAGAAGAAGACGCGGAAGGCAGGCGGCGCAAGCTCCCGGAATAACAAGTTCTTAAATATTGATAAGGCAGCAATCGATTATGACAGCATTGCGCAGCAGCGTGTGCTGGACAGGATGAAGAATGGCACTCACGAATGCACAGTATAATCAAATCATGCACGTCTATGACGTCCGCCGGATGCGCGATGCGGCAGAGCTCGAGGCCCGGAAAAAGGACGCATACGAAAAGCTTCCGGCGCTGAAGACGCTGGAGGCTTCCGTGCGTACAGAGGCGGCGAAGACCCTGCAGCTCATGCGGGAGGGCCGGAAGGAGGAGCTTCAGCATCTGAAGGCGCGTATCGCAGAAATCGGCGAGGAAAAGCGGGCACTGCTTCGGGCACAGGGGCTGCCGGAGGACTATCTGGAACCGCAGTATACCTGCCGGGACTGTAAGGACACAGGCTTCATCCATGGAGAGAAGTGCCACTGCTTCAAGGAAATGCAGATGCGTTTCATTTATCAGCAGTCGCACCTCGATACCATCGTACGGACGCAGAACTTCCATTACTTTGATCTTCAGCGTTTCGATGATACGATTCCGGTGGATGGCGCAGGCGGCCGGACGAACCGCCAGTATATGGCAGAGGTTCGAAATATGCTCTATCGCTGGACGCAGCATTTCGATGCGCAGCATGGCAATGTGATCCTCATGGGCAATCCAGGAACCGGAAAGACCTTCCTCATTAACTGTGTGGCGAAGGCCCTCATGGACAGCTATCATTCCGTCATTTATCTCACCAGCACCGATCTGTTTGAAAGCTTTTCGAAGGCCATGCGGCATATGGACGCGGAGCAGGAGGAAACGGAGGAAGCCATTATGAACTGTGACCTCCTTGTGATTGATGATCTCGGAACGGAAATGAACAACAGCTATACGACCTCCCGCCTGTTCTATGTGCTGAACCAGCGTATGGTTCTTCATAAGTCGGTGATGATTTCGACGAATCTGAATTTCCGTGCCATGCAGGATCGCTACTCGGATCGGATCGTATCCCGCATCATGGCAGGATATGAAATTATCCCGCTGTATGGTGTGGATCAGCGGCTGCGCTGAGAGGAAGACGAGGGCCTGTGGCCTTCTCGAACGCTGTGTATGGGAAAAAGATGTTGACAGTCAGGACTGTTTACATATATAAAGAAGGTTGATTTGAGATTGGAACGTTTCTAAGGAGGAGAGAGAAATGTCGGATTCCAGAACTACAGATTTTATCGAGCGCATTCCCGTTGGACCGTTGGCACTGATGCCACTCGATTCGATTCGGCCACTGGGGAAGAGAGTGGATGAGTACCTTTCTACATGGCGTACCCGCCGCGAGAGTGAGCATAAGGAAACCATTGCCTTTAATGGCTATCAGAAGGACAGCTACATCGTGGAAGCGAAGGTTTCCCGTTTCGGCTCAGGTGAGGCGAAGGCCAACATTCTGGAGACAGTACGTGGCGTAGATCTGTATCTGATGGTGGATGTGATGAACTATTCCCAGACCTATAACCTCTTCGGTCAGGTGAACCACATGTCCCCGGATGATCATTACAGTGATCTCAAGCGTGTGATTGCGGCCACGACAGGCAAGGCGAAGCGAATCAATGTCATCATGCCGTTCATGTATGAGTCCCGCCAGCACAAGCGTACCGGACGCGAGTCTCTGGACTGTGCGATGATGCTGCAGGAGCTGCATGCGATGGGCGTGGAAAACTTCATTACCTTCGATGCACATGATCCACGTGTCATGAATGCGATTCCGCAGGACAGCTTCGATAACATTTCCTGCTCTTATCAGTTCATCAAGTCGATTCTTTCCCACGTTGAGGACCTCGACATCGATAAGAACCACATGATGATCATCTCCCCGGATGAGGGCGGTATGGGCCGTGCCATCTTCTACGCCAACGTGCTCGGCATTGATATGGGTATGTTCTATAAGAGACGTGATTATTCGCAGGTAGTCAATGGCCGGAATCCGATTGTCGCACATGAGTTCCTTGGTGCCGATGTCGAGGGCAAGGATGTGTTCATCATCGACGATATGATCTCCTCCGGTGAGTCCCTCATCGATACGGCGAAGGAACTTAAGGAGCGCAAGGCAAGACGTGTCTTCGCATGCTGCACCTTCGGCCTTTTCACGTCCGGCTTCAATAAATTTGATCAGGCGTATGCAAATGGCACACTGAACGGTGTGTTCACAACAAACCTGATCTACCAGCAGCCAGAGCTTCTGACGAAGCCATGGTACATCAGCGTCGACATGGCGAAGTACATTGCCCTGATCATTGACAATCTGAACCATGACATGTCGATCTCCTCGATTCTCGACTCCAGTCAGAAAATCAATGATAAGGTTGCGGCCTACAAGGCACATCGCGAGACGATGAACCAGCAGATGGAGCTGCCGCTTTAAGCATCTGAAAAGGGCGACGGAGCCCATTCCGTCGAAGCCTGTCGAAGCATATCGAAAAAGAGTCGCCATTGCAGGCGGCTCTTTTTCTATGTAAAATAAAGGCTATGAATGCGGTAAAGGAACATGAATTTCGAAATAAAATATACTGGTACAGCTTCCTGCTGTCCCTCCTTGTGGTGCTGATTCACAGTGTGAACCTCGCCATCGATAACCAGACACTGGAGGCGATGATTCTGACGAGAGACCATATGGGCACGGTGCTGCCAGGCGTGACGGGAGTGGCAGGGCATCTCGAGCATTTCTTTTCGAATGCCTTCGGACAGATGGCCGTTCCAGGCTTCTTTCTGATGTCCGGCTATCTCTTTTTTCGTACCCTGCACGGCTTTCGTGACATTGGTCGAAAGTGGCGGGAACGTGTGGGCTCCCTGCTGATCCCCTATGGGGCCTGGAATGTACTCTGGTATCTTGCCTATGTCCTGTGCGGACGGCGAAGCTTCTCCCTCGGCGGCATGAGTGAGGCGGCGGCAGACTACAGCTGCAATCCGACCTTCTGGTATATGTACCAGCTGATTCTTCTTACACTGCTGGCCCCCCTTCTTTATCTTCTTCTCCGGCAGGCACTCGGGATGCTGCTGGCGCTCGGACTTCTGGCCCTCCTGATCCTTCTGAACGTGCCACTTCCGATGGTCAATGCGGACGCGCTGTTCTATTATGGTGTCGGCGCCCTTCTGGCTGTTCATGGACGGCGTTTCTTTGAGGGGAGTGCAGGAACGGCGGGGATGGAGAGAAGATCCGCCGTGTTCGGCGGGCTCCTTCTCCTGCTGGCATGGCTTCTTCAGCTTTTGACACCGGCAAAGCTGAACAGCTATGTGGTACTTGGGGACAGCGGTATAGCGCGTATGACGAAGGCAGCCTATTGCCTGAGCGGTGGTCCACTGGCCCGCATGCTTGGTCAGGAGCTTCGAAACATTCCGGGCGTAGTGAAGATTCTTTCGACGGCAGGCGCACAGGCACTGCTTGCAACGTCTCGCCGTCTTCTGATGGCCCTCGGTCTCTGGTTTCTTCTCCCGGCAGGTCAGCTGCCCGAGGCACAGGATTACATGAAAAACAGCTTCTTCCTGTATGCCGTGCATTATCCGATTGCACGCGCACAGTATTATATGATACAGTACTTGGGCATTCCGTACGAAGGCGGGGGAGAAGCCATACGCCTGGCGATTTATTTCCTGAGTCCTGTACTCGCCGTCGGCGTTTCGTATGGACTGAAGACCGTATTACAGCGATATGTGCCGCTCGAGTGGAGGATTCTCAGCGGAGGACGATAGGAGTTCTATGTTTATTGCAGATCATTGGAAAGATTATGAAGTTATGGACACATCAAATGGAGACAAGCTGGAGCGCTGGGGAAAGTATATCCTTCGCCGCCCGGATCCACAGGTCATCTGGCAGACGGGCTTCCAGAATCCCTACTGGAAGAAGCTGAATGGCCACTATCACCGCTCCAGTAAGGGCGGTGGTGAGTGGGAATTTTTCAATCTTCCAAAGCAGTGGAAAATTTCCTATGTGCTTGGCGGCGCCGACGCTTCGGCCTCGACCCTGCAGCCGGAGATGCGGCCGACCTACTGTCCGGAGGCACCGGTGTATGCGGAGCTTCAGAAGCTTCCGATAGAGAAGCGGACACTGACCTTCCACCTGAAGCCCTTCACCTTTAAGCACACGGGACTTTTCCCGGAGCAGGCGGCGAACTGGGACTGGTTCTCAAACCGTATTCTCGCGGAAGTAGAGCGTCGCAAGAAGGCAGGCATCGATCGACCGGTGAAGGTACTGAATCTTTTTGCCTATACTGGCGGTGCCACCCTGGCTGCGGCCGCAGCAGGCGCGCAGGTGACGCATGTGGATGCCTCGAAGGGCATGGTGCAGTGGGCCAAGGAAAATGCAGAAGCTTCCCATTTGAAGGATGCACCGATCCGCTGGCTGGTGGATGACTGCATGAAATTTGTGGAGCGGGAGCTTCGCCGGGGCAATGTCTACGACGCGATCATCATGGATCCCCCTTCCTATGGACGTGGACCGAAGGGAGAAATCTGGAAGATTGAAGATTCCGTCTATCCACTGGTCGAGCAGGCAGCCCGGCTTCTGACAAAAGACAGTATCTTTTTCCTGATCAATTCCTATACCACGGGCCTCCAGCCGGCGGTCATGAGCTATATGCTGGGAACGACGATCCGCGCGCGTCTCGGTGGTGTGATCCACTCAGAAGAAGTCGGCCTTCCGGTGACGGAGACAGGCCTGGTGCTGCCATGTGGCTGCAGCGGACGCTGGGAAAATGACGAAAAGTCATAATAGTAGAGATTTTGACATTGGACGAAAAAGGGAGAAAAGCGCAGACGGTATGCGCGTGTAAGAGAATCGTAAAGAGTTCACGCGGATTCTTTCGGATTATTCATGGAATAGAAATTGCATTTGCAGGACCGTCAAGCTATTATAATAGCATAAAGCGCAGACCCCCGGAGACATCTGGGCAGGACTGAGACACGAGTGTTGGATCCAGCGGACTGGATCTGGAGGGATAGGATATGTTTAGAGAAAAGCTGAGAACACTTTTATTCGCAGCCGGTGCACTGACCGTGGTTGGTGCGACAAGTGCTTTTGCCGCGGGCTGGACCACCAATACGAGCGGCGAGCCGGTCTATATGCAGGACAATGGGACCGTTGCAGCAAATTCCTGGATTAAGGCAGATAATAACGGCCAGGTGATCTGGTACTATGCAACCGGAAATGGAACCCTGAAGAAGAGTGGCTGGCAGACCGTCGGAAATTACCGTTACTATTTCGATGAGAATGGTGTGATGCAGACTGGCTGGGTGGACGATTACAGCTACTACTGTGATCCGAACACGGGTGCGGCGGTTTCCGGCTGGAAGTACCTGCCGATCCCATCGGACTATGCAAGCTTCTATGAGGATGACGTTCACTATGGCACGAATGCGTCTGCCTGGTTCTTCTTCGCGAGTGGCACGAATAAGAAGTATGCTTCCGACACCTACAATGTAACCGTGAAGAGCATCAATGGCGTAAAGTATGGCTTCGATGAGAACGGCGTGATGCAGCTCGGCTGGTCGAAGGTACAGGATACCAGCCCGGAGATCAGCGGCTATATGTACTTCGCGGAGAAAACCGACGATCACTTCAAGCAGGGCCAGCAGGTCGAGAATACCTGGTATACGACAACGGGACCGCAGAACACCGACGGCTCCTATGATGAGTCCCTCGCCACGGGCAATGTCGAGTATTTTTACTTCCGCTCGAATGGACGTCCGGCGGCAGGCACGACGGGAAATTACCTGGTGCAGTCCATCGGTGGCAAGAAGTATCTCTTTAATGAGAAGGGAAATCCGGTGTATGGCATGCAGCGCGGCTCCACAACCACGGACAGCACGGTGCATTATTACTACTGCGGATCCAGCAGAGCAGATTGCTCTGTGAAGACGGGTCGCTTCGTGATGACGCAGGCCAATGGTGATAAGATCACCTTCTATGCGGAGAGCAACGGACGCGGCTTCACCGGCGTGAAGAACGGCTACCTTTATTATGAAGGAAAGCTGCAGCAGGCCGATCAGAGTGCGAAGTACCAGACCTGCCTTGTTGGCGGAAAGAACTACGTCATCTCCTACTCCGGTCTCGTCATGAAGAGCAAGACGAACCTTCGAGACAGTGATGGCAATAAGGTTTCGACGAATGCCGATGGTACCTTAAAGGCGAACCTCGATGGCAGCCTTGAGGCACTGACCCCGACCGCACCAGAGGTAGACGACATCGACTAAAGCAGAAGAAAGAGATCAAAGGGAGTGGCCTTCAGAGGTCACTCTCTTTTATTTAAGAAAAAACGCTTGCATTTCTGGAAAAGCAATGGTACTATATGACACGCACGGCAAGGTGGTTACCTGCTGTGCGGTACATTAAAAGAGGATACACACGGCAGTGTGGAAAGATGTATGGAAATGAATGCATTTTTTCGGAAAAATTGCTTGCAATAAAAAAGCATGTGTGTTATCTTTGTACACGCTGTGACATGATAGCAATGAAATGAAGATTGCTTGCATGGACGAAAGCCAAGATCCGTACAACAGTATCCATGGGATCCAGTGAGTCTTCGGGCTCCGCCTGAGAGTTGATACGGCAACCAAGTATAAGTCATGTAAGAGAACTTCAGGGAGCGAATGTCTAGTTTAGAAACTGACGGCAGGTCACTGTACTACAATTTAATCCATCAAACAGCAGATGGATTTGCGCACATCGATCCTTTATCTCACACAGGACAGGTATGCGCGTTAATGTACAGTCACCGACTTATCGTCAAATCACCGATAGGAGGCGACTTTTTTTATGGCAAGTCAAGTAATGAGAATCACACTTAAGGCTTACGATCACGTCCTCGTAGACGAGTCAGCCGCAAAGATTGTGGAGAACTGCAAGAAGACCGGTTCACAGGTATCTGGACCAGTTCCTCTTCCAACAAAGAAGGAGATCGTAACCATCCTTCGTGCAACGCACAAGTATAAGGACTCCCGTGAGCAGTTCGAGCAGAGAACCCACAAGAGACTTATCGACGTTATCAGTCCGAATCAGAAGACCATGGATGCTCTTCAGAGACTGGAAATGCCAGCAGGCGTTTATGTCGATATCAAGATGAAGAACAAGTAATGATTCTAGTATGAGTCTGAGTCATCGGACTCCGCTGTAGAAAGGAGAACACATGAAGAAGGCTATTTTAGCAACAAAAGTAGGAATGACACAGATCTGGGATGAAGATGGTGTGTTAATTCCAGTAACTGTACTTCAGGCTGGCCCTTGTGTTGTAACACAGGTTAAGACAGTAGAGAACGACGGTTACGCAGCAATCCAGGTAGGCTTCCAGGATAAGAGAGAGAATCTCGTAAACAAGCCTATGAAGGGTCAGTTCGACAAGGCTGGCGTTCCTTGCAAGAGATTTGTCAAGGAGTTCAGACTTGAGGATGCTGAGAACTACAATGTAAAGGACGAGATCAAGGCTGACATCTTCGCTGAGGGCGACAAGATCGATGTTACCGCTATTTCCAAGGGTAAGGGCTTCGAGTCTGCCATCAGAAAGTATGGCCAGTCCAGAGGACCGATGGGCCACGGCTCCAAGTTCCACCGTCACGCCGGATCCAATGGTACTTCCGCAACACCATCACGTGTACTTCCAGGCAAGCAGATGCCAGGACACATGGGTGCTGTAAAGGTTACAACACAGAACCTTACAATCGTAAAGGTTGATGTTGAGAACAACCTGCTTCTTGTAAAGGGAGCTGTACCGGGACCGAAGAAGGCTCTGATCACTGTTAAAGAAGCAGTGAAGGCCTGAGACGTACGAAAGGAGGAACACATAAATGGCTAACGTATCAGTATTTGATATGCAGGGCAAGGAAGTTGGCAAGATGGATCTGAACGATTCCGTATTCGGCGTTGAGATCAATGAGCATCTTCTTCACCTCGCAGTTGTTGCTCAGCTTGCAAACAAGCGTCAGGGCACACAGAAGGCATTAACACGTGCAGAGGTTTCCGGAGGCGGAAGAAAGCCTTGGAGACAGAAGGGCACGGGTCACGCAAGACAGGGCTCCATCAGAGCACCGCAGTGGAAGGGCGGCGGAGTTGTATTCGCACCAGTACCACGTGACTATACAACCACGATGAACAAGAAGGAGAAGAGAGCAGCCCTCAAGTCTGCACTCACGAACGCAGTTGCTGAGAACAAGCTGATCGTTGTAGATGAGATCAAGTTCGACGGCATCAAGACCAAGAACTTCCAGGCTATGCTGGATGCACTCAAGGTTGAGAAGGCATTCGTTCTCCTTGATTCAAATGATAAGAACACCGTTCTTTCTGCAAGAAACATCGCTGATGTAAAGACAGCAGGTGTAAACGAGCTCAATGTTTACGACGTTCTTAAGTACCAGACTGTAGTTGCTACCAAGGCAGCTGTAGAGAAGATTCAGGAGGTATACGCATAATGGCAGACATTAAGTATTACGACGTTATTCTCCGCCCGGTCATCACTGAGAAGTCCATGGGCGAGATGGCTTCCAAGAAGTATACATTCCTTGTAAATCCGGACGCTACCAAGTCTCAGGTTCGTGAGGCTGTGGAGAAGATGTTCGAGGGTACAAAGGTAAAGGCTGTGAACACGATGAATGCGGATGGCAAGACCAAGAGAAGAGGTCTCAAGTTCGGAAAGACAGCTGCAACAAAGAAGGCTATCGTTACATTAACAGAGGATTCCAAGGAAATCGAGATTTTCAAGGGCCTTTAATTTACAGATAGCATAGTACGTCACGTGAAAAATTCTCAATTATACGTGACAGTTTAAAAGGAGAAAACAAGTCATGGGTATTAAGACATATAGACCTTATACACCTTCGAGAAGAAACATGACCGGTTCTGACTTTTCTGAGATTACGAAGAAGACTCCGGAGAGATCTCTTCTTTCTACAGTAAAGGAGAACGCTGGTAGAAACAATCAGGGTAAGATCACCGTTCGTCACCAGGGCGGCGGAAACAGACAGAAGTACAGAATCATCGATTTCAAGAGAAATACGAAGGATGGTATTCCTGCAACAGTTATCGGCATCGAGTATGATCCGAACAGAACAGCCAACATCGCACTCATCGCTTACGCAGATGGTGAGAAGGCATATATCCTTGCTCCGAACGGTCTGACCGACGGTATGAAGGTTATGAACGGACCAGAGGCTGAGGCAAGAGTTGGTAACTGCTTACCACTTTCCAAGATCCCTGTTGGTACAAACGTTCACGCAATCGAGCTCATCCCTGGCAAGGGCGCACGTATGGTACGTTCTGCTGGTAACGCTGCTCAGCTGATGGCAAAGGAAGGCAAGTATGCAACCCTTCGTCTTCCGTCTGGCGAGATGAGAATGGTTCCGATCGAGTGCCGTGCAACCATCGGTGTTGTAGGCAACGGTGACCACAACCTCATCAACCTTGGTAAGGCTGGTAGAAAGAGACACATGGGTTGGAGACCTACCGTTCGTGGTTCTGTTATGAACCCTAACGACCATCCACACGGAGGTGGAGAAGGTAAGGCACCTGTCGGAAGACCTGGTCCTTGCACTCCATGGGGCAAGCCAGCACTTGGTCTGAAGACACGTAATAAGAAGAAGGCTTCCAACAAGCTGATCATCAGAAGACGTGATGGTAGAGCCATCAAGTAATTGAGGAGGAGAGAATAATATGGCACGTTCAGTTAAAAAAGGACCATTTATCGACGCTTCGCTGAAGAAGGCCGTTGATAACATGAATGCTTCCGGAAACAAGGCCGTTATCAAGACCTGGTCTCGTCGTTCCACCATCTTCCCGTCATTTGTTGGTCACACCATCGCAGTTCATGACGGAAGAAAGCACGTTCCTGTATACGTTACAGAGGACATGGTTGGTCACAAGCTCGGCGAATTCGTTGTTACCAGAACCTTCCACGGTCACACCGGCAACGAGAAGAGAGCATAACTCACGCATATTTGAAAGGAGGACATTTCAAAAATGTCAAAAGGTCATAGATCTCAGATTAAGAGAGAGAGAAATGCGAATACTGTAAAGAGACCTTCAGCTACTCTTTCATATGCAAGAGTATCCGTACAGAAGGCATGCTTCGTTCTTGACGCCATCAGAGGCAAGAACCTTGACGAAGCACTCGGTATCGTTACATATAATCCTAGATACGCTTCTACTTTAGTGAAGAAGCTTCTTGAGTCTGCTGCTGCCAATGCAGAGAACAACAACAACATGAACAGAGATCATCTGTATGTTGCTGAGTGCTATGCTGGTTCCGCTCCTACGATGAAGAGAATTCACCCGAGAGCACAGGGCAGAGCATACAGAATTCTGAAGAGAAACTCACACATTACTGTAGTTTTAGACGAGAGAAAGTAAGGAGGCATATAAATGGGTCAGAAAGTCAATCCGCACGGCATGAGAGTCGGCGTTATTAAAGATTGGGATTCCAAGTGGTATGCTGACAAGAATACTTTTTCAGATACACTTGTTGAGGACTACAACATCCGTAAGTTCCTGAAGAAGAGACTTTACTCTGCAGGAATTTCTAAGATTGAGATCGAGAGAGCTGCAAACGATAAGGTTCGCGTAGTGATCTACACTGCAAAGCCAGGCTTCGTAATCGGTAAGGGCGGCGCTGAGATCGAGAAGGTAAGAAAGGAAGTTCAGAAGCTTACCTCCAAGAACATCAACATCGATATCAAGGAGATCAAGAGACCGGATCGTGATGCACAGCTTGTTGCTGAGAACATTGCGCAGTCCCTTGAGAACCGTGTATCCTTCAGAAGAGCTATGAAGCAGGCTATGCAGAGAACCATGAAGTCCGGCGTTCTCGGTATCAAGGCTTCTGTAGGTGGACGTCTCGGCGGTGCTGATATCGCTCGTCGTGAGTTCTATTCTGAGGGAACCATTCCTCTTCAGACCTTAAGAGCTGACATTGACTACGGCTTCGCTGAGGCTGCTACCACATACGGCAGACTGGGCGTAAAGGTCTGGATCTACAAGGGAGAGGTTCTTCCTACCAAGAATAACAAGGAAGGGAGCGATAAGTAATTATGTTAATGCCAAAGAGAACAAAGTATCGTAAGCAGATTCGTGGAAACATGAAGGGTAAAGCTACGAGAGGTAATAAGGTTACTTATGGTGAGTTCGGTCTTGTCGCAACCGAGCCTTGCTGGATCAGATCCAATCAGATCGAGGCAGCCAGAGTTGCACTTACAAGATACATCAAGCGTGGCGGTCAGGTATGGATCAAGATCTTCCCTGATAAGCCAATCACAGCAAAGCCACTCGGCGTCAGAATGGGTTCCGGAAAGGGCGCTGTAGAGTACTGGGTAGCTGTTGTTAAGCCAGGCAGAGTAATGTTTGAGATTTCCGGCGTACCTGAGGAGACGGCAAGAGAGGCTCTTAGACTTGCTAGTCACAAGCTTCCTTGCAACTGCAAGATCGTTACGAAGGCCGATCTGGAAGGCGGTGATAACTAATGAAGAAGAAAACTTACGTAGAAGAGTTACAGGCGAAGACGACAGAGCAGCTCAATGCTGAGCTCGTATCTGCAAAGAAGGAGCTCTTTAATCTGAGATTCCAGAACGCTACAAACCAGCTCGATAATACAGCAAGAATCACCGAAGTTCGCAAGAACATCGCGCGTATTCAGACAGTTATCACAGAGAAAGCAAAAGCGTGAGAAAGGAGAGCACAACAATGGAGAGAAATCTGAGAAAAACACGTACCGGTAAGGTCGTTAGTGCAAAGATGGACAAGACCATCGTTATCGCTATCGAGGATCACGTTAAGCATCCTGTCATCGGTAAGATCGTGAAGAGAACCGTTAAGGTTTACGCACACGACGAGAACAACGAAGCAGGCGTCGGCGATACTGTCAAGGTTATGGCTACAAGACCTCTTTCTAAGACCAAGAGATGGAGACTTGTTGAGATCGTTGAGAAGGCTAAGTAATTAAGAGGCAAGGAAGGAGCATTATATGATTCAGCAGGAAACAAGACTTAGAGTTGCTGATAACACAGGTGCAAGAGAGCTTCTTTGCATCCGCGTTATGGGCGGCTCAACCAGAAGATATGCTGCTGTCGGAGATGTAATCATTGCATCCGTAAAGGATGCCATCCCTGGCGGTCAGGTAAAGAAGGGTGACGTTGTCAAGGCTGTTGTTGTAAGAACCGTAGATGACATCCGCCGTAAGGACGGAAGCTACATCAAGTTCGATGAGAACGCAGCGGTTATCCTTAAGGACGATGGAACACCTAAGGGAACACGTATTTTTGGACCGGTAGCAAGAGAGCTTCGTGATCATGGTTACATGAAGATCGTTTCCCTCGCTCCGGAAGTACTGTAAGGAGGTTGCCAGATGCGTAGAATTAAGAAAGACGATATGGTACAGATCATTGCCGGTAAGGACAATGGTAAGCAGGGCAAGGTTCTTTCCTTTGACCCGGCAACCAATAAGGTAGTCGTTGAAGGCTGCAATATGGTAACCAAGCACCAGAAGCCATCTCAGACCAATCCTCAGGGTGGCATCCTTCACAAGGAGGCAGCAATCGATGCTTCCAATGTTATGCTCGTTGTTGATGGACAGGCTACTCGCGTAGGCTTCGAAGTCAAGGATGGCAAGAAGGTAAGAGTTGCGAAGAAGACCGGTAAGGTTATTGAGTAAGAGAAAGGAGGAATTTTAAGATGGCTAGATTAAAGGATCTTTACAACAGCGAGATCAAGGAAGCTATGACGAAGAAGTTCGGTTATAAGAACGTGAACGAGATTCCTAAGCTTGACAAGATCGTGATCAACATGGGCGTTGGAGAAGCTAAGGAAAATTCCAAGGTTCTCGACAGTGCCGTACGTGATCTTGAGATCATCACGGGTCAGCATGCTGTAACCACAAAGGCAAAGAAGTCTGTCGCAAACTTCAAGATCAGAGAGGGCCAGGCCATTGGCTGTAAGGTTACTCTCCGTGGCGAGAGAATGTACGAGTTCGCTGATCGTCTGATCAACCTCGCACTTCCGCGTGTAAGAGACTTCAGAGGCGTAAATCCAAACGCATTTGACGGCAGAGGAAACTATGCACTTGGCCTCAAGGAGCAGATCATCTTCCCTGAGATCGAGTTTGATAAGGTTGACAAGGTAAGAGGTATGGATGTAATCTTCGTTACGACTGCAAAGACCGACGAAGAGGCAAGAGAGCTTCTTAGACTGTTCAACATGCCGTTCGCAAAGTAATCGGAGGAAAATATGGCTAAGTTATCAATGAAGTTAAAGCAGCAGAAGGCTCCGAAGTTCTCCACCAGAGCATATACCAGATGCAAGATCTGCGGAAGACCACATTCTGTTCTGAAGAAGTACGGCATCTGCCGTGTATGCTTCCGTGAGCTTGCATACAAGGGCGAGATCCCTGGTGTAAAGAAGGCTTCCTGGTAATCAGGGCCTTCCACCATTTGAGCCTGCGGCAATGGGATCCTTCGGGATCGTGTTGTCAAGGGCGACAATTTCCGGATTGTATCCAAAGAAGTACATGATTTACCTCGAAAAGATACGCCGGACCGGGTTGCAACTCGGAAAAAAATGGTTATAATGTAAATGTTGCGCCGCAGGCCGCACAGCGTATGCTGTGCCATTTGATTAAGCATCGGATCCTGTATCCTATGGACTGGTCAAGTGAGATCACCCTGTTGACGCGGCATTTGCTTTGTCCGGAATTATCCGGACGATAACAATCTATATTCTACTAAGAAAGGATATCCGTAAACATGAGTATGAGTGATCCAATCGCAGATATGCTTACAAGAATTCGTAATGCAAATACTGCAAAGCACGACACAGTAACTATCCCATCTTCCAAGATGAAGCTTGCAATCGCAGACATCCTGGTAAATGAGGGCTACATTGCAAAGTATGACCTCGTTGACAACGGTAAGTTCAAGGACATCAAGGTTACTCTGAAGTATGGCGCTACTAAGAATGAGAAGATCATCAGCGGCATCCGTAAGATTTCCAAGCCAGGTCTGAGAGTATATGCTGGCAAGGAGAACATGCCTTCCGTACTTGGCGGTCTTGGTATCGCCATTGTTTCCACGAACCAGGGCGTTATGACGGATCGTGAAGCAAGAGCAAAGGGCGTAGGCGGCGAAGTTCTTGCATTCGTCTGGTAATTCACTTACTTAACCCAATAAGTGGGTTCAAACGAACAGAACGAAGCTTACAAATAGTAACTAGTCATCTGAAAACTGTCTGAGATGACAGAGAATTTAAGAGAGGAGACATTAGTATGTCACGTATCGGAAAATTACCGGTAGTAATCCCAGCAGGTGTTACTGTTGAGATCAAGGACAACAACGTTCTTTCTGTAAAGGGACCGAAGGGCACACTCGAGAAGCAGTTTGCTCCGGAGATCACCATCGAGCAGAAGGACGGCGAGATCGTTGTTTCTAGACCAAATGATAATAAGAAGGAGAAGTCCCTTCACGGACTTACCAGAGCCCTCATCCATAACATGGTAGACGGCGTTACCAATGGTTTCGAGAAGAAGCTCGAGATCAACGGTGTAGGTTACAGAGCAGCTAAGCAGGGCAAGACCCTGACCCTTACACTTGGATATTCTCATCCAGTGCTGATGGAGGATCCAGAGGGCGTTGAGGCTGTTGTTGATGGAACCAATACAATCTTCGTTCGCGGTATTGACAAGGAAGCCGTTGGTCAGTACGCAGCTGAGATCCGCAGCAAGAGAGGACCGGAGCCATATAAGGGCAAGGGTATCAAGTATGCTGATGAGATCATCAGACGTAAGGTTGGTAAGACTGGTAAGAAATAATTAGGAGGAAAGTGAAATGGTAAGTAAGAGAAATAAAGCTGAACTTCGCCAGAAGAAGCACGAGAGACTTAGAAACCGTTTTTCTGGTACTCCAGAGAGACCACGTCTTTCCGTATTCAGATCTGACAAGCACATGTATGCACAGATTATCGATGATGTAGCTGGCAACACACTTTGCGCTGCTTCTACTCTGGATAAGGATGCAAACCTGGAGATCACAAACAATATTGAGGCTGCTCAGTACGTTGGCAAGGCCATCGCAGAGAAGGCACTGGCAAAGGGTATCAAGCAGGTTGTATTTGACCGTGGCGGCTTCCTGTATCATGGTAAGGTTCAGGCTCTCGCAGATGCTGCAAGAGAAGCTGGCCTTGAATTCTAATCGAGAGGAGAAACAAGCAAGATGAAGCGTGAAAGAATTGATGCAAATCAGTTAGAATTAAACGACAACGTCGTAGCCATCAAGCGTGTTGCGAAGACCGTGAAGGGTGGTCGTACCATGAGATTCTCTGCTCTCGTAGTAGTTGGTGACGGCAATGGTCATGTAGGCTGTGGTATCGGTAAGGCAGTTGAGGTTCCAGAGGCGATCCGTAAGGCTCGTGAGGCTGCTGTTAAGGCAATCGTAACCATCCCTGTAACCGAAGAGAAGTCTGTACCACACGATTATGTTGGTAAGTTCGGAAGCTCTACTGTTCTTCTGAAGAAGGCACCGGAAGGAACCGGTATCATCGCAGGCGGTCCTGCACGTTCCGTACTGGAGCTTGCTGGTATCAAGAACATTCGTACCAAGTCTCTGGGCTCTAACAACAAGACAAACGTTGTACTCGCTACCCTTGAGGGTCTTACTTCCATGAAGACTCCTGAGGAGTTTGCTGCACTCCGCGGCAAGACTGTAGCTGAGATCACAGGTTAATAGGGGGTATTGAAATGGCAGATAAGAAGTTAAAGATTACACTTGTAAAGTCTCCAATCGGTGCAATCCCTAAGCAGAGAGCTACTGTTCAGGCCCTTGGTCTCCGTAAGATCCGTCAGAGCGTAGAGCTTCTGGACAACGGTGCTACAAGAGGTATGATTCAGAGAGTAAACCATCTTGTGAAAGTTGAAGAAATCTAAGGAGGCATACAATGGAGTTAGCTAATTTAAAGCCGGCTGACGGCGCAAAGCAGTCAAAGAACTTCAGACGTGGCCGTGGCCATGGTTCAGGAAACGGCAAGACCGCAGGTAAGGGCTCAAAGGGCCAGAAGGCTAGATCTGGAGCACCAAGACCAGGATTTGAGGGTGGTCAGATGCCTCTGTTCAGACGTATTCCGAAGAGAGGTTTCACGGATCGCAATTCCAAGGTTATCACAGGTATCAACCTGTCTACACTCGATGCTCGCTTCAATGAGGGCGAGGAAGTAACCATCGAGGCTCTTCTCGAGAAGGGCATCATCAAGAAGGTTAACGACGGCGTTAAGATTCTTGGTAACGGCGAGCTGACAAAGAAGCTCAACGTGAAGGTTACTGCATTCTCAGCATCTGCGAAGGAGAAGATCGAAGCTTTAGGCGGCACCTGTGAGGTAATCTAAACATGTTCAAATCGCTACTAAACGCATTTAAGGTAAAGGAACTGAGAAAGAAGCTTCTGTTCGTTTTCCTGATGCTCGTAGTAATTAGGTTTGGATCGAATCTTCCTATTCCGGGTGTGAACGCGCAGTACTTTAGCGAGCTGTTCAACAGCATGTCCAACAATGATGCATTTGGCTGGTTCAATACGATGACCGGTGGCTCCTTCGAGCAGCTGTCGATTTTCGCACTGTCCATCACGCCATACATCACTTCATCCATCATCATCCAGCTGCTGACCGTAGCCATTCCGGCTCTTGAGGAAATGCAGAAGGATGGTGAAGAGGGAAGAAAGAAGCTCACTGAGTACACCAGATACGTAACGATCGGTCTGGCTCTTATCGAGTCACTTGCGATGGCTATCGGATTTGGCGGTCAGGGACTTCTGATCGGTTTCACCGAGGCGAGCACCGTAAGAAAGATTGCAGATATTGCGATCGCTGTCATTGCGATGACCGCAGGCTCTGCACTTCTGATGTGGATCGGTGAGCAGATTACAGATAAGGGCGTGGGCAATGGTATCTCCCTGGTCCTCCTCTTTAATATTCTGTCGTCTGTTCCGAGTGATTTCCAGACACTGTATATCAGATTCATCAGCGGGAAGAATGTTGCGACGATGGTGGTTGCGGCCATTATCATCGCGGCAGCCATCATTGCACTGGTGGTATTTACCATCATCCTGAACGATGCACAGCGAACCATTCCGGTTCAGTACAGCCGTCGTGTACAGGGCAGAGGTCTGGTGGGCGGACAGTCCTCCAATATTCCTCTGAAGGTGAATACCGCGAGCGTTATGCCGGTGATCTTTGCAAGTTCCCTGATGACCATGCCGGTTGTGGTCGGTCAGATCATCAAGGTGGACTACAGCACGATTCCTGGACAGATCCTTATGGCTCTGAATTCAGGCTCCTGGTGCAATCCGGATCGTCCGATTTATTCCATCGGACTGGTGATCTACATCCTGTTACTTTACTTCTTCGCATATTTCTACACGTCGATTTCCTTTAATCCGCTGGAGATTGCGAATAACATGAAGAAGCAGGGCGGCTTCATTCCTGGCATTCGTCCGGGTAAGCCGACCAGCGATTACCTTGATAATATTCTTACTTATATTATTTTCATCGGTGCGACCGGTCTGGCCATCGTTGCCATCATTCCGATCTTTGTTTCTGGAGTGTTCAATGTAGGCCGTATCTCGTTCGCGGGCACCTCGCTGATCATTATCGTCGGCGTTGTGCTGGAGACGGTGAAAGCCATTGAGTCTCAGATGATCGTAAGAAACTACCAGGGATTCCTGAACGATTAATCGTTAACACCAAGCCTCCTCAGACATACGCTCTGGGGAGGCTATCAGTGTTTATTACTATAGTACTATCGGGAGAACGCAAATGAAGATTGTTATGTTAGGTGCGCCTGGTGCCGGTAAGGGCACGCAGGCAATTAAGATTGCTGATAAGTATGATATCCCTCACATTTCGACGGGAGATATCTTCCGCGCAAACATCAAGGGCGGCACAGAGCTCGGACAGAAGGCGAAGTCCTATATCGATAAGGGAGAGCTGGTTCCGGATGAAGTGACGATCGGAATGCTTCTGGATCGTATCGCACAGGATGACTGCAGTAACGGCTATGTACTGGATGGCTTCCCTCGTACGATTCCACAGGCAGAAAGCCTGACGGAAGCACTGAAGAGTCAGGGCGATAAGATTGACTTTGCGCTGAACATTGATGTACCGGATGAAGCCATCATCAAGCGCATGTCCGGCAGACGCGCATGCCCGAAGTGCGGTGCAACCTATCATATCGTTTATGCCGCACCGAAGAAGGAAAATATCTGCGACAAGTGTGGATCTGAGCTCATCATCCGTTCCGATGACAAGCCAGAGACCGTAAAGGATCGTCTTAATGTATACCACCAGCAGACAGAACCGCTGATTGCGTACTATAAGGCAGCCGGTGTGCTTCGCGAAGTCGATGGCACGCAGGAGCTTCCAAAGGTATTTGAGGATGTCGTTGCCATCCTTTCTGAAAACTGAATTTCAGGAAGCAGCGCATCGAACAGAAGGATGCAAGAGCATCCAATGTATTCAGAAAGAAGAATTCATGATCGAAATCAAATCAAAGCGTGAAATTGAACTGATGCGTGAGGCAGGCAAGATTCTTTCCGAGATGCATAACCGTCTCGGAGAGAAGATCGCCCCGGGTATCAGTACGAAGGAACTTGATGAGCTCGCCGAGGGCATCATGCGGAAGCTCGGCGGATTCCCAAGCATGAAGGGCTTATATGATTTTCCTGGAGCCTGCTGCGTTTCTGTGAATTCCGTCGTGATTCATGGAATCCCGAATCGCCACACCATCCTGAAGGACGGGGATATCGTTTCCATTGATACCTGCACAAGCTACCATGGCTACAATGCAGATGCGACCCGGACCTGGGCTGTGGGTGAGATTTCAGAAGATGCGAAGCGCGTCATCCGCGTTTGCCAGCAGAGCTTCTTTGAAGGATTGAAACAGGCCATTCCTGGAAATCATCTGAATGATATGACTTCTGCGATTGGCAACTATATTGAAGCGCAGGGCTGTGGCATTCTTCGTGACTACTGTGGACACGGCATCGGCAGTGAGATCCATGGCGATCCGGAAATCCCAAATTACGATATGCATCGGAAGGGACCGAAACTGTGTGCGGGTATGACCCTTGCCGTGGAGCCCATGATTACGCTTGGATCTCCGGTCTGCCATACCGCAGATAACGGCTGGGATGTAATCCCGGATGATGGCAGTCTTTCCTGCCATTATGAAAATACCATTCTCATCACGGACGGTGAGCCAGAAATTCTGACCATGCCGGGTGAGGATAAGAGTTTACTTATTAACATTAAATAAATAAGAAGGAGAACTGAATGTCTAAATCAGATGTAATCGAGATTACTGGTAAAGTAATTGAAAAACTTCCGAATGCCATGTTCCAGGTTGAGCTTGAAAATGGTCACCAGGTTCTGGCACATATTTCCGGAAAGCTTCGTATGAATTACATTCGAATTCTTCCAGGTGACAAGGTGACAATCGAACTTTCACCATACGACCTTTCCAAGGGACGCATCATCTGGAGAGACAAGTAAGGCCGCGAAATTCTTACAATTCATTTAAAAAGGGCTTTACAACAGTAGGCCGTTTTGTTAGAATAATACGGCAACTTTGTTCGAATTCGTTATTAGAAAGGGGAATTACTATGAAGGTAAGATCATCAGTAAAGCCTATCTGCGAGAAATGCAAAGTCATCAAGCGGAAAGGCTCTATCAGAATTATCTGCGAAAACCCTAAGCACAAGCAGAGACAAGGTTAATTTTTACAGGAGGAAACAAAAATGGCTCGTATTGCAGGTGTCGATTTACCGAGAGAGAAGCGTATCGAGATTGGTCTGACATACATTTATGGTATCGGTCAGTCCAGTGCAGATAAGATTCTTGCGGCAACAGGCGTTAACCCTGACACACGTGTTAAGGATCTCACTGACGATGAAGTCAAGGAGCTTGCGAACTACATCGCTGAGCACCAGGTAGTAGAAGGTGACCTCAGAAGATCTACAGCTCTGGACATCAAGAGACTTCAGGAGATTGGCTGCTATCGTGGCATCCGTCACAGAAGAGGCCTTCCGGTAAGAGGTCAGAAGACAAAGACCAATGCCAGAACACGTAAGGGTCCTCGTAAGACTGTTGCAAACAAGAAGAAGTAATCTTCAAAGGTAAGCAAAAGTCCAGATCAGAAATGATCGATCTGATGAAAATCAGAAGTAACTGTTGTGATCTTCATGTTTTAAATACAGGAAGACAGAAAAAGGAAAGTAGGTTAGTTTTAATATGGCGTCAGGTAAGAGAATTACAAAGAAGCGCGTAAAGAAAAACGTTGAACGCGGACAGGCACATATTCAGGCATCTTTCAACAACACGATTGTTACCCTGACAGATGCTGAAGGAAACGCTCTTTCATGGGCAAGTGCTGGTGGTCTTGGTTTCAAGGGTTCAAGAAAATCTACTCCATATGCAGCTCAGATGGCTGCTGAAACTGCTGTTAAGGCAGCTTTAGTACACGGCTTAAAGTATGTGGATGTAAGTGTTAAGGGACCAGGATCAGGACGTGAGGCAGCAATCCGTGCACTCCAGGCGAATGGTCTTGAGGTTACTTCCATCAAGGATGTAACGCCAGTTCCACACAATGGATGCCGTCCACCAAAGCGCAGAAGAGTATAATCCTCGTTTTACGAGATTATTTTCTTGAATTCACTAAAGACATAGGTCGCAGTATGTATAAAAATGCGGCAAATCTGTCCGAAGAAGCCCATGGGTGTAAAGGACGTATCACGTACATTACTTGATATTATAAGGAGAAAAGAATTATGGCAGTTGATAAAACTCCCGTACTTAAAAGATGCAGGTCACTCGGACTTGACCCTGTATTTTTAGGAATTGATAAGAAGTCAAACAGACAGCTCAGAAATCAGCGTCGTAAGATGTCTGAGTACGGCCTCCAGCTTCGTGAGAAGCAGAAGGCAAAGTTCATCTACGGTGTTCTTGAGAAGCCTTTCCGTAACTACTATGCAAAGGCAAACCAGATGAAGGGCCAGACCGGTACCAACCTTATGGTTCTTCTTGAGTCTCGTCTCGACAATGTGATCTTCCGTATGGGCCTTGCTCGTACTCGTCGTGAGGCACGTCAGATCGTTGATCACAGACTCATCACTGTAAATGGCAAGGTTGTAAACATTCCTTCTTACCTTGTATCTGCTGGCGACGTAGTTGCTGTCAAGGAGTCCAAGAAGTCTCTTCAGAGATTCAAGGATATCCTCGAGGTTACCAATGGCCGTATGGTTCCAGCCTGGATCGATTGCGATCAGGAGAACTTCAAGGCTACTGTAAAGCAGCTTCCTTCCAGAGAGGAAATCGACGTTCCAGTAAACGAGATGCTTATCGTCGAGTTGTATTCCAAATAATTAGCCTGCAATAAAGGAGGCATTGCATGTTCGATTTTGAGAAACCAAACATTGAGATTGTTGAGATTTCAGATGATAAGAAGTACGGCAGATTTGTGTGCGAGCCGCTGGAAAGAGGCTATGGTACGACACTGGGCAATGCGTTAAAGCGCATTATGCTCTCTGCTCTGTCTGGTGCTGCAGTTTCTCAGGTCAAGATTACCGGTGCCGATCGGAATGGTGATGCCATTCCGGGTGTGAAGGAGTCTCTGACTGAGGTCATTATGAACCTTAAGAGTCTCGAGGTGAAGAACACATCGGCCTCCGATGACGCAATGGTTGTATATCTTTCACATACTGGAGAGGGCGTCGTCACGGCGTCTGAAATCCAGACGGTGGAGGGCCTGGAGATTCTGAACCCGGACCAGAAGATTGCAACTCTTGACGCACAGGGCTCGCTCGAGATGGAAATCACCATCACAACGGGCAGAGGCTATGTGGGCGCAGATCGTTCCAGAGCATCGGAGCTTCCAGATGGCGTTTTCGATGTGGATGCGATCTATACACCGGTAGAGCGTGTAAATATGGCCATCAGCAATACGCGTGTCGGTAACCGTATCGATTATGATAAGCTGACCCTGGATGTATTTACGAGTGGAAAGATGAGCCCGGACGATGCCATTTCTGCAGCAGCAGAGTTCCTGTCTGAGCATCTTACTCTTTTCGTTGACCTCTCACAGAATACGCAGACCACCGAAGTCATGGTTGAAAAGCCAGTCGACGGCAAGGAGCGTATCCTTGAGATGAACATCGATGAGCTGGAGCTTTCCGTTCGCTCTTATAACTGTCTCAAGAGAGCCGGTATCAATACCGTACAGCAGCTCTGTGCGAAGACACCGGATGACATGATGAAGGTGCGGAACCTTGGTCGGAAGTCTCTTGAAGAAGTTCTTGCAAAACTGAAGGAGTTAAATCTCAGCCTTTCCACACAGGAGGAGTAATCCTCATGTCGCCGATACTCAGGCGGAACAGTGGATCGATTCGTCTACTGGAAACAGTAGAAGCTGAGATACAATAAAACCGGTAAGACCGAAGTGCACGGTGGAGGAAATTAATTATGGCAAATTATAGAAAGTTAGGTAGAGAGTCCAGCCAGAGACAGGCTATGCTTCGCGCACTGACCACTTCTCTGATCGCAAACGGCAAGATCGTTACAACCGAGGCACGTGCCAAGGAAGTTCGTAAGCAGGCTGAGAAGCTGATTGCACTTGCTGTTCGTGAGAAGGACAACTACGAGGAAGTTACCGTAAAGGCTAAGGTTGCCCGTAAGGACGCCGATGGCAAGCGTGTAAAGGAAGTTGTTGATGGTAAGAAGGTAACCGTTTATGACGAAGTTGAGAAGACCATCAAGAAGGATAAGCCATCCAGACTTCATGCACGTCGTCAGATCCTTGCTTACCTTTACCCGGTAACAGAGGTTCCTACAGCGAAGGCTGGCCAGAAGAAGAATACCAAGAGTGTTGATCTTGCTGCAAAGCTTTTCGATGAGTACGGTGCAAAGTATGCTACTCGTAACGGTGGCTACACTCGTATCGTAAAGATCGGTCTCCGTAAGGGTGATGCTGCAATGGAAGTTCTTCTTGAGCTTGTGTAATACTCAAGAGAATCCCTGATCGATTCAGAAGACGAAATCATCTATGGATGATTTCGTCTTTTTTGCATTACAGCTTTATTGCCGTACCGTCGTACTTGAACTGAAAGCATCGTTTCATTTAGTACGGCCGGTGAAGCGCAGCAGTCAGAATATCGTAAAGCATTTTCGGTTGAATGTTTTGGGTGGTCTAGTATACTGGAAGAAAGAACAGCTAGGAGAAAACGCATGAATATAAAAAATTGGAAACAAACGAGATCGTTCCTCTGGATGAGCTTCTTCATGCTGACCCTCATGGTGTGCGGCTCCATTCCAGGATGGGCGGCAGATCGAAATACACGGATCAGTACCGTGAAAATTACAGTGTCGGATTATTTGAAGGATCTCAGCACAGAGGATTCCGGAGACCAGCTTCCCTCTCTTTCCGAGAGTGATTTCGAGGTTCCAGATACGGATCAGTATACGGTGGATGGCGCAGAGTGGTATGACACCAGTGGGAGCATGAACGTTGGGACGCAGCCGAAGGTCCTCCTCTATCTGTCCGCACAGGAGAAGGAACGCAGTAACGGCTACAGCACCTTTTACTACTTTAACGGTGCCTATACCAGTGCCAATGTTCACATCAGTGGTGGCACCTTTATTTCTGCGCAGACCGTTGGAAACTATGGACTTCGCGTGGTTCTTTCCTTAAAGGGAGTGAAAGGAACCTATGCGGATCCTCTTTCACCCGTGTGGGGCAGCACGCTCGGGATGGCCAGCTGGGGGCAGCCGACGATGAGCTCCGGCTACTATAAAGTGACCCTCTATCGAGATGGCAGCCGCGTAACGAATATTACGACGGATCAGACCAACCTGAATCTCTATCCCTACATGACGAAAGCAGGCGGATACTATTTTGAAGTAAGTACGGTTCCATATGGCGCGAACCAGAATACCGGAAAAGCATCGTCGGCAGTGCAGTCAGGCACACTGACCATCAGCGACAGTCAGCTTTCAAACGGCTCCGGACAATATACGAACGGAACCTATATCCTGAACCCTCAGCAGACAAACAACACGGGCATTTCGAATGTCATGGGATCAACCGGTACGACGACGGTGATCGGTACGACGGGGAACACGACTTCGACGAATACGACAGCTGGCACGAGCAGCAGCTCGACAGATCTCGGCTCCTTTAATGCAGCCAGTGCCTATACCGTGTACAATGCAAGCACCGGCCAGACGACAACCCTCCCAGGAGTCAATTTGACCATGGGCAGTACCAGTGCGACGACGAACGGAACGAACACGCAGTATTCTGTGTATGGCACGTCTACAGGAAGCGGCACACAGACACAGAGCACGGCTGCAGGAAGCTGGTACAAGGCCGACAATGTCTGGTATTACCGCACGGCGAGCGGTCAGAATGCGGCGAATACCTGGCTTTTCTGGGAGCAGCATTATTACCGTCTGGATGCCAGTGGCCGCATGCTGACAGGCTTCTATACGGATACCAATGGTGCGACCTACTACCTCAGTGGATCTGGTGCCATGAAGGTGTCCTGGGCACTCATCAATGGTGCCTGGTACTACTTTAATCCAGCGGAGGGTGCCAACTATGGCATGATGTTTAAGAATCAGACCGCGACGATCGGCTCGAAGACCTACTACTTCGACCGGGACGGACGTATGCGAACGGGCTGGGTCATCCTGAAGGATGCATCCAATCAGGATCAGTACTACTATTTCTATCCGCAGACCTCGGCAAGCGACAATAACTATGGGCAGATGGCCGTCAGCACCACGGTGCTGGGAGGCTATACCATCGCCTCCGATGGACACTGGGTGCACTAGAAGAAAAGCAAAGAGGAAGAGCGGACCTTCGGGCCCGCTCTTGTGTTTTTTTGCGCTTTCTAATATACTAATTGAGCTATCAACCCGAAAACCGATACGAGGTTAACAAATTGAAAATCATCGATGCAATCCATCTGGCGTATGACTACATCCGTACAGATGAAAATGATAAAGTAGTAGAGAAGACCCGGGCGCTGAAGGACGTCAATCTGTCCATCGAGGCCGGGAGTTTTGTATGCGTTCTGGGGCACAATGGCTCCGGTAAGTCTACATTGGCAAAGCTCATCAACGGATTGAACCTGCCAAGTGAGGGCACCATGCTCATCAGTGGCCGGGATACGAAGGATGAAAAGGAAATCTGGAATATCCGAAAGGAAACCGGTATGGTGTTCCAGAACCCGGACAATCAGATCATTGCGTCTGTCGTCGAGGAGGACGTGGCCTTCGGCCCGGAGAACATTGGTGTTCCAACAGAGGATATCTGGACCAGAGTAAACCGTGCGCTTCATGCCGTCGATATGGAGGCCTATCGTATGAAGTCGCCGAATCGACTGAGTGGTGGTCAGAAGCAGCGGGTGGCCATTGCAGGTACCATGGCCATGATTCCGAAGACCATCGTCCTGGATGAACCGACCGCCATGCTGGACCCGAGCGGCCGAAAGGAGGTCATCGAGACCATTCGGGAGCTGAATAAGACGGAGGGGGTCACGATTGTCCTGATTACCCATTACATGGAGGAAACGGTCAATGCAGATCGTCTGATTGTGATGGACCAGGGGCAGGTTGTCATGGACGGGACGCCACGTGAAGTGTTCGGACATGTAGAAGAGCTGAAGGCGATCCACATGGATGTGCCGGAGGTCACGGAGCTTGCCTGGAAGCTGCAGAAGGCTGGGATGCCCGTGCCGGATGCGGTCCTGACGCGAAAGGAGCTTGTGGCATGCCTTGCACAGTGTCTTCCGAAGCAGGCAGAATTTGAACCGAACTTCGTGAAGAAGAAACCGGCGCATATGGAGATTACGGATCCGGTGATCCGTGTGCGTCATCTAAGCCACATCTATCAGCAGGGCACAGCCATGGAGAGCTATGCGCTGAAGGACGTGTCGTTCGATATCCAGCGCGGCTCCATCGTCGGCTTTATCGGCCACACCGGTTCCGGCAAGTCCACATTGACCCAGCACTTAAATGGACTTTTGAAGGCGTCCGAGGGAACCATCGAGGTGAAGTTTGCGGAGAAAGCCGATTTCCGACTTCCAGCGACGGCGAAGCATGCGAAGACGAAAGGAGCTCCGGAAGTGGCTGCAGCGGCACCGCTGGAGAGCCCGGATGGCTTCCTCAATATCTACGCACCGGATTTCAACATGAAGGCGCTCCGTTTCAAGGTGGGTCTCGTGTTCCAGTACCCGGAGTACCAGCTCTTTGAGGTGGATGTGATCACGGATGTCATGTTTGGACCGAAAAATCAGGGACTGTCCGAAGCCGAGGCGCGGAGCCGTGCCGAGGAGGCACTTCGCATGGTGGGACTGAAGGAGGAATTCTGGCAGAAGTCTCCATTTGAGCTGTCTGGTGGTCAGAAGCGCCGGGTTGCGATTGCCGGTGTACTTGCGATGCGGCCAGAGGTGCTGATTCTCGATGAACCGACGGCAGGCCTCGATCCTGCAGGAAGAGACGATCTGTTCCGTCAGATTCAGTATCTTCATCAGCAGAGTGGGATGACGATCATCCTCGTCTCACATTCCATGGACGATGTGGCCCGCTATACACAGCAGGTGCTCGTACTGGATCATGGAGAGCTTCGCATGACCGGCACCCCAGAGGAGATTTTTAAACGCTACCAGGAGCTGGAGGCCATGGGACTCGGTGCACCACAGATGACCTACCTTATTCATGAGCTGAAGGACGTTGGCATTCGCTTTAGCGATCGCCCGGATACCGTGGATGAAATGTGCGCGGCTATTGTGGACCTCTGGAAGCGTTATACGAAGGCACAGCATGAAAAGAAAAATGCGGCAGAAGCGCCGGTGAAAACACAGGGCGTGGCTGCTGCGTCCGTGCGCGCGCAGGCGGAGAAAAAAACGGAGCATCATGCACACAGTGGGGTAGAAAAAGCAGGAAAGGAGGGCACGGCATGCTGAGAGAAGTAACGATCGGACAGTACTATCCGGTGGATTCCGTCATCCACCGTCTGGACCCACGGGTGAAGCTGCTCGGCACCGTCCTCTTCCTGATTTCCCTTTTTATCGTGAACAGCTGGATCATGTATGGCGTCGCGGCGCTGATCCTGGGCCTACTCATAAAGCTTAGCCACGTACCGTTCCGTTTCATGACGCGTGGACTGAAGAGCATTGTGATTCTCCTCCTGATTTCGGTCAGCTTTAACCTTTTCCTGACACCTGGAGAGACACTGGTGCAGTTCTGGGTACTGAAGATCACCCGAGAAGGCCTCCACATCGCACTGATGATGGGTGCCCGCCTCATTCTTCTCGTGCTGGGATCCTCGCTGATGACACTCACGACCACCCCGAATCAGCTGACCGATGGCCTCGAAAAGGGCCTTGGAATCCTGAAGAAGCTTGGTGTACCGGTGCATGAAATCGCCATGATGATGTCGATTGCTCTTCGCTTCATTCCGATTCTTATTGAAGAAACAGACAAAATCATGAAGGCGCAGCAGGCGCGGGGCGCGGATTTCGAGAGTGGAAACATCCTTCAGCGTGCGAAATCCATGGTACCGATTCTTGTACCGCTTTTCATCAGTGCCTTTCGTCGTGCCAATGATCTCGCCATGGCGATGGAGGCCCGTTGCTATCATGGCGGCGAGGGACGCACGAAGATGAAGCCGCTGCGCTACGAGACACGCGACTACGTTGCCTACCTTCTGATGCTCCTTTATCTCGGACTCTCTGTAGTGTCTCGCTTCGTTTTACCGTTCTAAGATATGAGAAGAATCAAGCTGACCATCGCATATGATGGCACGAATTATAAAGGCTGGCAGATCCAGCAGCCGAGCCCGGAGCAGCCGGAAGGCCGTGTGCCGACCATTCAGGGCTGCCTTCAGCGGGCCCTCGGCGAGCTTCTCCCGAAGGAGGCCGTCCTCCTGAACACAGAAGCTGCTTCGAGCGCTGCCGAGGATAAGGCCAATGCAGGCGTCCGTGCGGCAGGTGACGCGGATGCACGGACGGAGCCCCGGCCAGGGCTGGAGGCGCAGCCTGGCTTCCTCCCCGTCGTCGGCGCAAGCCGCACGGACAGCGGCGTGCATGCACTCGGAAACGTGGCCTGCTTTGATACTGAATGCACGATTCCAGTCGCAAATTTTCCGAAAGCCATCAATCGCTTTTTGCCAGCGGACATCCGCGTCATGAAGGCGGAGGAGGTTTCTGCGGATTTTCATCCCCGTTTCGTGCCACATACAAAATGCTACGAGTACCATGTGGACAATGGCCCACAGGCGAATCC
>DJEQ01000093.1:29670-31011 GCA_002431355.1 Oribacterium sp. UBA5894
TGCTGCAGCCGAGAAGCTCGTCGGCATTCATGACTTCACGAGCTTCGTGAATCCAGACAGCCAGGTCTTCGAGCATGGAGGGGATGCTGTACGTGAAATTTACAGCATTGACATCGAGAAGTCGGGCGCCATGCTCGTGTTCCGCTTCCGTGGCAATGGCTTTCTCTACCATATGATCCGGATCCTGGTGGGAACCCTTCTCAGCGTCGGAAATGGACGACGCGCGCCAGAGGAGATCGAGACAATGCTTGCTGCAAAGGATCGTACGGCTTCCGGACCAACCGTGCCGGCACATGGACTCTGTCTCTGCGCACTCGAGTATCCTGCAGATCTCACCGCATCGCAGCCGTCGGATGCTTCGGAAGAAGCGGAAAGGCCTGCAGAAGGAGGGAGCTGAAGTCTGGACAGCAGGCACCTGTGCTTCATGAACCAGGCAGGAAAAAAGATGAAATGGAGAATGAACGATGAGCTCTGAAAAGCGGCCGATCGAGGCCTTTATCTTCGATATGGATGGGACCCTTTTTAATACCGAGCGCCTGTATCGCGACATGTGGTTTAAGCTCGCCCCAGTGCGCGGCTTCTACATCGATGATGCGATGCTCGATCAGATGCGCGGCGCGTCCATCGAATACGGAAGTGCTGTATTTGAAGCACGGAATCCAGGCTACAGCTACCGCGAGGAACGCGAGATTCGCATGGCAGAGGTATTCCGCCATGTGGATGCGCATGGTGTCCCGAAAATGCCAGGCTGCGATGAAACCCTTCAGTGGCTGAAGACGCACGGCTATAAAATTGCCATTGGCTCCTCCACGAGAAGCACACAGGTGCATCATTATCTTCGCGATGCCGGGATGGAGGAGACCTTTGACTTCGTCGGCTGCGGAGACCTGACCACCCACGGGAAACCGGAACCGGACCTCTTCCTCATCTGTGCGGAACGCCTCGGTGTCGATCCACGCGCCTGCGTCGTCGTGGAGGACTCTGTGAACGGCGTAAAGGCCGGGCATGCTGCCGGAGGCTATGTCCTCGGCATCCCGGACATGAATGACCTTTCCGCACTCCAGGACCTCTGTGATGCTCAGCTCGAAAGTCTGGACCGGATTATTCCATGGCTCGAAGGACTCCCGAAGGAGATTTCCGGACTTCAGTGATGCAAGTCGACTGGCGTCAAGCCCTGGAGGGGTGGCGCCAAGATCGACCGACTCCCCGCTACTGTTCACTGGGCATTTCTAGGTGTCGGTACAGCTTGGAAGTAGCTGACACATATATACGATTTTGAAAAACGACGTTTTGTATATAGAATTTCCTGCCTTTGGGTTTGTTAAAACTGTAACGATATAT
>DJEQ01000092.1:0-9005 GCA_002431355.1 Oribacterium sp. UBA5894
ACGTAGACGCAGCTAGAAACTATATACGATTATGGAAAACAGCGTTTTATGTATAGAATTTCCTCACTTAGCATTTGTTAAAGTAATAACAATATATATGATGAGCCTTTTCCAGAAATTGTATATATCGAATTTGGGGTATTGGGGACTAAAAAGCGCCCTTAGATATATACGAAAAGTCCTTTTCAGAAATCGTATATACGCATCTTTTGTTTTTAAGCTTAAAAAAGGTAATTTCATATATACGATTTTAATAAATGTCATCGCGTATATACTTTTTACGAAAAAAAGCCAATTTGGAGTCAAAAAGCATATATACAATTTTGAAAATCGACTGATCGTATATAGTCGAATCAAGTTTAAAGCATTTTTCAGACTCGTTTCCAAAACGTATGGGTGGTGTTCAAATCCAATAATGACCGGTACCGAATTTCAACTCGCTTCCAAAACGTATGGGTGGTGTTCATCTGCTTATGATCTCATAGGTTATGAGTGAACAGTAACCCTCCCGGTCCCGGCGATGTCGATCTCCAAAACTGACTATTTGAGGAACGTCGGGACTATGTTAAAATAGTTCCGACTTTTTTTTATGCATCGTCGGGCCGTGAAAAAGACGGTCCACGAAACAGCACAAATAAACAATGGTTTCAAGAGAAGTAGACGAAACAGCTCTTTCGAGAATGTTATAGAAAGGATCGCACAATGGCCTGTACAACGATTTTAGTAGGAAAAAATGCGAGCTATGATGGCTCGACGATGATTGCACGGAATGATGATTCAGGAGCCGGAAAGTTCACCGCCAAAAAGTGGGTGGTGGTGGACCCGTCGCAGCAGCCACGGGTCTATACCTCGGTGCTGAGTCACGTAGAGATCCCGCTGCCATCCAATCCGCTCCGTTATACGGCGATGCCGAACGCCGTCGAGGGCGAGGGCATCTGGGCCGCAGCGGGTGTCAACAGTGAAAATATTGCCATGACCGCCACAGAAACCATCACCTCAAACCCGCGGGTGCTGGCGGCTGATCCACTGGTGACCTATCAGCCAGAAGCTGGCGACACGCCGGCTCAGGTTGGCGGCATTGGCGAAGAGGATCTCGTCGTCCTGGTGCTTCCCTACATTCACTCCGCACGTGAAGGTGTACAGCGTCTCGGTCAGCTGCTGGAGCAGTACGGCACCTATGAGATGAACGGCATTGCCTTCCAGGATGTGCACGAAATCTGGTGGCTCGAGACCATTGGCGGGCATCACTGGATGGCACGCCGTGTACCGGACGACCAGTACGTTGTGATGCCAAACCAGCTCGGCATTGATCACTTCGATTTCGCGGATGCCTATGGTGCACAGAACGAGTTCATGTGTTCCGAAGATCTGCAGGCGTTTGTCGAAAAGCATCATCTCAGGCTGAACAGAGGCGATGACTTCAACCCGCGCCTTGCCTTCGGCAGTCACGATGATTCCGATCATACCTACAATACGCCACGTGCCTGGGCGCTCCTTCGCTATTTTAACCCGCGGAGCTTCCACTGGGATGGTCCAGACGCGGATTTCCATCCGGAAAGTGACGACCTTCCATGGTCTCTCGTGCCGGAGCATAAGATCACCATGGAAGAAGTAAAGTGGGCGCTGTCCAATCACTTCCAGGGCACGCCGTATGACCCGTATCGGAAGTATGGGGATAAATCGCTCTCTGGCAGCTACCGCACGATCGGCATCAACCGTACGAGCTTCATGGCCTGCATTCAGCTCCGCCCATATGTGCCGACCGAGCTCCAGGCGATTGAATGGATCTGCTACGGCTGCAATGCATTTAACGCATTCGTACCATTTTATGCCCATGTTGCCGACACCCCGGTGTATCTGAAGAACACCACGGGCCAGGTTTCAACGGACAGCTTCTACTGGGCAAGCCGCATGATCGGGGCCCTCTCGGATGCGGCCTACAGCTTCACCGCTTCTCATATCGAGCGCTACCAGAACAAGGTGGCCATCGAGGGGCATCGCCTGATCGAGCACTATGACACACTCTTTACAGACGAAAAGGCTACCATCACGGAAGCGTCGCTGGAGGAGGCCAATGCTGCCATTGCGACGATGCTCCGGAAGGAAACGGATGACGTCCTCGATAAGGTCCTGTATGAAGCAAGCGCTCATATGAAGAACGCCTTTTCAAGATCGGACGCCTGAGGGCAAATCGAATCTGCTGATATCAAGATCGGACGCCTGAGGGCAGATCAAATCTGCTGATATCGAGATCCGACGCCTGAGGCGATCGATCGCGGTCGATCACGGGAGACCGCAGCTGGCACTTTTCTGCAGCCTGCACAGTCGGGGTCGCCGGACATCAACACATCACTGCACTGAACACATCACAATCACAGGAATCGCATGAACGAAGATAGAATTTTTGAAGATCACATTTTTAAAGAGGAACAGGAGCATCTTACCGAGCAGTATGGAAAGCTCGCACACATGAAGGAGCAGATGGAGGCGGAGCTCATCGATCTCCAGCGCCAGGCGCAGGAGGAGAAAAACACCGTCGCGGACGATCTCCAGTACGATTTCGTCGGCATTGAGGAATCCCAGGAGACGCTCATCGAGTTTGAAACCATGAGCCGTGCCGTGGAGGAGCTCAATATCTCGAGCCGCACCGTCTCCATGGGGCTCGCGCGTGTGAATCGCCTGCTGCCACGCCCGTATTTTGCGCGCATTACCGTGCAGTTCCCGGAGGAGACGGAAGAGGAGACCTACTATATCGGCTCCTCCTCGGTGTCCAACGAGCATCACGAGCCGGAGATCATTGACTGGCGAAGCCCGATCGCCGAGGTCTACTACAATCAGGCACTCGGCGAGACCTCCTATACCGTGGATGATCGCCGTATTCCGGTGGAGCTCAAGCTTCGGCGCCAGTTTGACCTCGATCGAAACGTGCTGAAGGCATATTTCGATACGAAGGTCGCCCTCGAGGACCCGCTGCTGATCCATTCGCTCACAAAGAAGCGAAACGACAAGATGCAGTCCATCACGGAGACGATTCAGAAGGAGCAGAATCAGATCATTCGCCATCCGGATGTACCGGTCCTGCTCGTGCAGGGCATCGCGGGCTCTGGCAAGACCTCCGTGCTCCTGCAGCGCATTGCCTATCTGTTCTATCGTCGTCGGCATACGCTGCGTCCGAATCAGGTTGCCCTCATCACCCTGAATCCGGTCTTCCAGCAGTACATTGATCATGTGCTCCCGGAGATGGGCGAGGCCAATCCGGTAACCATGACCTGGTCGGATTTTCTCGATGATCTCGGAGTTCGGAGTCTCGGCGAAGCGGATATCACAGAAGCCGCGGCACTCCATCAGCTGGACGACGGGCTCATTGGCTTCCGCATCGAGGCACAGCACCTTCATAACATCAATCTCCGGCATGCACGGGTGCTCGATAAGAAGCAGATTCTTGGCGTGCTTCGGCGTCATGCCGGTACCCGTTCGACCACCTGGCTGATCCAGACAGCCGTCGAGGAGCTCGAGGAGCTTGCGCGAAGCAATGCACGGAAGCAGGAAAAGAAGAAGCACGATCAGGGGCTCGAGGACCTCTACGAGGAGGAGGCCGATGAGAGCCAGATGGGTGGTGTATACGAGAAGATCCGGAACCTCGACTGGCTTGATATGGAGGCCATCGGAAAGACGATTCTCGGAAAGGAGGAGCTGACCCCGGCCGAGTTCAGCTACCTGAAGATGACCTTGACCGGCACCTCCGATCGCAACACGCGCTACGTGATTGTCGACGAGGTACAGGATTACACCGAGGCACAGCTCATGCTGCTGGCACGTTATTTCCGAAATGCGCACTTCATGTTCCTGGGGGACGAATTCCAGTCCATCCACAGCGGTACGGTGCGCTTCGACGACATTAAGCGCATGTTCACGGAGCAGGGGAAGGAGGTCACGGAGCTGTCGCTCATGACGAGCTATCGCTCCTCTCCGGAGATCACGAAACTGTTTACGAGCCTCCTGCCACAGGAGATTCGAGTACAGACGAATTCCGTACAGCGGGAGGGCATTGAGCCGACCGTGCTGGCCTTTGATGACCACGCGCACTATGTGGAGGAGCTTCGCCGCGTGATTCAGGAAAATGACCGGACCGAAGGACTCACCGCCATCGTCTGCTGTGATTGGACCGGCATCAACATGATGCGCCGCGTGCTGGGAGACGAGTGTCCACACATCATTCAGTCCTATGAGGCCCTGCCGAAGAGCGGTGTCGTCATGATGGAGCTGAAGCTTGCGAAGGGACTCGAGTTTGATACCGTCATCCTGCCGGATGCCTCCGTGCGCGATTATCCGGATCGTGAGCTGTATCGCCACCGTCTGTATACTGCGGAATCCCGTGCGACGGAGAAGCTGATTCTGCTGTCGGATGGGGAGCTGTCGCCACTGGTGAAGGTATAAAAGAGAAACGGTGTCTTCCTGTGACTGGAGTCGCAGGAAGACACAATCGATGGAAAGCACCACCTGTAGAGGGTGGTGCTTTTTCTTGCGTCAGAAGAACATATGTGCTATTCTATTTTCATGAGCAGCTGTCGGTCCTATGGAAACCATGGGCAGTGCTACAGCGAGAGAGGTACGAAGCATGGAAGATCTGTTTTCAGGATTAAATGAAGCACAGCAGGAGGCCGTGACATCGACGGAGGGCTTCGTGCGCGTGATTGCGGGCGCAGGCTCTGGAAAAACGCGAGCCCTCACGCATCGCTTTGCCTACCTCGTGAACGAGCTCGGCGTGCTGCCTGGAAATATACTCTGCGTAACCTTTACGAATAAGGCGGCCAATGAGATGCGCCAGCGCATTCATCAGCTGACCGGGGACAACGACACCGGATATATCAATACCTTCCATGGCTTCTGTGTCAACATCCTGCAGGAAGACAGCCATACCATCGGCTATCCGAAGCGCTTCATGGTGCTCGATAACAGTGACATCGATGAAATGCTGAAGATCATTTATGAGGAGCGAGGCCTCACGCTGCGGGATAAGACCTTTTCCAGCGCCCGGGATATGTTTGAGATGCGGAAGTGCCTCACGGAGCCGGGCTATTTTCTCGATATGATTGCGCTCCCCATCGAAGATCTTCACCAGAAATACCTTGACGCCACTGAGGTCAATGACATCCTCTTTTACGGTTATCTCTACCAGGAACGAAAGACCTTCGCCGTTGATTACAATGACCTCATCATCCTGAGCCTCTACATTTTCCAGGAGCATCCCGACATCGCCGAGAAGTGGCAGAAGCGTCTCATGTACATCCAGATTGATGAGTTTCAGGACATTGACCCGCTCCAGTATCGCCTGATGGAGGTCCTGTGCGGCTACCATCACAATCTCTTTATCGTAGGCGATCCGGATCAGACCATCTACACCTGGCGAGGAGCCAATGTAAAGTACCTTCTCGATTTTGACCAGCATTATCCGGGAACGAAAACAATCATGATGATGGAAAATTACCGTTCGACACCCGAGATTCTCGCTGTGGCCAATGCACTCATCCGGAAGAACCGGCAGCGCATCGAGAAGGAGCTGATCCCGATGCAGGAAGCGGGCGTACCAGTCGTCTGTCACCTCGCAGAGGACAGCACGAAGGAAGCGGAATGGATCGTAAAGAACATTGAGACGCTCCATCAGATGGGCGTCACGTATAACAAAATGACGGTCATGTACCGGGCGCACTATGTTACCCGGACGATCGAGGAGGTGCTGCTTCGATCGAAGATTCCCTACACGATCTACTCAGGTGTCCAGTTTTTCGGTCGCATGGAAATCAAGGATGCGCTGTGCTATCTTCGCATGATCGTCTATAAGGATGATCTCAGCTTCCGCCGCATCGCCAATGTCCCGAAGCGGAACCTCGGGGTTCGCCGCATGAAGTTTCTGGAGGAGTATACGGATCAGCACGGCGGCACCCTTTACAGCGCCCTCGTCGAGAATCTCGATCAGGAAATTTTCCGCGGTACGAAGGCAAAGGAATTCGTTGCACTCATTGAAGGCTACGCGGCGAGCTACCACGAGCGAACGATTTCCGAAGTGCTCACCAGTATTCTGAATGAATCCGGCTATGAAAAACTCCTCCGTACCGAAGGGGCCCAGGATCGCCTCGATAATCTTGCAGAGCTGAAGCAGGCCGTCTTCTCCTTTGAGACGAGCGCGGGCGAGGAAACGGACCTGGAATCCTACCTTACGAGCGTCGCCATGCTCAGCAACATGGACATCCAGGACAGCAGCGATCGTGTCAAGCTCATGACGGTGCATACCGCAAAGGGGCTTGAGTTTCCCTACGTCTTTCTCTGCAGCATGAGTGAGGGCATCTTCCCGTCGAAAAAGGTGAAGACACTTGAAGGGATGGAAGAGGAGCGGCGCCTCGCCTTCGTTGCCATGACACGTGCCGAAAAGGGACTCTACCTCTCGGAAGCCGCCGGGCGCAACTTCGATGGCTCTCCACGCTATCCGTCACGTTTTATCCTGGACATCGATCCTGCACTTCTGCACTTCACGGAAGCCCCAAAGGCAGGCCTCCTGAAGGAAGCGAAGAGCTATATCGCTCTCGTTGATCGTAGCTTTACGTCGCATGACGATGCCGCGCTCTTTCACATTGGCGATCGCGTGCGGCACCGTGCCTTCGGCCTCGGAACCATTCAGGACGTTGATCTCGATCAGTCGGCCTATACGATTCAGTTCGATGAGCTCCCGACCGAGCGTCGACTCAGCATGCGTGTGAAGCTGGAAAGGGTAGCGCTGTCACCGTAAATCTGTTATAACTTTAAGAAAAACAGGAGGGCAACCATGCTCCATATCAATACTGCTTTTACAAGGGATCCCGAGGCCAATGCCTTCATCCGTGAGTTCATCAATGACCGCATTACCTCCCTTCTCATCAATGACATTGAAGGCGCTGCCGGTCAGAATTATCTGAAGGTTCTGCCAGAAGACAAGGAGTATCAGGAGAACATTCACTTTTATTTTCCGGATCATTATGATCGACAGGACGGTGCCACGGCCTTTTTAAGCCTTTTAAAGGGTGTAAAATCGAAGGATGACTTCATTCCGAACATCTATGAGGAGTATGCCCTCCATGCCGCCCTGCACAGCTACATTCACCACTGTGAGGATAAGGGCTTGAGTCCGGCGCGGTCCATGCCACAGGAAGCCCGTAAATATGTTATAAATGTCCTGAAAAATGAGTACCTGACGGACGAACGGGATGAAATGGACCCGGATGTGCGCCTGGCCACGTTTGAAGATCTGTACGACTATGATGATTTCCTGACCTACAATATGGACTATGCCATGCTCGACCATATGACGGCAGAGGAAATCGAAGCCGCGCGAAAGAAAAAGTGAAGAATGCTCAGAAGGAGGTTCTATTTTGTTTGATCCGAAGTACCAGCTGGGCCTGGATACCGCACTTTTAAAGCGACGGGATCTGGTCCGCTTTTTCGATATCGATGGAGTTCTGTCGGTCTATGCCTATGGCGCGGATGGAGTCAATGCGGTATCGGATCAGGAATTTGACCGTTTTGTAGAAAGCCATGATCTCTACCAGTATGCCGTGGCGCCTTCCTTTATTCGGGACTATATTGAAACCTATACAGATCCCGCAGAGAATTATGTCGTGAGCCAGTCTGGCAATGAATATCAGGATCGGCAGAAGATCGCTTTTATCCGGCGCTGCTACCCGGGTCTGTTTCCAGAAGACCATATTCTGTTTACGAGAACTGATGTGAAGGCTGATGCCGTACGAAGCGTCCTTGAAAAGCGCCCTGCGGGCATGCACACACCGCACCTGTTCATCGATGACAGTGCCGGAGTACTCGACAAGCTTCAGTGTGCCGGCATTCAGGCCGTCCATGTATCGAGCCTCCTGCTGCTCGCAGAGCTTCACGCGTAAGAAACCCCGTAAGTGTATGGTTTTATCCCTTGACCACCTAGCGAGTGCATGTTTCACGCGTAAGAAATACCCATCACGTGGAAAGAATGAATCCATGACAGAACGCCTGGAAGAGAAAGGAGTCGGAATGAAAACAACAGGAAAAGAAATTCGTGTGATTACCCACGCAGCAATTCGACTTGTGATGAAGGATGCGGCGCAGCAGGACCTCGTCATCTACTGTGATCCGTTTCATCTTCTGGAGGCCCCCGGTGATGCGGACCTCCTGCTTGTGACACATGCACATTACGATCATTATTCCGTCGAGGATATCGCAAAGGTTCGGAAGACCACGACCGAAGCCGTCTATCCGACCTCCATGCGTGGCAGCACCGAGGATTCCGGGATCGACGATGCGCACGAGCATTTCCTCGGCTGGAATGAAACGATGACGTTCCGCGGTCTCCGAATCACTGCCATCCCGGCGTATAATCCAAGCAAACGCTTCCATCCGAAGGAGCAGCAGTGGATCGGTTATCTCCTGGACGACGGAGAGCAGCGCATCTACATCGCAGGCGATACCGACATCACGTCGGAAGCCGAACATGTACGCTGTGATGTCGCCCTTCTTCCGATCGGCGGCACCTATACCATGGATGCCAGGGAAGCGGCCACGCTCGCTGCAGCAATCCACCCACAGCTTGCGATTCCTACACACTACGGCTCCGTCGCTGGTGTCAAAAGCGATGAAGACGTCTTCCGCTCCACACTGAAAACCCTCGCCCCGGACATCGACGTCGAGGTATGCATGGAGCGCGATCAGTAGACCACGACGGGAACATGAAGACGCCACCCAGGGCATGGATCGCAGTATCCACAGGATTTAAAAAAATGAAGAAGCGTCTTAAGAATTTCATAATCAGACATTTCGCTTTTCTTCAAGCACTCCAAACGGATTTTCGGTATGATAAAGATGCTTGAAAAAGACATCAGGCACAATCCTTTTTTAAAACAAAATCCTTTATAAACGATCCCGGACGCTTCCTGCTTCCCGGGATTTTTTATTTTATTTGGGCAGCAGGAGAAGAAGAGCAGGCAGAA
>DJEQ01000092.1:9055-9433 GCA_002431355.1 Oribacterium sp. UBA5894
TTCTGCCTGCTCTTCTTCTCCTGGGCAAGACGCGGAGCGTCTCTGCCAGTCTAATTGAAGCTTTTTTCAAAAGCTTCAATTAGACTCCGCCCAAATAAAATGTAAATTTGCTTTTGAAAAAAGGCGTTCTTACTGCACCCGTATACGGATATGTTGATTTTGCACTTCCACAGGCTAAGGAATTTCTGCGGCAAATGTAAACACGTGTCTTCATAATGCCGATAGCCATTTAATATTGTTGCAAGCAAAAAGAGTCTGCCTCCGCAGGCTCTTTTTGCTTAACTTATGCTATATTCTGAAAACCGGGCCTCATGTAATTTATGATATGTATAAATTATTTTTAACATTCTTTCTTGCAAACTGTCTTGTAAAGATCTG
>DJEQ01000127.1 GCA_002431355.1 Oribacterium sp. UBA5894
GTGAGCGTTGAGGTAAGCGTGAAATAGTGGATGTCCAGGAGCTTACCGCTTTCACTCTCCAAACAGCTGCTGGGAGTCGAGCATGAGGGTGAAGGGGCCGTCGTTCAGAAGCTCGACCTTCATGTCGGCGCCGAAGCAGCCGTGCTCGACGGTTGGATTTATTTAAACTGATTCTGCTCTTTGCTGTAGTGATAATCGATCGCTGCGAGCCGGTCCTCGATCTCCTTTTGGTCGACATCCTCGGCCGCACAGAGTGCTTCGAGTGAGTCATAGTTGTCGCGGAGCTGGGTGTTCAGGTAGCTTAAGAGCATGACGGGGTCCTTTGGTAAATTCATCTTCTTGCCTTTCTATGTTGTGCATCGGAATGCAAAATATTATAATGTCTAATAACCATGCGGTTTTATGCGCGGCGGGAAGCCGGTGCAGTGAAACACGCATCATGGAGCGCGGTGTGAACGAGTGCAGGCCGAAGACATTGGTCGAAGCACGGGTACGGAACCGCATCCGAAAGGAGTATAGCATATGAGAGACGAGAATTGTATTTTCTGTAAATTAGCCAATGGAGATATTCCGACGACCACCCTTTATGAGGATGAGACCTTCCGTGTGATTTTTGATGCGAGCCCGGCCACCCGTGGCCATGTCCTGATCATCCCGAAGGAGCATTACGAGGACCTCACGAAGCTTCCGGATGAGATTTCTGCGAAGGTGATGCCGCTCGCACGTCGGATCGGCATTGCGGAGATGGAGGCGCTGGGCGCGCAGGGCTTCAATGTCGTCCAGAACAACGGCGAGGCGGCCGGTCAGACTGTGCATCACTTCCATACGCATGTGATTCCGCGCTATGGCGAGGAGGACGAGATGGTGCTCTGGAAGCCGGGTACGACCGATGCGGCGGAGCTTGCGGATACCTGCGAGAAGCTGCAGGCGGCGCTCAACAACGAGCGATAAGAGGGAGCTCTACGCGCAGGCAGGACATATGCCGGACGCGCGCTTCCGTATCATTTTTCAGGAAAGGCATACAGACGATCATGACGAAAAAAATCGTGCTGACCGGCGGCGGAACCGCAGGTCATGTAACCGCAAACATTGCCCTGCTCCCGCGGCTTCGCGCGGATGGCTTCGAGGCGTACTATATCGGCTCCTACGATGGCATCGAGAAGAAAATGATGGAGCGCGAGGGGATTCCGTATACCGGGATCTCCACGGGCAAGCTCCGTCGCTACTTCGATCTCAAGAATTTCTCGGATCCGATCCGCGTGCTGAAGGGCTTCGGCGAGGCGAAGAAGGCGTTAAAGAACATTCAGCCGGAGATCGTCTTCAGTAAGGGCGGCTTCGTAGCCGTTCCAGTGGTCTGGGCCGCACACAGCCTGCACATTCCGGTCGTGACACACGAGTCTGACATGACGCCGGGCCTCGCGAATAAGCTCTGCCTCCGTGCCGCAAGCCGAATCTGCTGCAACTTCCCGGAGACGACGAAGGCGCTTCCAGCCGGAAAGGCGGTGCTGACCGGCTCGCCGATTCGCGAGAAGCTTCTCCAGGGAACCCGCGAGGATGGGCTTGAGATGACGGGCTTCAGCGGCGAAAAGCCGGTGCTGATGGCGATCGGCGGCTCGCTCGGCTCCGTCGCCATCAATAACGCCCTCCGCGCGCTTCTGCCAGAGCTTCTGAAGACCTACGACGTGATTCATGTCTGCGGCAAGGGCAATCTCGACGAGACCCTCGCCGACACCGAGGGCTATCGGCAGTATGAGTTCCTCTCCGATGGACTGCGGAATCTCTACGCTCTCGCCGACGTCGTCATTTCCCGTGCCGGTGCCAATGTCATCTGCGAGCTGCTGGCGCTGAAAAAGCCGAACATCCTGATCCCACTGCCGCTCGATCAGAGCCGCGGCGATCAGATTCTGAACGCGAAGTCCTTCGAAAAGCAGGGCTTCAGCTATGTTCTCGACCAGCATGAGATGGAGAAGGACGTGCAGCTTCTGGCCACGGCCATTGAAACCGTATATGCGAAGCGTGCCGAGTATATCCATGCGATGCAGCAGTCCGAGCAGGGCAATGGCGTCGACCGTGTCATCGCCGTGCTGCAGGAGGTGCTCGCAACCGCGAAAAAGTGATGCCTTCGATGCACGATCGATGCCTGAAAAGGCAGCAATGAACCGGCGCTCTTCTGGACGTCGAAAGCCAGGACGTGTCCGTCGCCTGGCGCAGTCGCCGAACGGACAAATACATCATTTGAGGTTTAACTATGATTGGAATTATTGGAGCAATGGACGAGGAGGTCGAGAAGCTGAAGGCGGACCTCGAGAACGCCGTCACAGAGGTGCATAACGGACTTCAGTTTGTGACCGGCCAGCTGAACGGAAAGGATGTCACCGTCGTTCGTTCCGGGATCGGCAAGGTCAATGCAGGCGCCTGCACGGCGCTGCTGATCGACCGCTATGCGGTGGACTGCATCATCAACACCGGCATTGCCGGTTCCCTCGACGCCCACATCAATATCGGAGACATTGTCCTCTCGGAGGATGCGGTGCAGTACGACATGGATGCGACGAACTTCGGCTACCAGCTCGGAGAGATCCCGCGCGTCGGTACGATGGCCTTCCATGCGGATGACCGCCTGATCGGCATGGCCGAGGAGGAGAACCGCCGTGTGAACCCGGAGATCCGGACCTTCATTGGCCGCGTCTGCAGTGGCGATAAGTTTGTGTCCGACGATGAGACGAAGAGCTGGATCATCAAGCGCTTCCAGGGCAAGTGCTGTGAGATGGAGGGTGCAGCGATCGCGCAGATCGCATGGCAGAATAAGATTCCATTTGTGATCATTCGCGCGATTTCGGACAAGGCGGACAATTCCGCGCATGTGGATTATCCGACCTTCGAGAAGCAGGCGATCGAGCACTGCGTGAAGCTGACGGAAGCGCTCGTTACACGCATCTAAAGCAGGAGAAGCTACGCCGGCACCAGAGATGTGGCATCCCTGCCTGCACGCATCGAATTCAGAAGGAGCTGCGTTCGTGCAAGAGCTGTGTCTTTACACGTATCGAATTGAGGAGTCATCATGCGTTTTATTCATGTAGCGGACGTTCACTGGGGCATGGTACCGGATGCGGACCAGCCCTGGGGGAAGGACCGGGCCAATGACATTAAATCGACCTTTCGTGCGATCATCGAGAAGTGCCGGGAGCTGAATGTGGACTGCCTGTTCATTGCGGGTGATCTTTTTCATCGGCAGCCGATGAACCGGGATCTGCAGGAGCTGAATTATCTTTTCGGCACGATTCCGTCGACGCATGTCGTCATCATCTCGGGCGAGCATGATCGGATCGAGCCGAATGCGGCGATCCTCAGCTTCAACTGGAGTCCGAATGTGACCTGGTTCCTGCAGGATACGCCGGAAACGGTCTACTTCGATGACATTAATACCGAGGTCTATGGCTTTTCCTACCATACGCGGGAGCTGCGGGAATCGGTTCTCGATGCGATTCATCCGGAGGCGGATGGACACATCCACATTCTGCTCGCGCATGGGGGCGACGCGGAGCATCTGCCGATCGACAGCGCGTCACTCGCAGAGGCACCGTTTGACTACATTGCCCTCGGACATCTCCATAAGCCGACGGAGCTCGTGGAACGGAAGATCGTCTATGCCGGGTCCCCGGAGCCGCTCGAGCAGAGTGAGACCGGGCCGCATGGCATCTTCGTCGGCGACCTCCATCCGATCACGCATAAGCTTCAGAAGCTGGAGTTTCTGCCGCTTGCGAAGGTGAGCTATGTGCCGCTTCAGATTTCCGTGACGGAGCGGACCTCGAATGAGGAGCTTCAGCGACTGATTTCTGGAGAGATTGAGAAGCGCGGCGTGAAGAACATTTATCGCCTCCGCATCGTCGGAAAGCATGATCCGGAGGTACGCTTCGATCTCTCGTCGCTTCGTGAGCGCTACCGCATTGTGTCCGTGGAGGATGTGTCGGAGCCGCAGTATGACTTTGTGGCGCTGTACCGCGAGCATCCGTCCGACATGATCGGCTTCTACATCCGAAAGCTTCTCCGCGAGCATCCGGAGGACATGAGTGACATTGAGAAAAAGGCGCTGTACTATGGCATCCATGCGCTCCTGAAATCTCAGAAAGGAGGCGAGTGATGCGCTTTATCGACCTTCATATCGACGGCTTCGGCAAGTTCCATGATGTGACGCTTCGCTTCGGCGAGGGGATGAACATCCTCTATGGACGAAACGAGGCCGGAAAGTCGACCCTCCATGCCTTTCTGCAGGCCATGCTCTATGGGCTGGAGCGTCGGCCGGGCGTCGGCAGTGCCGCGCGCCTGCATAAGAAATACCGTCCGTGGGACACGCCGGAGACCTTCGGCGGGGAGCTTCGGCTTCGGCACGAGGGGAAGACCTACCGCATCGTCCGCAATTTCAATGCCGACGACCTGAGTGGAGAGACCCCCTCGGTGGGTGCACTTTCCCCGCGGGAAGAGAGTGCTTCACCGTCAGAAACAGCGATGGGGGCACGTTCTGCAGCGTGTGCAGGAGCTACGAAAGCAGCAGGCACGGGAAGCGGTTCGACCGCAGCGAAGCCACAGGGAACGCCACTCGAAATCTGGAATGA
>DJEQ01000112.1 GCA_002431355.1 Oribacterium sp. UBA5894
ATAATCAAACGCGATCCGCTCGCCGTTCATCGGATACCGGATCTTTCCGCAGTAGTGAAAGCCATAGCGTGTAAGCGCCTGCTGCATCGGCAGATTCTTTTCGTGCGTGTCAATGCGTACATAATCTGCCGCTTTCGTGCAGAACTCGAAGCACGCATGGCCAATGCCTCGGGCCTCACTGCAGGAGGCCACGCGGTGGATGACGCCATACGGTCGGTCTTCGGTCCAGTGGCCTTCGGTGATGACATCATACACTGGATCATGGCCGATAAAAAAGGCGAAGGTCCCGACGATGCGCTCGCCCTCGGTGACCACATAGCTTCGACCGAGCGCGATATCCTCTTCGAGGATGTCCCGCTTCGGGTAGCCATCTCCCCACTGCTCCCGGTTGCCATACGAAGCCATAAACGCCCGTGCTTCTTCATATATTTCCATCATTCGGCCGAGATCTTCAGCCTTACTCTTTCGTATTTCCATTCCAGTGCTCCCACCACCTGTGGTTTCTCTCTTCACCTGCAGGTCCTTCCTCCGGATGAGCCCGCTCCCTCTCCCTGGAGGATGCTCCCACCACCTGCGATTCTTTCTCATTATAATACGGTACATTCCCGGCAGCGTTCTTCCTCAAAGCGGCACAGGCTGCCAGTACAGAAGTCCGCCCTCATCGGCGTTTGTGTTCTTCGCGACTCTTCTTTCTGCCTGCGGCCAGGTATACGGCCTATCCGGATGCCTCTCCGCTTCCCTGTGCTCCTGATCACACAGCGCCTCTGTACGGTTCCGACTGCGCTGCCCCTCCGATTTCTCTCCCCGCACGAGAAGATTTGTATGCGTAAAGCCAGCCCAACGCGCCACCTCCATGGCTTCCTCGAAGCCGCCGTCTAAAAGCTCCTTCTGATGCGCATCCGATGAAATCAGAATTTCTCCGCCAAGGGCATGCAGCTCCCTCAGAAGCTCCGGACGCGGATACACTTCCTTTTTCCGTCCACGATTCATGGCACCACAGTTGATTTCAAATGGGACGCCATAGGGCACGAGCGCCGCCATAGCCCTGCGTGCCGGTCCGAGATAGCGCTCGCTCTGCTCACCGAGGAAGTGACCACCATCCTCGCGGCTCAGGTCATTGAAGCGCGTAATGAGGTCGAAGTGGCCGATAAAGGTCGGATGCAAGCGTTCTGCCACGCATGCCTCAAAGCGGTAGTAATCCGCCGAAAGTGCATAGAAATCTCCGTTATAGTATTTTTTGCACTGATCATGGAGGAGGCCAATGTCTCCATCCACGCCAATCAGATCCCAGTTTTCAGAGCCCTCACGGTGCGAGCCAAAGGCAGCGGTATGCGACCATACCGTGCTTCCCGGCACTGGCACGAAGTGTGTTGAGCCGATGGTATATTCTGCACCAGGCATTTTGCTCTTGGTGCTACCGCCACACCGATTGGAAATCTCGACGATATCACCACCAGGCATTTTGCTCTTCGCGCCACCGCCCGAAGCTTCGAGTCCAGAGGTTTCGCTGAAGACGGTGCCGCTGGCGGCTCCACGCTCATGTGTGATCTGTACGGCATCCGTCTTCCGTTTTCCCGCCACACAGCACGGATCGTAGACATTGTCCAGCTCTGCACCTCGAAGAATGTCGATTTTTCCACGGTAGGCCGCCTGCAGGCGACAGATTTCTGCCGTATACGCCTGGAAATCCATAAAAACTCCCGGATCCATGTGTCCGCTGAAGCCAAGATGCGTAAAGTCCTTTCGGATAGCCTCCTGCACCACGGCCTCCGCCGAGTCGGAACCATCGCAGAACGTCGTATGCGTATGATAATTTGCATGTAATTTCATGGGATTCCTCCTGATGAAGTGGGGATACAGCGGGTGGTGTTGTAATGAAGGCCTTCGCTCGAGTTGCCTCTGGCAAAGCGCTGGTCCGAAACAGACGTAGTGATCGAACGCACACGCTACATCTCGAACGGAGCATCGGATGCGAAGAAAATATTGTTCTGCGGAACGAAGGGATCGATCTCTTCATCACACTGCATCAGAAAGGTATGCTCAAAAACCTTCTGAAAATGCTTCCGCTCGCGACGCATATGAATGGATCGAAGTCCGCGAAGCGCCGTCACCATATTGGCAGCATAGATGCCATCGCTTGTAAGGCAACGGTGGAAAAGCTCCGCCGAGGCCTGCATGGACGCACTTGATTTATAGCCGATGTAGGCGTCATTCAGAATCGCGTCATAGGGAAGGTGAGAAGGCTCTGCCATTGTCTTCAGGTACGCATGCCCATCCCCGACAAGGACCCGAAGCCGGTCCGGGTAGGCCTTCTCGAGCGCGCGCAGTCCGAAATAATCCCGGGCGATGTCCACAATCGTCGGGCTCAGCTCGATAACATCAATGGATTTTTCAGGATAATGCTGAAGAAAGTACTTCGGATACGCGAAGCCGCCCCCACCGATCAGCAGCACACGCTCGATATCTGGCTTCAGTCGATAGATCCAGGAGAATTCTCGCATATACTCAAAGGGAAGTTCACCCGCGAGGGCGGGTTCCAGATACTGCGCGGACTGCATGGCTCCATCCACGAGGAGAAGACGCATGCGTTCCTCATTGTAGCATCCCTCGCAGACCTCGATGCGCTGGCCCAGGGGATCCTGCGTATGATACAGTGTGGTTTTCTCCTTGATAAAATCCTCCATAGCTCCTCTTTCACTCGCAGGCAGGCATGCTCTGGCTGAATTCAGCTTCCATGCCTATGGTTCACTGCCCCGGTTGCTTCCGGCTTAGGCACGTTCTTGTTAAAGTCAGCTTCCATGCCTGCGCCTTTTCCTTCTTGCTTCTCTCAGCATAGGCATGCTTGAACCGAAAATCAAGGTGCATGCCTATAGTTGGACAGTTCATCAAGGAAAAGGCATAGGCACGTTTAAAGTGATTTAATGGGAAATGCCTATAAAAATCAAATTTCGCATAGTCACATCAAGCAAAAAAAGCAAAAAACGTGCCTATACTTGCGATTTCTCACTGGCAAGTGCCTCCTGAATCCGCGCATAATGAAGAAATGCGTCCTCTTCATGGAGCACCCGGATTTCCTCCATGGTTGCCAGCCGAAAATCGATGGCCTCGGACTGCTCGATCGTCACAGCCCGCTCCGAAAACTCCAGCCTCACATGATAAATATCCACGTAGTAATTATCGCCACGCTTCAGGTCCTCATTGCGATAGCTGTAGATCGGCGTCTGCTCTGCCGCCGGAATCCCGGAAATGTCGAGCCCCGTTTCCTCGCGCACCTCCCGCGTAATCGCCGCAAAGCTGTCCTCCCCGGCACGCGCACCACCGCCTGAGATTTCCCAGGCTCCGGCCGCCCACTTTTTCGTGAGCGCACGCCGCGTAATGAGAAAGCGCCCATCCGATGGTCGCTCGATAAGTGCGAGCACATACAGCATGTACTCTCCCTCTTTCAGGAAGGTCGTCCGTGGCACGATACGCCCCGTCCGCTTTCGTTCTCCATCATAGATGTCCATCAGCTCGTCTTTTGAATCCATACATCCATCTCCACATTTCTTCTGATCAGGTCAATGCCTGCTTCTCCGCATCATCGCTTCGCGCACAGACCTTCTATTCAGCCCGATCGTCATCAGTAGCGCATGCGTCCAAATCAGTTCCATCCCTGCTTCCCGTACATATACCTTCACTTTTGAAGATTTGCCTTTTCCACTTCCGCACTGTTTTCCGGCCAGTCCTTCCGAAGAGAAGCATCGAAGCAGCTGTCGCACCCACGATGACAGGCCGGGCCATCCTTCCGTACCTGCACCAGAATGGCATCGCAGTCACAGTCCGCCTCCATCGTCACGATGTGCTGATAGTTTCCGCTCGTGGCGCCCTTCAGCCAGAGCTCCTGCCGCGAGCGGGACCAGAAGCAGGTAAGTCCTTTTTCAAGGGTTATCCCGAGCGATTCGCGGTTCATGTATGCAAGGGTCAGTACCCGCTTCGTCTCGGCATCCTGCACGATACACGGCACCAACCCCTTTTCATCAAATTTTACTTTTTCAATGTCAAAAGCCTCTACGCTCATGTACACTCCTCTTTTCATGTTTTCTCGGGGTGAGTGCTCCTTTATGCGGGCACCCGTTCATGCCTGTCACATCCGTACCGGGATGCCCTCTTCCTTTAGTCTCGCCTTGAGGTCCTCGATCTTCACCTCTCCGAAATGGAAAATCGATGCCGCAAGTCCCGCTGAAATGTCCGGAATTTCATGAAACAGCGTCACGAAATCCTCGATGGAGCCCGCACCACCAGACGCAATCACCGGCACTTTCACGAGCTGGTTCACTGCCGCGAGCATCGCAAGATCGAAGCCCTGCTTCACGCCATCGGTATCGATGGAGTTCAGCACCACTTCGCCAGCGCCCCTCTGCACGCCCTCCTTCACCCACTGAAGGGCATCCATGCCTGTGTCGATGCGTCCGCCATTCAGGAAGACATGATAACTCCCATCCACACGCTTTGCGTCCACCGACAGCACTACACACTGATTTCCATATTTTTCTGCCGCCTGGTTAATAAGCTCAGGATGTTTAATGGCGCCCGAATTGACGGAGACCTTATCTGCTCCACATTTCAGCACGCGATCGAAATCGTCCACGGTGTTAATGCCACCACCGACAGTCAGGGGGATGAAAATCTGCTGCGCCACCTCTGTGAGGATATCCGTAAAGAGCTTCCGCCCCTCAAAGCTCGCCGTGATATCATAAAAAACGAGCTCATCCGCACCCGCATCGCTATAATATTTTCCGAGCTCCACAGGGCTGTTCACATCACGGAGTCCCTCGAAATTAACCCCCTTCACTACGCGTCCATCACGCACATCGAGACATGGAATAATACGTTTCGTGATCATCTGTTTTTCCTTTCTGCTTGCTTTTCCCAGGCCCATGCTCCGCCATGGCTCCAGTCTTTCATGCATCTGGTCTGTCGCAATCTCCTGTCACAGCTATCAGGCGTCAGCCTCGCGCCAGCCTCAGCGCATCCTCGAGCGACACGGCTCCGTTGTACATGGCCTTTCCGAGAATCGCGCCATAAAGCTTCATCTCACGGAGCGCCCGAAGATCGTCGAGCGTCGACACGCCTCCGGAGGCCGTAATGTCAATTCCCTCCAGTCTGGAAAGCCGCTCATAAAGTGGCAGATTTGTGCCCTTCATCGCCCCATCCCGGGAGATGTCCGTCACGATGGCCGTCTTTACGCCGAGGTCTCGAAGCTGTCCCAGGAAATCAAACATATCGACATCCAGGACCTCCATCCAGCCCTTGACCGCGACCTTTCCCTCCTTTGCATCCACACCGACAGCGATCTGCTCTCCCCAGTGGGCGAGCGCATCCCGTAGAAACAGTGGGTCCGTGACGGCCTTCGTTCCGAGAATCACCCGGGCGACCCCGGCCTTGAGATAGCGTTCGATCGTGTCGAGGCTCCGAATACCACCGCCGATCTCCACCTGGAGGTCCGTCTTCTGGCAGATGCCCTCTACCACGTCAAAGTTTGGTGTCGTGCCGTCCTTTGCGCCCTCGAGATCCACGAGATGAAGCCAGCTGGCTCCCTTCGCCTCAATCTCCTGTGCCGTTCTGACCGGATCGTCACTGTAGACCGTCATCTTCTGATAGTCTCCCTTCAGAAGACGCACTACCTTATGGTCGTATAAATCAATTGCCGGAAACAGTAGCATCTCTTTCCCTTTCTTGTGTTATCCTATCTCTTCTCTTTTCCTGCACGTGCAGATGGATATCTTCATCTGCATGATTTCATCGTTGTCTCATCGATACAGCCTGCGCATTGAATGAAGCGATCTCGAGGAAGCAGTTACAGTGCAGCAAAGGCCTTTAAAATCTTCAGTCCGACAGCCCCGCTCTTCTCCGGATGGAACTGTGTGCCGAAAACCATGCCCTTCTGCACGGCCGCGGTGAGCGGAACCCCATACTCTGCTGTCGCGGTCAGGTCTGTCTCGCAGTCAAAGGCGGCGAAGCTATGCACGAAGTAGACGCAGTCGCCTTCCTTTAGATCCTGAAACAGAGGGCAGCGTTTCACAAAGTGCAGCGCATTCCAGCCCATGTGCGGAATGTCGAGATTTGCCGGAATCACGCCCTCAATCGGCCGCACCTCGCCAGGAATCAGTCCGAGCCCCTCGTGCTCGCCATACTCCAGTGAACGGTCAAACAGCAGCTGCATGCCGAGGCAGATCCCGAGAAACGGCTTGCCGGTTGCCGCCTGCTCCTTCACGAAGTCGAACAGGTCCCGCTCCCGAAGCTTCGTCACGGCATCCCCGAAGGCCCCGACTCCCGGCAGAATCACATGATCTGCTTCGCGAATTGTGGCCGGATCCGAGGTCACCACAGCCTCCTCGCCGATGGCGTGAAAGGAGCTTTTCAGTGAAAAGAGGTTTCCGACACCATAATCAATAATTGCAATCATACCATTTCCTTTCTGCATCTGCGCTTTTGTCAGGGCAATGTCTTCGATCGGCACGGCCATCGCGCCGGGTTCTGTTCATTGCACTCGTCCGATCCATTCATCGTGCCGGTGAACGCCGGGGATCGTCTTGTATCCAGAACGGCTTCAGGTCCATCCGGCGTCAGTCCCGTGCTTCCTTTCCGAAGCGGATGTCGACGGCACGCGCATGGGCGGTAAGTCCTTCACGATTCGCAAACATGGAAATCTTATCGTAGTCCTTTTCGAGTGCGTCCTTTGTGTAGTAGCTGTACTGCATCTTCTTCACGAAATCATCGACGCCGAGCGGACTGTAGAAGCGCGCCGTACCCGAGGTCGGCAGGGTATGATTCGGACCTGCGAAGTAGTCACCCGTCGGCTCCGCATTGTACCGTCCGAGGAAAACGGAGCCTGCATTCTTAATGAGTGGCAGGTAGTCAAACGGCTGGTCCACACAGACCTCCATATGCTCTGGAGCGATGCGGTTCGCCGCGTCGATGCCCTCTCGAAGATCATGTGCGACGATGATCTTTCCATTATGGTCGATCGAGGCACGGGCAATGTCCTCACGCTTCAGTTCCCGAAGCTGCACCTCGAGCTCCTGCTGCACCGCTTCAGCGAGCGCCATGGAATCCGTAATCAGCACGGCGGACGCATTCTTATCATGCTCAGCCTGGCTCAGAAGATCCGCGGCCACGAAGCGTGGATCCGATTTTCCATCTGCAAGCACCAGCACCTCCGACGGACCGGCGATCATGTCAATGCCAACCTGTCCGAAAACCTGCTTCTTCGCCTCTGCCACGAAGGCATTGCCCGGACCCACGATCTTATCAACGCGTGGAATGGATTCCGTCCCATAGGCAAGGGCGGCCACAGCCTGCGCACCGCCGACCTTGAAAATCCGGCCGACGCCCGCCACGTGCGCCGCTGCAAGAATGTACGGATTGACCGAACCCTCCTTATTCGGTGGCGTCACCATCACGATCTCCTCGACCCCTGCGATCTTCGCCGGAATCGAATCCATGAGCACGGTCGATGGATAGGCAGCCGTACCACCCGGCACATACAGGCCGACCTTCTCAAGCGGAATCACCCGCTGCCCGAGAATCACACCCGGCTTGTCGGCCATGATGAAGCTGTTTCGCACCTGCTTACTGTGGAAGGCACGAATATTGGCGGCCGCCTCCTCGAGGACGGCGATAAATTCCGGCTCCACCTTCTCAAGTGCCGCCTGCATCTCCGCCTCGCTCACAAGGAAGTCCTGAAGGTCGACATGATCAAATTCTGCACTGTACGCACGAAGCGCTGCATCGCCCTCCGCCCGTACACGGGCAATGATGTCCTTTACGATATCCTCGACGCTGGAGGTCGGCTCAAAGCGCGCAAAAATCTCCTCGTCCCTGATTTTTCCCATTTCGAAAATTCTGATCATGTTTCTCCCCTTTCAGATCTGCTCCTCTGCTTCCTCTGTTTTCATTTCTCCAACATTGCCCTCTGCGCTCCGGCGGTTCCTGCTTTTCCTGGTCATCTGGTCAATGCTCCAGCTTCACGGCTTCCACCTTCTCGCCACTTGCAACGATCGCCGCGAGTCCGTCCCGAAGCCGCAGAATCTCATCATGCTTAAACTGGAAGCTGACCTTATTACAGATGAGCCGTGCACTGATCGGCACGACCTCCGTCAGCACCGCGAGGTCATTCTCTCGCAGTGTATTCCCCGTCTCCACGATATCGAAGATGACGTCGCTTAAGCCGAGAATCGGCGCAATCTCGATGGAGCCATTGAGCTTAATAATGTCAATGTCTCGGCCGATTGACTCATAGTAGCGGCTTGCGATATGTGCAAACTTCGTCGCCACCCGAAGCGTCCGCTCCTCATTGTCATAAAAATCCTTCGGTCCCGCGACACACATCCGGCATTTCCCGAAGCCGAGGTCCAGAAGCTCATAGACATCCGGCTCGTACTCGAGGAGAATGTCGGCACCACAGACGCCAATGTCGGCAGCGCCACGCTCTACATAAATTTCTACATCCGAAGGCTTCACCCAGAAGTAGCGGACACCCTTCTCCGGGTTTTCGAAGGTGAGCTTTCGGTTCTTTTCCAGAATCGCCGGACAGTCAAAGCCGGCACGCGCCATCATGGAATAGGTTTTATCGCCGAGACGGCCCTTCGCCAGTGCAACATTTAACATGATCTGCCGTCTCCTTCCTGCCCCTTTGCCGAACTTTTTCTCATAGAGTCATTCCCTGCACTTCCCTGTTCCACTGCAGCGCATGTGCTGATCGCCTGAGCTTCTGTGCTCACGCGCCCATCGCATGAGCTGACTGCAAGCGCTTCGGCTTCCACTAAGGAAAGCGTCTCACGCGCCGTAATTTTATGCTCGACGTGGTCCTGCTCCTCCCGACGGAGACTTCGTACCCGAAGGCCACGTGCGCTGAGCGCATGCATGACCGCTGCGACGCGCGTCGCCTCCTCTCCTTCCTCGTAGAGCACGAGAACATCGACATCGGCCACCTTTCGTACGCTTGTATAGTTCGCAACCGTATCGAGGTCGAGCGCGAAGCCGATCGCGCCAACCTTTTTTCCCATCTTCTCCGGAAGTCGATCATAGCGCCCACCGGACAGCACCGTAAATGGAATTTCCTCCACCGCGCCCTGGAAAATAAGGCCGTTGTAATAGTCCATGGAGTTTACGAGTGAAAAGTCGAGATAAATGTACGGGAGCACACCGAAGGCCTCCAGGATATCGGAGAGCTTCGCGAGGTGCTCCGCCATCTGGGCGGAGGCATTGGAAATCGCATAGGAACGAAGCGCCGCCGCACCCTCCCGGAATGGAAGATACAGATCCGCGAGCGACTTCAGCGTCCGGGCACTCGCCTCGGTGAGCTTGCCTTCCTGCACGAGGGCATCGAAGCCGGCCGTATTCTTCATGGAGAAGAGACGCAGGGCCTCCGCCACGGTGCTTTCACTGAGCCCCATGGTCGTAAACATTTCCTGCAGAAAGGCGGCATCCGAGACACGGATCACGAAGTGCTCGCCGATCAGCTTCAGGGATTCCGCGGCCAGTGCGATTACCTCCGCCTCGGAATACGCATCGATTTTTCCAATGCACTCGACGCCCGACTGCAGAATCTCGCGGTAGTGATTGTCCTTCGGACGGTAAACCGTCTCGTTATAGTAGACCTTCTCCTCCCCACCGAGGTTTGATTTGATGATGCTGAGCGTCACGTCCGGCTTCAGCGCAAGCAGTGAGCCATCGAGATCCGTGAAGGTGATAAGCTGGTTTGACTTCAGGAAATCGCGGTTGTCTGCATAAAGATCATAGGGTTCAAATTTCGTCATCTTGAACTTCCGATAGCCGAAGCGCTCGTAGAGTTCATTGAGCTTCTGTTCCGTCATTCTGTTCCATCCTTTGTATATCCGGCATACACAGCTCGGTGCCTGACCTGCCTGCAAGCATCCACTGATAACGCAACTCACGGAGTGCAGTCCTGTACTGCCTTTTTTCTAATTTCGACCGCACTGCCATGCGCACACGCATTCTTTACTCTCCTGTCGGTGTCGCCAGCACGCCCTTCGTGCTCGGGATCTCGTTTGCAAAGCGCGGATCGATTTCAACCGCCTCACGCAGCACATGTGCCAGCCCCTTGAAGCAGCCCTCCGCGATGTGATGGCTGTTCTCTCCCGCAAGCTCACGGATATGGAGCGTGATGCCCGCATTCTGCGCGAAGGCCTGGAAGAACTCCACGATAAGCTCGGTATCAAAGCGTCCGATCTTCTCTGTCTTAAATGGGATGTCCCCATAGAAGCCGCCGCGGCCACTGATGTCCACGGCAACAAGAATCAGCGCCTCATCCATCGGAAGCGTGAGACTCGCGTAGCGTCGGATGCCCTTGCGATCCCCGAGCGCCTCCGACACCGCCTGTCCAAGCGTGATGCCAATGTCTTCGACGCTGTGGTGGTCATCGACCCAGGTGTCACCCTCGCAGGTCAGGTTCATCTGTATCCCCGAATGTCGACTGAAGAGGGTCATCATATGATCGAAGAAGCCGATCCCGGTCTTGATTTCCGATTCCTTACCATCCCCATCGAGATCCAGCCACAGCTGTACGTCGGTCTCATTGGTCACGCGATTGATTTCCGCTACTCTCATGTTTTACTCCCTATTTCTTTCATTCGAACACTACTGCCCGATCGTCGCTCGTCCACGCCTCGCCGATTCGAATGCTTTCCCGCAGCTTCACGGATGGAGCGTATTTTCGTCGGCATGAAATATCTTCTGCCTACTTCCTCAGAAGCTCAGAATTTCCTTTACAGTCTCGATAAACTGCTCCATCTCCTCGCGGGAGCCGATCGTGATCCGGTTGAAATTCGTGATTTTCGGATCATCGAAGTGCCGCACCAGTACACCATTGTCCTTCAAGCGAAGGTAGAGCTCCTTGCCGGAAATTTCTGGGCTTTCGGCGAAGAGGAAATTCGTCTGACTCTTCAGTACGTGGAAGCCGAGCTCCTCGAGGGCGGCCTTCGTCCAGGCCCGGTTCGCACGAATCTTCGCACAGTTTTCCTCGAAGTATGCGGTATCCTTCAGCGCCTCGATCGCGCACTTCATGGAAATACGATTCACGTTATACGGATTGTTGGAATTTCGAAGCGTCTCGAGATCCTGGATGAGCGCGGCATCGCCGATCGCGAAGCCGACCCGTGCGCCCGCCATGCTGCGGGACTTCGAGAAGGTCTGGGTCACGAGAAGGTTCTTATATTTCTTTGTAAGTGGAACGGCACTGAGCGCCGTATCTGCAAAGTCTACGTAGGCCTCATCGATCATGACGACATGATCCGGGTTGGCCTCGCAGAGCGCCGCAACCGCATCGAGTGAAATCGGAATGCCCGTCGGTGCATTCGGATTTGGAAGCACGATGGCCTTTCCGATGCCGGTATAAATTTTCTGCTTGATGGGAACCCCTTCTCCTCTCGCAGCAGCCTTGTCCGCGTCGACTTGAGCTCCCGTTGAGGTTTGATTGCCTTCCGCCTTCACGACGGTTTTTCCGGCGTCAGCATTGGCTTCCTCCGAAGTGGACGGTCCGAGATAGTCGGAGAGATCAATCGTGAAATCCGCCCGCAGCGGCTTCACATCCGTCTGTACGTGATTGAGCTCTGCGATGACCTTATAGAAGCTGTAGGTGATATCTGGAAAGGCGAAGCCATCCTCTCCGAACGCCATGAACGCATAATTCAGACACTCATCCGAGCCATTGCCAATGAAGACATTCGCTGTGTCAACTCCGAAGCTCTCCGCAAGCTGCGCCTTCAGCGGCTTCAGCTCCGGATCCGAGTAAAGACGAAGATCCATCGCCTCGGAAGCATTGACCGCTTCGATCACGCCCGGCGCCGGTGGAAACGGCGACTCGTTCGTATTCAGCTTAATGTACTTCTTATCCTGCGGCTGCTCGCCCGGTGTATAGGGTGTCAGATTCCGATATGCACTGTGAAAAAATTTCGACATGGCTCGCCTCCCGATGTATTTCCATATGCCATCCTTTTACTGTGAATAGCACCATTTCATAAGTATACAACATGTCTTAGAATCTCGATATAACAATAATTGATAGGAGAAGTTCCATGGAGCGCATCTTTAAACTTCATTTCGTCCTCTCCGTGCTTTATCATGCCCATTCGTATGCTTCATTGTGCTATCACGGTAAAGCGTTATAGTGAGAGGATACTCGCCTGACCTGCTCATGTCAAGCTGTACTTGCGGATGGGCGGGATTTTATAGATATATAATTCCAAATTCAGAAATCGTATCTATTTTTGCGCTGCTACCATCCATGGCTGCCCGTGCTGAAAATATACATGATTCTGAAAAGTGGCGCTCTGTATATAGTTTTTCCGAAGAATCGGCATACGCTTATAAGCGTACTATATATGAACCTGCTTTTTCAAAAATCGTCTATATGCTTTTGGCGGTATTTCCTTGAAATTTGAGCTTTTCATATATACAAACCCTTTATTTATAAAATCGTATATATGTTCTCAGTTACTGCCTTTTGAAATAAGCCGTTTTCATATATACGATTTTAGAAATCAGCTTCCTGTATATACTATTGATCGAAAATTCAGGTCTACGGCGCCAAAACCATATATACGATTTCCAAAACCAGCTTCTTGTATATATCTTGACGCCATGCTCGGTCACACATTCTGATAATACTATGGTTTACTCTTGAGACCTGGCGTCACGGCTCGGCATCCACACTATTTTCTATAAAAATGGAAATCACAGCAATTTCCACCATATCCCAACGTCGTCGTGCGCGAAAATCCGAGTTTTCGGAGTCCGCCATAGGTTGCATAATCCACGTCACAAAATAGAGGGCAAAGCTCTGGACAGCCATTTTCCACGCAGGCGGTATGCCAGAGGCACTGCTTCATCGTCACATCAAAGGAATCCCGGTCATGCCTCTGAACGCTCTCCCATAGATCGGAGCCGCGCACAACTTGAAGAAAAATCCTGCTGTACAGGAAGTAAAACCTGGGGATCCTTTCCATGCTCACCATCAAAGCATGCTTCTTCGCTCCGACCACATGCATGATATATCCCCGCATATACGCTTTCACTTCTTCCTCTGGAAGACCCGCCTTCTGCAGTATCTGATACATGGCGATGCGAGGGAGAATCGTCTGAATCAGCGTTTTTCTCTGGCGGGCCGACTTGCCTTTGATCCTCTCAATCAGCATGTTCAGCAAACTGGCTTGTTGTTTATACAGTTCCTCTCCACGTTCTTTTCCGAACGTTTCCTGCAAATATGTCCTGATTTCCTTCTGCTGCTTAATTTCATCGCCTTCACTTTCTTCCAAGCTCTGCCGCACACATACCAATCGTATCAAGCCTTGATTTACATGTTTTCTCAGCCAATGCGATACTGCTTCATCAGCTCATCGCAATATGCAGCATCCTCCGCAGCGCGCTTCGCATCTTCAATACGATTCTCTGCAAATAATATCTTCATCAGAATGGCCATCTGGTTTTTCCCTTCGGCCTTCCCTTCTGCTTTCCCCCTATTCTCCACTTTATCAAGCACATCACACATATTGCGTACCTCTCCCTTCTTCCTGTGGCCTGACACCGGAATTCTTCAATCTGAAACAGGTTAATTTGATAATCATCTCAAACTTCTCACACCAAAAGGTTCACTGCCCACTATTTATGTGGGCAGTTTGAATCATTTAATTCGTTTCTGGATGTCCTCAACGGACGGTAGCTGCTTTTCCAGATCATCCGGCAGGTTGCTGGTAACTTTGTATTCACTCACGCCAATCGGCTTGGAAATGTCCTTGAGGGAGTATTCTGCCACCACGTTGTTCTTGCTCTTGCACAGGAGCAGACCGATGGACGGATTATCCTGCTCTTTCTTTAATATACCATCCACAGCCGACAGATAAAAGTTCAGCTGTCCGGCGTATTCCGGTTTGAATTCCCCTGTTTTCAGTTCGACAACCACATAGCAGCGCAGATTCAAGTTATAGAACAGCAAGTCGATATAAAAATCATCGCCGCCAACATTCAGATGGTACTGATTCCCCAAAAACGCAAAACCCGTTCCAAGTTCCAGAAGCAGCTTGGTCACATCCCGCACCAGTGCCTGCTCAATGTCTCGCTACAGCTTTTGAATGTACCATACACGTTGCTCTGGATCTTTAACCTTTTCCAGAATTGCAATATTGTGGGACCACGGAATTTGTGCAGACACCGTCTGCACAAATCCACGATCAGGATACGTCTCAGCGAATTTGGCCATGTACTTCAGATTACGAACAGAATATCCCTTGCTTTCCGGAAAAGCCATCCGAATGTCTGTGGCAAGATTATCTATAAACTTGTTGCCCCATGCTTTATGCTCGTTGATCACGCAACCGATATCATAGTAGAGAAGCAGCATATCTGTGTTCGCATGAACTGCTGCACGATATTGTGCGGCCTGGATCTCACTTTTGATATTTTCAATGATGGAGAGATACTCCGGTGTATTCATCAGCACACGCCTCGCCTCGCTTTTTCACAATTTATTCTTACTTAACAATCCAAACTTCCCACATTCTTCCCGGGGCCTGGCAATGGTATTGCGCCAAGTGGCACGGGATCCTTATAGCTTTATATATCTCTGATTTCTGCTGTTTGGTTTATCCGGTATTGTCATCTTGATTAAGTCCAGTTCCATAGCCGGATGAAGATAATTTCTTCTGAATCCTTCTCTTGCCTTCAAGTTTAACCTTTCCATCAGCTCATTACTTGTATAGGGAATATCATACTCCATAACTTTCAGAAGCTTCTGGACCGGTTCTGAAAGATACTCACCCTTTTGATGAATTTGAACGGAAAGATCATCTAAAATCTTATCGATCTGAGACAACATAAATTCAATAAAAAGCGTAGATTCACCTGCAACATGGCATTTTGAAATCGTATCATAATATTCATCCTGAAATTTTTCTATTTGGCTTTCGATTGGAATGTATTCAAATATAGGTTTCCATCGTGATAAAAGTGCTGTGTGCCACAATCTTGCCATTCGGCCGTTTCCATCAGAAAACGGATGAATGAATACAAATTCGTAGTGAAACACGCTCCCCATGATCAATGGATGGACATCTTCTCGCTCTTCTGTCATCCAGGCAAATAATTGCTCTATTAGCTGTGGAACAAGTCGTGCTGGCGGTGCCATAAAAATGCACTGGTCACCATTGAAAACACCCTCTTCGCCTGAGCGAAACGCTCCTGACTCTTTCACAAGAAATCTGGTCATCATGCCATGCAGTTTCTTTAAATCCGAGATACTATATGGGTCAATATCTGAAAGATGCTCGTAAGCAATGTACGCATTCTTTACTTCCTGAATTTCTTTTTGTTCTCCCAGCACAGTTTTACCGTTTATAACATCTCGAACCTGTCCAATTGACAAAGAATTTGCTTCAATTTTCAACGAAGCGTGTATGGACTTGATTTTATTATTTCTTCTTAAATGTGGCTTTGCTTCAAGGTCACTGATCGTAGTTATTCGTCCTATTTTTTCTGATATTGATGATACGTATGCCAATATTTTGTTGGTTATTGTAAACGGAGGTCTATATTCACTCATATATTTATCTTACGTATTATCTTACGTATTATCTTCCTCCCTTCCCTTTATTTTTAATACCTTACTGGAATCTGACACCTTCTTGTTCCAAAATTTCAGAGCACATGCTTCAGAACCTGCGAGCTCGGCTTCCTGGGGCCTGGCACCACGTTCCCCAGGACCAGGTCCCACGGGCCTTACATGCTTCCTTAGCCGATCCGATACTGCTCCATCAGTTCATCGCAATATGCCGCATCCTCCGCAGCACGCTTCGCATCTTCAATTCGGTTCTCCGCGAAAAGTGTCTTCATCAGAATCGCCATCTGGCTTTTCCCTTCGGCCTTGCCTTCTACTCTACCTTCGATTTTTCCTTCTGCTCTTCCTTCCGCTCTTCCTTCAATTTTTCCTTTATTCTCCACTTTATCAAGCACATCACACATATTGCGTACCTCTCCCTTCTGACCATCGACTGCTTCGTTATAAACTTCCTCAAATCGATGGTCATTTGTCATAATGCTGAGCAGCTGCAATGTTTCCTGCACATGCTTCAGAACCTGCGCGCTCGGAACATAATCTCCCTTCTCCCGCTTCTGAACGAAATAATCGGCCACTACCTTGAAATCGCTCTGGAACAATTCTACCTGCTCATGCTTCAGATAAGCAATCTGAAACAGGTTAATTTTGTAATCATTTACATACGGCTCAAATACTTTCGGAATATCCAACCGTTCCTTCAATGTCAACGGTCCGCTCCAAGGTCGCTCATGCCCGAAGTAAAGCACCAGCGTCACTACAGGATACAGATTTTCCTGATCACTCGCCAGCTGTGCCCGGTATTCTGCGCCATCATAGCCCATTACCCGAAGCGGCATATTCGAATCACTGGCTGTCTGATTTTCGAAGCCAATGCAGGCGACCCGAATATTTCCGTTCTTCCATCTCTTTGC
>DJEQ01000073.1:0-1382 GCA_002431355.1 Oribacterium sp. UBA5894
TGCATTTCTTCACTGGCATGACGTCCGCACAGGGACCCGGAGCAGACCGGAATCCCTTCGTCGGGCGCGTGCCGCGGGCATTGGTTTTAGAAAAATGTGGGATATCTAGATTTTGCTTACTCGACCACGGTAATGCTGTCGGCTGAAGTTACACGTCTCCGGAGAGAGTCAATGAAGCTGACCTTGACCTTCTTGCCAACCGCAGCTTCTGCATCCGCGTTCATCTGCTCATCATCGTTCGTCGTGAACTTGAACTCCGTGCCATCGTCGCACTGAAGGTAGAGGATGCCGTCCTCGAACTTCGAGAGCGTGCCCTGTACAGCATAGACATCGGATGCGTCATCGTCCATCATGTCATCGGTCAGGATGCGGTAGGTCGTGGCACCGTCCGTGCCGAGATCGCCAATGTAGAGGACCTGCGCATAGGTGCCGACCTGTGGGTCACCGACGTCGATACCGTAGGATGCGCGCTTGAAGGTATACTCCGTACCATCCTGTGGACCACCGTCCTCGTTCTTGCCTTCCTCCTCGCGTACGGTGACAGAATCATCGGAAATCGCGGTGATCTCACCATAAACCTGCGGATCCTCGTTGTAATCTCCCGTCGAATCCTCATACGGCATGCTCATCTGCACCTCGGTAGCCTTCATACCATCCGTCGGATCACCCTCGCCCTCATAGAAGATGTCGACCTCATCGCCTGGCATCCAGGTCCATACTGGATTTGCATGTGCATCCGAAATATCGAAGGTCATGCTATTACCATCATCAAGCTCTACCGTGAGCTGCGTCCCGTCCACCTTCTGTACCGTAGCGTAAACATCACTCATACCATCCGTGGCGATCGTGCCTTCCACAGCCGCATCCGCTGCTCCACTCTCCTGCTTCTTTCCACCGCAGGCCGCCAGAGACAGCGCCGCCATCGTTACCAGTATCGTGTATGTTAATCTCTTCTTCATTCCATTCTCCTTCAGTCTCGATCTGTCTTTTACTTCCTAAACATGATTTTTAAGCATGAAAAGCACGGAAAATCATCCACATTGCGCCAGCCTAAAAAATCAGCGAACTATAAGATAACACGAGAGCGAGATCACTTCCATTTCTTTCCTCTTAAGGCTTTATTAAAATTCAGACAGACGTGCTTTCAGGGCGTGGCGGCTCCGAGCTGGAATACTCGAAGGAATATGAAGAGGGCGTGCAAAAATCAAAATCGGACCTTTTAGAAGCACTTGAAACTGATCCATGTGCCCGAGGCACATGGATGCCCCCGGGCGGCGAGGCCGTTTTGCCACGTATGTGGCAAAATCAAACGACGATGCCTGCGCCGTTGGCGCTTATCATGGCATCGTCTCCTTAGAGTAATTTTTCCTTAGCACCCTCTG
>DJEQ01000073.1:1485-3439 GCA_002431355.1 Oribacterium sp. UBA5894
AGGTCCGATTTTAGATTTTTCCGACCTCGGAGTACTGACTTCGAGTATCCAGCTCGGGGCCGCCGCCACAAAAAGGACTCATTCTCCCTTCCTCCGATGCGCATGCGGATAGTGATAGAACTCCCGGTCCTTCACGCCGTCTGGAAGGTACTGCTGCTCGACCCAGTTGCCTGGGAAGTCATGCGGATACTTGTAGCCGACGCCGCGGTTCAGCTTGCTGCTGGCCTTATAGTGGGCGTCCTGCAGATAGGAAGGAATCGGAAGATTTCCGGACTGCTGCACTTCCTGCATGGCCTCGAAGATGGCGGCAGAGCAGGCGTTCGACTTCGGAGCCGAGGCGACGTAGGTCGCGGCCTGCGCGAGAATGATCTGGGATTCCGGCATGCCGACACGCTCCACGGCGAGAAAGGCGTTCGTCGCCACCACCGCCGCCATGGGGTCTGCATTGCCCACATCCTCCGAGGCGCAGATCACGATGCGGCGGGCAATGAACTTGATGTCCTCCCCGGCGGAGAGCATGCGCGCGAGGTAATAGACGGCGGCGTCCGGGTCGGAGCCACGCATGGACTTGATGAAGGCGCTAATGGTGTCATAGTGGTTGTCACCGTCCTTGTCATAGCGCACAGCGCGCTTCTGAATGCACTCGGAGGCGACATCCAGCGTGATATGAATGCGGCCGTCGGTGTCGCGATCCGTCGTAAGCACCGCAAGCTCGATGGCATTGAGCGCGGCACGGGCATCGCCATTCGCGGTATCAGCGAGAAACTCCCGGGCCTCGGGGTCGATATAGGCATGGAAGGAGCCAACCCCCTTTCGGGTATCCGTAAGGGCGCGATCAATGAGCGTTGCAATGTTCTCGCGCGACAGCGGCTTCAGCTCGAAGATGCGGGAGCGGGAAATCAGTGCGCCGTTCACCTCGAAATATGGGTTTTCGGTCGTCGCACCGATCAGAATCACGGTGCCGTCCTCGACAAAGGGGAGGAGGTAATCCTGCTGTGCCTTATTGAAGCGGTGGATCTCGTCGATGAAGAGGATGGTCTTCCGGCCATAGCCACCCTGGTTCTGCTTCGCGCGGGCAATGACCTCCTCGAGGTCCTTTTTCCCGGCGATGGTGGCATTGACCTGCTCGAAATCGGCCTTCGTCGTATGGGCGATCACCTGCGCGAGGGTCGTCTTGCCGGTGCCAGGTGGACCGTAGAAAATGAGCGAGCCGAGCTTATCCGCCTTGATCGCGCGGTAGAGCAGCTTGCCAGGCGCAATGATCTGCTCCTGCCCCACGATTTCATCGAGGGTTTCCGGGCGCATGCGTGAAGCGAGCGGTGCGTCGGATTCCTTCTGTTTTTCCGCCATATAGTCAAATAAATCCATCATGATCCTTCTTTATCATTATGCCACGCGTAAAATCCGCAGGCTGGCATCTGCAAAATCGAGCCGGACACAGGTCCGGCTCCTTTCCTTCCACTATGTCTTTTCAGCCTGGAAGGTTCTCTGGTTTCATTTTCTCGACTTATGCTTCCGGCCAGGACTGCGGCTTCGTGCGGTCTGGGATCACCTCGATCCAGTAGCCATCCGGGTCCTCCACGAAATAAATGCCCATCGCCGGGTTCTCGAAGCAGACGCAGCCCATCTTCGTATGAAGCGCATGTGCCTCCTTGATGTTCGGCGTACGGAAGGCGAGGTGGAACTCCTGCTCGCCGAGGTCGTACGGCTCCTTCCGATCCTTCATGTACGTGAGCTCGAGACGGAAGCTCGTCGTATTGTCCCCGAGGAACGCAAGCGTAAAGTTCTCGTGATCATTGACCTCCACCGGCTCGAGGCCGAAGGCTTCCTTATAGAACTTTAAGGAACGGTCCAGGTCGAGAACATTGAAATTAAAGTGGTTAAAGGAAAAGGTATTATTCATAGGTCCTCCTGTCGCTTGTGCGTGGGGTGGGCAATGCTGAAACCGTGGGGC
>DJEQ01000073.1:3510-4133 GCA_002431355.1 Oribacterium sp. UBA5894
GCCGCTCTTGCCAATGCCTACAGAACGCACTATAATGCACATATGTTTGCTGATATAGGCATTATATCAGTCTCGCATCAAGGATTCAATCAGAACAGGAGGACAGCATTATGACAAGAAATGAGCTGGTAGAGTACGCAAAGAAGGTGGTTGCGGCCGGGAGCTGCTGCGCAGAGCTGAAGGAGATCGGCACGAAGTGGATCGCCGATCCGGAGAACGCGGAGCTTACCAAGCAGTTTATCGAGGAGCTGCGCGAGGATGTGACCTCGATCGATGGTCTGATCGGCTTCACGGCTTCGGATGCGGGCAAGCAGGTCTTCGGTGCAGAGGCCGCGCAGAAGATGCATGCAGCCGCAGAGGATGCGAAGAAGAAGGGCGTAAAGTACTGCATCTGTGATGCCTGCACGAACGGTGGCGTGATCCTCGATCACACAGCAGAGCTGCTGGGCTGATACTCAGAGTGCGGCATCCATAGATACTGCAAAATGTGGAAAGCTGCCCCCTCATGGGGGAATGCGCTTCCGCTGACATTCGTACTGCACGCAGCTTCGCGTACTATAAAGGAAAAGGAGAAGCCACTCAGAGACTTGAGTGGTTTCTCCTTTTTTCGTGCGTTCATGCTG